>JBKPDV010000231.1:0-46812 GCA_046728075.1 Acidobacteriota bacterium | reverse complement strand
AGCTCGTCCCGTCCCAGATCAGGATGCGGCCTGTCTGGATCGTGAGAAAGAGGCGGGAATCCCCGGCGTTCGCGATCGAGGTGATCGGCACGCCCAGGTTTCCGATCGTCTGCAGAGTGATATCGACCGCGCTCCGGGCCGTCGGAGCCGGTTCCTCGCGCCGGAAGGCCACGCTCGCGAGTGCGGCCAGGCCCGCCAGCCCGAGAGCCATCAGATGTTTGGCGCGGAAAGGGCTCGAAAAATACATTTCAGAAGGGCGGCCGCGCTGGCACGGAAGTAGAATTCTACGGTACGGGACCGACCATGTCCGACCAGCCCCTTCGTCTTGGCTTGAGGCTCCTGCTTTTGGTAGTGAGCGCTGCCGTGGGGTGCTCCGACCGCACCCCGACGACGAGCCCCATGCCAGCGCAAGCGGGAGCGAGCGCGGAATCCGCAGCAGCGCGCGGGCCGGCAAGAAACCCCGCGACTCGAGCGATCGACTCTCGAGGCGGGGCGCTTCCGTCTCTTCAGGGAATCTGGGGAGGCGACCGCATTGGCCTGACGATCACCGCCTACGGCGCTGTCGTCGAATACGACTGCGCCGCCGGTTCGATCGATCAGGTTTTCGCCCCCGACGCCTCAGGCCATTTCGACTTGCTCGGGAGCTGGTGGTTAACGCCGCCGGTCCTTCCCGACAACTGGCAGCCGGACAAACGGCCGGCTCGGTACGTCGGCGTGCTTGAAGGCAAGACCATCACGCTGACAGTCATCCGTCTGGATGACGGCTCGACCTTGAGCTATCGCCTAGTCCAGGACGCCGTGCCCCGCATCCTCCGCTGCCTATAGCGGTTTCGCAGTCCCCCTCACATCTCCAGCACACTGTCGAGGCCACGGCGCAATCCGGTGAATGACCCGACTCTGCGGATCGCGAGGAGCGTCCCGGCGACGTAGGGGCTGGCGCCGGAGCCGGAGTCGTGGCGGATGGAGAGGCGCTCGTCGGGCAGACCGAACAGGACTTCGATCGAGGAGACGAATCCGGGAAGGCGCACCGAGTGCGTTGGAGTGCCTTCTATCTGGGCGCCCCGCGCTTCCCTGGCGCCGTGCGTCTCTTCGATCCTGTGGCCGAGACGAGGCTTGCCGACTTTGGCCAGACGCGCCGCGAGCTCGCGCGCTGTCCCCGAGGGCGCATCGGGCTTGGCGGCCTTGCCGTAGTCGATGATCTCCCAGTGCGGAATCTGCCGGGCCGCAAGCTCCGCGAAGCGCTGCAACAGAACCGCCGTGATCGCGAAGTTCCCCGCGGCGAGGACTCCCACGCCCGCGGACCGCGCGGCCGAGTCGATCGTGGTGAAGTCTTCCTCGGTCAGCCCGGAGGTCCCGATCACGACCCGAACTCCCCGAGCGATCGCCGCGAGCGTGTGGGCGGCAACGGCGCTCGGGCTCGTGTAATCCACGAGCACATCGCACGGCGTCGCCAGCGCTTCCTCGACCGAGCCGATCACTCGCAGGTTGAGCCGGGGATCTCCTATCGCTTCCGAGAGGGGCTTGCCGGCGTGGCTTCTGGAAACTGCGCTCACGAGCTCCAGGTCGGCAGCGGCGGCGATCGCGGGAGCGAGCCCCCGTCCGACCCATCCCGTGGCTCCCGCGAGGCAGATCCGGATTTTCCCGCTCAACGCAGCGCCAGAAAAAGACCGACTGCACAGAGAACAACTCCGACAACGTTGGTCGCGGAGAGCCGCTCGCCGAAGAAGAGCAGTCCGGTCGGTACGAGCAGCGCGGCGACGGCCGCGCTCGCGACGGCCGAGCCGAGGCTCACCTTCAACCCCGCGCGGTAGGCAATCAGGAAACCGAGCTCGATGCCGAGCGCCGCGACACCCACGGCCGCGCTCGCCCAGTTCAGCTGGCGCCAGCCTTCCTTGAGCGACCCGCGCACGGGAAAGAAGGGGATCAACAGGAACGTGCCCAGGAGCGCGATTCCGTAGGTCACGAGCAGCGAAAGAACCGGCGGAGCGGTTCGCGCGATCGATTTCTGCGACACGTGGTACAGCACGTTGGCCAATACGATCAGGACGAGAGACAAAGTCACCAGCGGCATGGATGAGGGTTCAAGGTTCAAAATTCAAAGTTCGAAGTTCAAAGTTCAAAGTTCAAAGTTCAAAGTTCAAGGTTCAAGGTTCAAGGTTCAAGGCTCAAGGTTTGAGGTCGCTTGTTCGAGTTCATTGAAGGCTCCAGGTTCAGTTTTAAACGAAGGCGAGGTACGAAATCAGAGGATAGCGAAGGCTCGCACCGGAAAGCTTCCCATACCTCGAACGGGAGGTGGAATCGCAGAAAAGCGAAACCCCGTTTCCGGCAGCGCGTCCAGGCCCCGCAGGTGCTCGACGATCGGAATGCTGGCGCCGAGCAGAAGCGTGTGGGCGGGCCGCGTTCCGTCGGCGTTGTCATCGATGTTCAGCGAGTCGATTCCAACGAGTGCCGCTCCCTCGCGCACGAGAAGCTCGACAGCGCCCCGGGTCAGGAACGGGTGGCCCTCGCCGTACCGGGGCGTCCGCCAATGGGCGTCCCACCCCGTACGGACGAGCACGGCTCGTCGGCGCAGCGCCTTGCCCTCAAAGAATGATTCCCCGATGCCGCGTGCGCGGCCCACCGTCGCGTCGACGAGCACCCCGGGAAGATTTGCCAGTTTCTCCAGCGGGAGCGACCCGACGTCCGCCCCCTCCGCGAAGCGATGAAACGGGGCGTCGACGTAGGTGCCGGTGTTGGCGACCATCTCGATGCGTCCCATCTGAAACGTCGTCCCGCCCGCGTAGCGGCCGCGCGTGGACTCCCGGCTCCAGAACTCCGTCACGACCGGAGCCGGGAGCCCCGGATAAGTCGTCATCCCATTCTCGATCGGGTGGGACAGATCGATCAGGCGGCGATCTGCGCCCGTCAGCTCCATCCCATCCGCTCCCGAGTCGACGTGATGTGCGCCACGTGATGCCGGCCGTGCCAGGCGTACTGCGCCAGAAGCCAGTCGACCGTGACGGGCCCCCAGCTGGGATGGCGCGCGGTTTTCGCGAAATCGGCCTTCGAAAGAGAGCGAAGCAGGATCACCCAGCGCTTGTGAAGCGCTTCGAGAAGCTCGAGCGAGACCTCGATCGGAGTCTCGCGCGAGTCGGAAAGCTTCGCCCATTCCGACTCTTCGTAGGTTCGGATCACGGGTTCTTGCTCCGTCAGGGCGAGCTTGAAGCGGCAGTACGCGTTGACGTGGCTGTCGGGGATGTGGTGAGCGACCTGCCGCAGCGTCCATCCGCCGGGCCGATAGGGCGTCTCGAGCTGCTCGGGCGTGAGGCCGCGCACCGCCTCCCGCAGGCGAGTCGGCGCTTGCGCGATCTGCTCGAAGAATTGGCGGCGTTGCTCCTCGTTCAGCGTCCGCTGGTTCATCTCAAAGGGACCGATCGGATAACGAGGGTCCATCACTCCTCCTCTGGCGGGCGCCACGTCTTCGCCAGCCGCTTCTTATCCCGCCGCGGCGACGATCGGAAACTGATTCTTCAGGAAGTCCTTGACCCCATCGCCCCCCGTCAGCCGGAGCCAGACGGGACCGGAGGCCTTTTCCACCTTCAGCTCGAAGTCGAGAAACGGGCAGCAGACGCTTTCCAGACGCACCCATTCGGCCAGCCGGTCGAAGAGCGATCCGTCGTCGGCGAACCGGAAGGCGAAGCCGTTGGGAAGCTCCCGCACTTCCTCGACCGAGCCCCTGAGTTGGTCGATCAGACCGGCGTGAAGGACACGCTGCGAGCTGCGAAAGGACTCGAGCCGGCACACAAACGGCGTCGTCATTTCTTCCTCCGTTGAAGGACCTTCAGGAGCTGGATCTGGCCGGTGTGGTAGACGTCATGGAGCGCGATTCCGGCCGCTTCCCGCAGCGCGGTGCGCCGGCGGTGGCCCGGCAAGCTCCGCGCCAGCTTCCCGGGATCGAGCCTCGCAACCTCGCGACGCAGCTTTCGATGCGCCCGGTCGAGAAGCGCTCGTTCCTCTTTCCATGCCTTCTCGCTTCCGCCCGGCCGCTCGAACCAGTTGGAGCCGGGATGCGGAAAAGCCTCTGTCTCCCCGGTGAGTCTTTGCCGAACCCGTTCCTTCCAGTACGCGGCGTGGACAACGAGCTCCCGAATGTTGTGGCGTCCCGGGGCCGGCCGCCACCCCGCCTGTCTGGCCGTAACGCCCCGCAGGGCTCCCTTCAAAGTCGTGCCGTGCCACGCGGGCGCCTCGTACGCTTCATCGAGCGCGTGGAGCAGAACCTGCGTTACCGACTTTCCAGTCTTCTTCACGATGCCTCCGATCTGGCTTCGCCCTCCCAGCTCTCTTTCGCCGATGGGACCGATCGCGCCGGCCGCGCTCGCGACGTGATGATGAGCGCGACCGATCCGACAATGACGAATGCCGCGATCGCGACGCGGGCCGTAATCACCTCGCCCGCGAACAGAGTCCCCAGAACCACCGCCACGATCGGATTGACGTACGCGTAGGTCGAGACGCGAGCGGCCGTCGTCGCTTTCAGAAGCCAGACGTAGGCCGTGAACCCGATGAGGGAGCCGAAGAGAATCAGATACGCGAGCGAGACCGCCGAACGCATCGAGATCGCCGAAAGATGCAGCCTCGACCCTTCTCCGAAGAGAAGCCCGGCGACCCACAGCCACGTTCCGCCGGCGATCATCTCCATCGCGGTCGCGGTGAAGGTCGAAGCGGGAAGCGGGACCCGGCGCGAATAAAGCGAGCCGATGGACCAGCACAGCGCAGCCGTGAGGAGAGCCAGCGCACCGATCGGATCGACGTGGCCGTTGCCGGCGAACCGGCCCGGCGCGACGAGGAGCGCGATGCCCGCCAGCCCGAGCAGAAGGCCGGCGATAACGGCCCCTCCCGGGCGCGCGCGCTTCTCGAAGCCCTCGAGAACCGCCATCCAGATCGGAACCGAGGCGACGATCAAGGCCGCCAGCCCCGACGGAACGCGCTGCTCGGCCCAGGTCACCAGCCCGTTGCCGCCGAGCAGCATCAGACCGCCGATGATCGTGGCGCTTCTCCAGTGCGTGGCCGACGGACGAGGCGTGCCGCGCGAGCGCATCCAGGTGTAGAGAAGGAGTCCGGCGATCAGGTGCCGGGTTCCCGCCATGAGAAACGGCGGGATGGTTTCGATGCCGAAGCGGATCGCGAGATACGTCGACCCCCAGAGGACGTAGACGGCGGCAAAGGCGAGCGCGACGCGGCCGCGGGTGGGTCCGCGGCCCGCGGCATCAGGCACTGGCCGCCTCCTCTTCCTCCGACAACGACTGCGCGGCCGGAAGGACGCTCGACTCCTTCACGACTTCGAGGACCATGGTTGTTCGAGTGGAAGAGATCGTTTCGATTGATCCGAGTTGTTCTCGCAGGAGACGCCCGAGCCCCTCCGAGTCCGCCGCTCGGACCTTGACGAGAAAACAGTCCTCGCCGGCAACATGATGAACCTCGAGGACCTCCGGAATTTCCGCCAGCCGGGTGGCCGTCGCTACCCCGCCCGGCCGGTCGTTGGAGCGTACGAACGTGAAGGCGAGTTGCCCGAGATTCACGGCCTTCGGGTTGACGGCCGCGTGGTAGCCGCGAATCACGTCGCGCTCTTCGAGCTTGCGGATCCTCTCGAAGACCGCCGAAGGCGCCAGACCCACTTTCCTTGCGATCTCCGCGTTGGAGGTTCTGGCGTTTTTCTGCAGTATGTTCAGAATAGTGGCGTCTATTTCGTTGATCATTCTGTAAATCTATCGATTATTAGTTGATTCGTCAACAGTAATAACGCCCATCGACTAATCGTTCAAAACCCCAATCCGCTCAAAAAGTTGCAGAAGCCTCCCCATTCCGTGGATTGATGCGACGAGGAATCTGCCCTCGTTCGAGGAGCGAAGCAGATCCTTCGCTGCGCTCAGGATGACAGGAGGAAGGAAATCTCTGAATGACGGACTGTCGACTGTCGAATGTCGACTACCGACTTCCTGTCACACCGCGAAGTAGCGCGCGTGCGGGTGGTGAACCACCAGAGCCGAAACGCTGGCCTCGGGATCCATCATGAAGCCCTCGGTCAACTCGACGCCGATCTTCTGTCCTGGTAACAATTTAAATATTGTTGCCTGGTCGGCGAGCTCGGGGCATGCCGGATAGCCGGGGCTGTAGCGCTTGCCGCGATAGCGAGCCTGAAAGCGGTCCCTCATCGTCGTCTGGGGAGAGTCGGGGAATCCCCAGCGCTCCCGGATCACGCGGTGCAGCCATTCGGCGGCGGCCTCGGCCGTCTCGACGGCGACCGCCTGCAGCGTGTGGCACAGCAGATACTCGCCGGCGTTCTTCAGGGCCTCCGCTCGGTCCCGCACGCCCTCCCCTGCCGTCGTGAGCAGCAGCGCGACGCTGTCGGAAGGCCCCCCGTCCTTCGGGCGTACGAAATCGGCGAGGGAAAGGCGCTCTCCTGCCGTCTGCCGCGGAAAGTCGAAGACCGCGATCTCCTGTCCGGAGCAGAGAAGGTGGACGGCGTTCCCCTCCGAGAAGGCTTCGACGAAGCGGTACATCGCTCGCGGGTGGATCCAGTCCCGCTGCTGAACGCTCGCGACGACGTCCTCGAGCTCTGCGAGGCGAGAGTCGCCGGCTTCCTTCAAACGCGCGTAGCTGCCGCGCAGCCCGAGGTGCTTGGCGTAGAGCATGTGAGGATTCAGATAGGCCCAGATCTCGTGAGGATCGAGATCGTCCAGAACATGCTCCCGCGTGTCCGGAGGTGGGAGCGGATCGGACAACGGAACGGCGGTGCTGCGGACGGCCGGCGCCGCCAGAGGATTCTCGAGGACAGCCACCGCCGCGCCGGCGAGAGCGCTTCGACGCCGGTCGGCTTCGGCTGCGAGCTCGATGCGGGCCGGCTCGCCGGAGAGAATCCGGTCCGCGAGCGCGAGGCCCTTCATCGCGTCCTCGGCATAGGCCGCCAGACCGCCGTAGGCCGGCGAGATCCGCGTGTCCGTGAATTTCTGAGAGAGCGCCGCGCCTCCGACCAGAAGAGGGGCCGTGACGCCGCGCGCGGTCAGGTCCTGCGCGGTCGTCACCATCTGCTGGGCGCTCTTGACGAGCAGGCCCGAGAGGCCGATCAGGTCCGGCCGATGCTGCTCATAGGCCTCGAAGAGCTTCTCCGGCGGAACCTTGATGCCCAGGTTGACGACCTCGTAGCCGTTGTTGGAGAGGATGATCTCGACTAAGTTCTTGCCGATGTCGTGCACGTCCCCCTTCACGGTCGCCAGGATCACCTTTCCCTTGCGCGCGTCCGTCCCTTTTTCCATGAATTTTTCCAGGTGGCTGACCGACGCCTTCATCGCCTCGGCCGACTGAAGAACCTCCGCCACGATCAACTCGTTGGCGTTGAAGAGGCGTCCCACCTCGCGCATCCCGTCCATGAGCGGGCCATTGATGATTTCCAATGGTGTGCGGCCTTCCGCGCGTACCGCTTCGAGGTCGGCGATCAGACCCTCCTTGCTCCCCTCGATGATGTAGAGCGGCAATCGTTCGATCGGCGTCCCGGGACGCACCTTCGGCACGCGCGGGCTCGCGCCCTTCGCCTTGAAGTGGCCGGCGAAGGCCGCCACAGGATCCTCGCCGCGGTTCCAGATCAGGTCCTCGGCTAGGCGCCGCTCCTCTTCGGGGATCGACGGGTAGCGCATCACCTTTTCGCTGTTGACAATCGCCAGATCCAGCCCCGCCTTCACGCAGTGATAGAGAAAGACGGAGTTCAGGACCTCGCGCCCGGACTCCGGCAGGCCGAAGCTGACGTTGGAGATCCCTAGAATCGTGCGCGACTGAGGGAACTCCTCCTTGATCGCCCGGATCCCTTCGATCGTCTCGACCGCGCTGCCGACATATTTCTCGTCCCCGGTCCCGCAGGGAAACACCAGCGGGTCGAAAAAGATGTCCTCGGGCGCGACGCCGTACTTTTCCGTCAGGAGCGTGTAGCTGCGCCGCGCGATCTCGAGCTTTCGCTGACGCGTCACACCCATTCCGTGGACGGGGTCTTCGTCGATCGTGCCGACGACGAGCGCCGCTCCGTACTTCTGCGCCAGAGGAACGACCGCGCGGAAACGCTCCTCGCCGTCTTCCAGGTTGATGGAGTTCAGGATCGATTTGCCCTGGCTCCACTTCAACCCGACCTCCATCACTTTCGGATCCGTCGAGTCGAGCATCAGCGGCACCTTGACCATCCGCGTGACGCGCTCGAGGAAGGCTTCGGCGTCCGCGGTCTCGTCGCGGTCGGGGTCCTGGAGGCAGACATCGATGATCTGGGCCCCTCCCTTGACCTGCGCGCGCGCGATCTCGGCCGCCGCCTCGAAGTTTCCTTCCGCGATGAGGCGCTTGAACTTGCGGCTGCCCAGCACGTTGGTGCGCTCCCCGACGAGGACGGGACGATTGTCGACATCGACTTCCAGCAGCTCGACGCCGGAGACGAGCGTCTTGGAATGGACGGGGAGCCGGCGGGGCCGCGCGCCCTCGACTGCCGCGGCGATCGCGGAGATATGCGCCGGCGTCGTCCCGCAGCAGCCCCCGAGAATGTTGACCCACCCCTCGCGGGCGAAGCGCGACAGGTGCCCCGCGATCTTTTCGGGGGTCTCCGGATAGTTTCCGTCCGCGTCCGGCAGGCCGGCGTTGGGGTAGCAGGAGACGAGCGTCTTGGCCAGTCCCGACAGCGTCCGGATGTGATCAGTCATGAACTCGGGTCCGGTGGCGCAGTTCAGGCCGACAGACAGCAGCGGCACGTTCTGGATCGAGGCATAGAGAGCGTCGATCGCCTGGCCCGCGAGCATCGTGCCCATCGGCTCGATCGTCACCGAGACCATGATCGGAACGCTCCATCCGATCTTTCCAAACGCCTCCTGGACGCCGATCAGGCCGGCCTTCAAGTTGCGGGTGTCCTGCGTCGTCTCGAGCAGCAGCACGTCCGCTCCGCCGGCGAGGAGCCCTGCCGCCTGTGTGCGGAAGTGTCCGATCAGTTCATCGAAAGTCACGCCGCCGGTGACCGTGATGGCTTTGGTCGTCGGTCCCATCGACCCGGCCACGAAACGCGGCCGCTCGCGCGTGGAGAACCGCGCCGCCGCCTCGCGAGCGAGCTCTGCCGCCCGTTTGCTGATCTCGAAGGCCTTGTCCGCCAAGCCGTACTCCGCGAGCACGAGAGGGGTCGATCCGAAGGTGTTCGTCTCGACCATGTCGGCTCCGGCCTCCAGGTACGCCGTGTGCAGCCGGAGGACCACGTCGGGCCGCGTGAGGACGAGATGCTCGTTGCACCCCTCGTACTGCTCGCCTCCAAAGTCCTCGGCGGTCAGGTTCTGTCCCTGAAACCATGTCCCCGTCGCTCCGTCGAGCACCAGGACTCGACGAGCGAGGATCTCCTGGAGCGCCTCGGCGCGCTCGAGCTGGCTGGAAGCGTCCACGCGGACCGTCTCGCTCATGAGGAACGGAATTATGCGCGATCCGGGACGGGCGTTGCGGGGGAATGGCTGAAACCGTTCCGCCGAAGACACCGTATACTGCGACAGGTTTCGGACCCGAGCCGGTCGAAGGCTCGGTCAAACTCGATGGGAGTAGAGGAGGCTTCGGCACGGACACAACTCATCGGCGCGGACCGACGAAGGCGCGCCGGGGAGCAACACCGGGCTTGACCATGTCCAGCGACGAGCGCATTCCGTTGAGCCTGAACGTCCATATCCCCCTCGAGGAGGTCGAGCCCGCCGCGGAGGCGGCCAGCCGGTACCTCCTCTCGATCCAGCGCGAGGACGGACACTGGTGCGGCGAGCTCGAGGGGGACACCATCCTCGAGTCCGAATACCTGCTGACGATGCACTTCCTCGGACGCACGGGCGAACGCATCCGCAAGGCCGCGGAGTATCTGCGCCGCCAGCAGCTGCCCGCCGGGGGCTGGGCCGTCTATCAGGGGGGGCCGGCGGAAGTGAGCGCTTCGACGAAGGCCTATTTCGCCTTGAAGCTCGCCGGAGACGACCCCGGGGCTCCGCACATGGAGCGCGCTCGCCGGACCATTCAGGATCTCGGTGGACTGGAGGCCTGCAACTCCTTCACGAAGATCTATCTCTCGATCTTCGGCCAATACGACTGGGAGAAGTGCCCTGCTGTTCCGCCCGAGCTGATGCTCCTACCCGACCGGTTTCCCGTCTCGATCTATCGGATGTCCTCCTGGTCGCGGGCGATCGTGGTTCCTCTTTCCATCATCTGGGCCTCCAAACCCTCCTGTCCCGTTCCCGAGCACGCCGCGATCCCGGAACTGAGCATCCCTCCGAGCGCCTCCCCGAAGCGACCGCGCAAGACTCTCCGGGAGCGTACCTGGGCCGCCTTCTTCCGGGCCGTGGACCGGTCGTTGAAAGAGGTCGAGTTCCGCGGATACACGCCCCTGCGGCGGCGGGCGCTCGAGGCCGCCGAAGAATGGATCCGCGAGCGTCTCGAGAAGAGCGACGGGCTGGGCGCGATCTTTCCGCCGATCATCAATACGATCCTGGCGCTGCGGTGCCGGGGTTACGCGGCGGACCATCCCCTGGTCGTCAGCCAGGTCCGGGAGCTCGACAAGCTCGCGATCGAGGACGAGGAGACGCTGCGGCTGCAGCCCTGTTTTTCTCCGATCTGGGACACGGCGCTCGCCATCGTCGCCCTCTCGCAGGCGGGTCTGCCGGCCGACGATCCGCGGCTGCTGCGCGCCGGCGACTGGCTTCTCGACCGGGAAATCCGGTCGCCCGGTGATTGGCAACGGCGGGTTCCGGGCACCGAGCCGGGAGGATGGGCCTTCGAGTATCAGAACGAGTTCTATCCCGACACCGACGACACGGCGGAAGTGCTCGCGGCGCTCGCGGCCATGCGGTTTCCCGACCCGCGGACGGAGCGTCGCCGCCAGAGCGCCGTCCAACGCGCCATCGCGTGGCAGCTGGCGATGCAGAACGCCGACGGCGGATGGCCGGCCTTCGATCGCGATTGCGACAACGAAGTCCTGACCTTCATCCCCTTTGCCGACCACAACGCGATGATCGATCCGAGCTGTGACGACATCACGGGGCGCACCCTCGAGGCCCTCGCGCGCCTGGACGTGCCGGCGAGCAGCCGCCCCATGCGCCGCGGAGTCGAGTTCTTGAAGCGACGCCAGGAAGCCGACGGCACCTGGTATGGCCGCTGGGGATGCAACTACATCTACGGAACGTGGCTCGCCGTTTCCGGTCTCGCCGCCGCTGGCGAGGATCTCTCCGCGGAGCGGTTCCAGCGCGCGGGCAGCTGGCTGCGGCGCGGCCAGAACAAGGACGGGGGGTGGGGAGAGCTGCCCCACTCCTACGACGAGCCCGGACGCAAGGGCATGGGACCGAGCACTCCCTCGCAGACGGCCTGGGCGCTGCTCGCGCTCTTCGCGCTGGGCGACACTGCATCTTCTTCGGTGCGGCGGGGAGTCGAGTATCTGTTGCGCAACCAGCGCTACGACGGGTCCTGGAAGGACGATTTCTGGACGGGCACCGGGTTCCCGAAGGTCTTTTACCTCCGATACCATCTCTACGCGACCTACTTTCCGCTGTGGGCGCTCGCCGCCTACCGGAGAGAGGAAAGCCGCCGCGGGACGCGCGACGGCGCGCCGGTCGCCGGCATATTGATTGCACGAAAAGAGGAAGTTCGAGAAATCCAACCATGAGATTTCCTCTGCACGTGACGACAGGGACGATCCGCCACCAGATCGCCAACGCCGTCAAAGGGCGCACCCGCTATCCGTTCGTCCTGATGCTCGAGCCCCTCTACACCTGTAACCTCGCCTGCCTCGGCTGCGCGATCGAGCGCCACACGGGAAAGCTCGCCGACCGGCTTCCCCTGGAAAAATGCCTCGAAGCCGCGGACACGTCGGGCGCGCCGATCGTCTCGATCTGCGGCGGAGAGCCCACGATCTATCCGGAGCTGCCGGAGCTGGTCTCGGCCTTGATCGCCCGCAAACGCCACATCTATCTCTGCACCAACGGGCTGCTGCTGGACGAGAAGGTCTTCGGCGTGATCCCGCCCAACAAACGGCTCATGCTCAACATCCACTTGGACGGCATGCGCGAGACGCACGACACGGTCTGCGCGCGAGACGGAGTGTTCGACAAGGCGATCGAGATGGTGCGGGAGGGAGTGCGGCTGGGCCATCACGTCATGGCCAACATGACGATCTTCAAGGAGACCGATGTCTCGGAAGTCGAGCAGCTCTGCGAGCTCCTGACAGAACTGGGCGTCGAGGGTCTGCTCGTCTCGCCGGGTTATCACTACGAGTCCGTGTCCCGCGACATCTTCCTGACGAAGTCCGAGATCCAGAAGAAGTTTCGCCGGGTGCTCGAGATCTCCAAGAGATACAAGCTCACCTCGACTCCGATGTTTCTGGAGTTCGCCGCGGGGCTGCGGGACTACAAGTGCTCTCCCTGGAGCACCGTGACGTACACGCCGAACGGCTGGAAGGGCCCTTGCTACCTGATCGGCAAGAAGTACAGCCCCTCCTGGGACGAGTTCTGGAACGAGACCGATTGGGCCTACTGGGAGTCGCGTCAGGATCCGCTTTGCGCCAACTGCGCGATGCACTCCGGCTTCGAGGCCTCCGTCGTCAAGGAACTGCCCAAGCACCCGGGCGACATGTTCCGGCTTGTCGCTTGGAACCTGACGGGCTAGGTTTTCGCCGGGTTGGGTCTAAGGTCTAAAGTCTAAAGTCTAAGGTTCGGGGGACACCTTTCGACTTCTTAGACCTTAGACCTTGGACCTTAGACCTTGAACTTAGTCACCGGCGGCACCGGCTTCATCGGCGCGCACGTCGTGCGTGCGCTGCTGGCGCGCGGCCAGAAGGTGCGATGCCTGGTCCGGAGCGGCAGCCGCCGATCGAACCTGGAAGGCTTGAACGTCGAGATCGTCGCCGGCGACGTGACCGACCCCGCGTCCCTGGCCCCCGCGATGACGGGCGTTCAAACGGTCTACCATTGCGCCGCGGACTACCGACTCTCGGTCCCGGACCCGCGCCCGCTCTTCGCGTGTAATGTGGGCGGAACCGAAAACGTAATGGGGGCAGCGGCACAGGCCAGTGTGAGCCGGGTCGTCCACACGAGCTCCGTCGGCGCGCTCGGGAGGACGGCAGACGGCACGCCCGCGACGGAGGAAACTCCCGTCGCGCCGGCGTCGCTCATCGGCCCTTACAAGAGGAGCAAGTACGAGGCGGAGAGGGTCGCCCAGCATTGGGTGAAACGCGGGCTTCCGGTCGTCATCGTCAATCCCTCGACGCCGGTCGGAGAGCTCGACGTCAAGCCGACGCCGACCGGCCAGATGATCGTCGACTTCCTGAACCGCCGGATGCCGGCCTACGTGGACACGGGATTGAACCTCGTCGACGTGCGGGACGTCGCGGAGGGTCATATCCTGGCGGCGGAGCGGGGACGCGTGGGCGAGAAATACATCCTCGGCAACCGCGACATGACCTTGAAGGAGATCCTGGACGCACTCTCGCGCCTGACGGGAATTCCCTCGCCGCGGATCCGGCTTCCCCACTGGATCCCGTGGACCGCCGCGGCATTCGACGCCGCGAAGTCCCGCGTCACGGGCCGCGCTCCACGCATCCCGCTGGAGGGGGTCCGGATGTCTCGCTACAAGATGTTTTTCGATCCCTCCAAATCGGTGCGCGAGCTGGGACTCGTCCGAAGCCCGGTCGACGAGGCCCTCGCGCGCGCCGTCGCGTGGTTCCGGGAGAACGGCTATGCCCGCGGTTGACTCCCCCGTCGTCGTCGTCACAGCGATCCCCGAAGAGCTCGAACCGATCCTTCGGCACTTCGAGAGGCTCGACGAAGAGCGCGTCGGCCGGATGCGCGTTTACCGCAGCGCCGCCTGCCGCGCGCCTCTGGTCTTTGCCGCCACGGGAGACGGACCCTGGAGCGCCGAGCAAAACGCTCGGAAGCTCTGCGACCTTCTGGCCCCGACGGCTCTGCTGGGCGTCGGGATCGCCGGGGCCCTGACTCCCTCGCTCGCCGCGTTCGATCTGCTGGCGGCCGCGCGGATCCGCAACGGCACCGGAGAGATGATCCCCGCGGACTCGATCCTTCTCTCTCTCGCGACGGGCGCCGGCGCTCTGCCGGGGACCCTCGTGACCGTCGCCGCACCCGTCGTGACCATCGCCGGCAAGGAGTCGATCGCGCGGGGCCTCCCCTCCGGCGAGCGCGCGGCGGTAGACATGGAGTCGGCCGCCTGGGCTCGGGCGGCGGAGCTCGGCGCGGTTCCCTTTCTTGCCGTCCGAGCGATTTCCGACACGGCGCGGGAAGAGCTTCCCGACTATCTGGCGGAATGCGTCGGGCCGCGCGGAGGCATCCGGCGCGGGGTGGTCGTCAGCCGAGCGCTCCGCCGACCCTCCTCGATTCCGGCGCTGCTGCAGTGGAAGCGCCGGGTGTCGGACTGCGGCGACAAGCTCGCGGCCTTCCTCTGGGACTATTTCGACTGCGAGAGAGATTAGGCGGCGGCGGACGCATGCCTCCCAGCCTGGAAGAGCTGCTCGAGAAGACGAGCCGAACCTTCGCGCTCTCGATTCCTGTTCTGCCCGAGCCGACGCGGCGCCAGGTGATGATCGCCTACCTGCTTTTCCGTATCGCCGACACTTTCGAGGACGCGGCGCACTGGCCGCCCGAGCGGCGCCGGGAGGCGCTCGGCCAATTCGAGGCGCTCCTGCGCGATCCCGCGTCCGAAGACGCCCGGCGCCTTTCCGCGCAGTGGGCCGCGGCCGGTCCTTCCGCCCATGCCGGCTATTGCGAGCTCATCGCCCGGGTTCCGTTCGTTCTCGAATCGTTCTTCTCCCTCGACCCGGACGCGGTCTCTTCGGTGCGCGATCACGTGATCCGCTCCGCGCGCGGCATGGCCGGGTTCGTGGCGCGTTCGGACGGAGACACGCTCGTCTTGAAGGACCTCGAAGACCTGAAAGCCTATTGCTACGCCGTCGCGGGAATCGTCGGAGAGATGTTGACGGACCTCTTCCTGTTGAAGCGCGACGCGCTCGTCCCGTCGACCCCGTATCTGCGCGAGCGCGCCGCGACGTTCGGCGAAGCGCTTCAGCTCGTCAACATCCTGAAGGACTCTTCTGTGGACATCTCCGAAGGGAGGAGCTTTCTTCCACCGTCCATGCCCCGCGCCGAGGTCTTCGCGCTGGCGCGCCGGGACTTGAAGACCGCCGGCGACTACACCCTCGCGCTGCAGAGGGCCGGCGCCCCGCGCGGGATCGTCGAGTTCTGCGCCCTCCCGGCGGAGCTCGCCTGGGCGACTCTGGAAAAAGTGGAAGCCCGCGGTCCGGGCGCCAAGATCTCGCGCCTGGAAGTCTTCGCGATCAAACAGCGCGTCGACCGCGCACTCGATCGCGGCGAGCCCGCGGTGCTCCCGCGTTCATAGGCCGCGCGCCTACTGGAAGTAACCGGTCACGTCGAGCACGAAGTGCGCGGACCCGGAGCCTTGCCCGCAAAGGACGCGAACGTCTCCCGGGACTCCCAGAAGCAGGACGGAGTTGTTGGCGCGCGTCTGGCCCGGTCTGTAGTTGATGGTCGAGGCGAGGGGCAAGGCGGTCCCGCCGGGGTGCAGGGTCAAAAATCCGGGAGCCGTCGGTCCCGTCACTGTGACGTTGACCGTGACCGCCCGGGCGCTCGAAGGAATCCCGCATCGGCCCGCCAGCGTGAAGACGCGCTCCGCTCCGGGGGCGAGAGCGGGGCCGCCGAAGGAGCCGGTCGCTCCTCGCGTGTCGACGATCCGGCAGGGAGTGAGCGTATAGAAGGAGACTGCGGCAGTCGGCGGAGGAGGACCCTGGAAGCCGAGCTGGATCACCTCGAAGTCGTCGGCAGTCAGGCCGGCGAATGCGGGATTCAGGACCGAGTTGTCCCAATGGTTGTCGTAGGTTCCTCCGATGAACATGTCCGAGCCGTTGTCGGCGACGATCAGGCCGTATTTCTTCATCGCCCGGAAAATCTTCTGGGCCTGCGCCGGAAAGCCGGAAATGTCTTTGCCCGGCTTCAGTCGCAGCCGCGCGCCCATGGGTAGGGCCTGCGGGTTCGACCCGGCGTTGTGCGAAGCCGGATACACGAAGCCATTGGTCGCGCGGACCGTGAACCGGAATGCATGACCGATCTCGGCCGGTCCGCTGACCTCGTCGTAGCGAACCAGTCCGGGGAGGATCGCCAGGCCCGCCGCGTCGGCCGACGTCCACGTGTCCGGCCGCCTGTTGTTCGTCTTCATGTCGAAGAAGGCCCCGGAGCCGGCCTGCCACTGTGTTCCGTCGAAGAAGACGTTGTACAGCTCGTAGAGATACTTGTTGTCGCGGTCCACGATGAGCAGATGGCGGTCCCCTCCGTAGAGGTTCTGGTTCCCCTGCTCGCCCCCCTCGATCCAATGGGTCTGCGTGATGACTTCGTCGGGGATCGGATAGAACGGAAACGAGACGCCGGTCGCGTGATCGACGCCGTCGCTCTCCCCCGCATAGAAGAACTGGACGGTCTTCTTCGGCTGTGTGCCGTCCACGACTCCGTAAGGCATGCCGTAGATCTGCGTCGAGCCCGGCGAGACATCGCCGCCGAAGTCCGGATGGAGGTGGCGGGGCGGGCCATTGTCGATGAACGCGATGAACGCGGGGGAATTAGGGTCGACCGGGGCCGCGCTGATGTCGAGGTTCCACCAGTTGTCCGCAGGGAAGAGAGGAAACGGCCCGGGAAGAGGTCCGTTCGCCACGGGCTGGGCTTGCATGCGGAGAGCGGCGGCCGAGAGAAATCCCAGGAGCGCGAGAAGCTTCGAGAAGCCGCGGCCGCATCGCATTTTTCTCGAGCCCTTTCCCGAGTCGCGGAGAGACCGCAGAAGACACCTGCGGCCGTTTAGCCAGGACTCGTCTATTCGAAGGACAAAAGAATGCGCCGGGGCGGGTGGGAACGCAAGGCGGTTACGGTCCCATACGCAAAGGGGTTCCGGCTCAGGCTGTTACGAATGGCCGGGTCCGCCTCCACGACGAAACACGGGAGTTCTCTACCCCGCCGCGCGGGCCGGCTGCGAAGAGGCCGCGGAGCGTGCGCGGCGGGGCGTGCCTTTCTCGGAGTAGAAGGAGTACTCTCCGACGCCGTTCTTGCAGTCGCGGGCGAAGTGGATCAGGTGGTGGCCGACCAGGCCGACGTGGATCACGGGCTCGATGTTGCCCTTCTTCAAGTTCGGCCGGGCCATGCGCCAGAAGGTGCGGCGGTAATCCGAGAGGACGCCGACGCGCCAGAGGATTCGCGCGAGAAGAGCGAAGCCGTGGGTCACGTCCGCCTTCTCGACCTTGCGCCAGTGCCCGGGATCGAAGCGGTTGGGATACGTCTTCTCGATCTGATGCGCGAATCGCCGGTAGAGAGCCTCGGGTTCGTTGGCGCGCGTGACGCAGCTCAACCAGTTGGAGCGGACGACCTCGCGCGGCAGGAGGAACTTCACGTTGGACTCTTCTCCCCCGGTTCCGTCCGAGAGCAGGCGTCCTTCCGCTTCGAGCCTACGCCAGAGAGGCGTCTTGGGAAGCGCATAGAGGAGGTTGATCGTCAGCATCGGGATCTTCGCCGTTTCGATGAAGGCGAAGATGTCGTCTCCCGTGCGTTCGGTGTCCTGGTCGAGCCCCATGATGATCCCGGAGACGACCTCCATCCCGTAGGAGTTCAGGATCTCGACCGCTTCGAAGATCGGCAGGCGCAGGTTCTGGTCTTTGACCATGCCGTGCAGGGCCTCGGGATCCGGTGTCTCGATCCCGATGAAGACGGTGTGGAACTGCGCCTCGCGCATGAGCTCCAGGAGCTTGCGGTTCTGCGCGATGTTCAGCGACGCCTCGCAGGCGAAGCGCACCCGATAGCCGGTCTTGCGCTGCCACTCGATCAGGTGCGGCAACAGGTCCAGCGCCGCCTTCGGGTTCCCGATGAAGTTGTCGTCGACAAAGTAGACCGCGCCGGGCGGTCCCGCGGCGAAGATCGCGTCGAGCTCCCGGCACACCTGCTCCGGGGTCTTCAGGCGCGGATTGCGCCCGTACAGCTCCGGGATGTCGCAGAACTCGCACCGGTAGGGGCAGCCCGAGGAGAACTGGACGCTCGCCAAGAAATAGCGCTGGATGTCCACGGACTCGTACGCGGGAACGGGAAACTCCGAGAGCGGCTTGCGCTCGAGAGTCGTGAAGCGAAGCTGCTCGGTCGGGCGCTCGATGTCCATATCAAGTCTGGCATAAAGCGCGTCCGTCGCGTCTCCGAGCTCACCCAGGTGGAGCACGTCGAAGTCGGGATACCACTCGGCGCATGCCGAGACCGAGGGGCCGCCCAAGACCGTCAGCTTGCCGAAACGATGCGCCCTTTCGTTGACGTCGTTGATCGTTTCGCGCTGGACGTGCATGCCGGTCACGAACACGGCGTCCGCCCACTGGAAGTCCGCGTCGCTGGCCGGCGACATGTTCTCGTCGACGAACCGGACTTCCCACTCGGAAGGCAGCGACGCCGCGATCACCAGCATCCCCTGCGGCGGCATGAACGCCTGGACCCGCGGCATCATCGGATAGGCGTGGTGAAGCGTCCCGAACGACCGCGCATAACGCGGAAAGACGCAGAGGATGCGGCGGCGGGACTGCACCGAACGAGATTATCCCAGAGGTTTCAACGTCCAATCGGCAGCGCGATCTCCGCTCCGACCGCCAGCGTGACTTCGGGGCCGCCGAGCAGGTGCGACAGCCCGGCTCCGAAGACGCCGGATCGCTGGATTTCGAGCACACGCGGGGGCTGGACGCCGGTGGGGTCGGTCAACGTCACGGTTTCGCTGCCGCGGGAAGAGCGCAGCAGCACCTTCGCGCGGAAACCCTGCGCGAGGGTCTGGCGGAACGTCAGGTCCAGAAGGTAGACGCGGGCTCGCGAATCGGGATGCAGGCCCGACTCGAAGGCCACGACCTCGGTTCCGAGGACGGCGAAGTCGACCATTGGCAGGAGGGAACGGTCGTAGGTCGCCTGGAAGAAGACTTCTGACCGCCCGGCGGCGTAACCCACGCCCAGCCGGTACGCTTCGAGCGTCGCCGTCTCACGCGTGTCTCTCGGCAAGAAGTCCGGCGCGCTCGCCTCATGGACCGGGATCCGCCCGCTCGCGCGCTCGGCGGAGGCCGAGAGCGTCCAGCGGCCCCGCTGCGCGCGACCTTCGAATGCCCCTCCGTAGATCGATCCCTCCGCGAGCTGCGAGAGTCCGGCGGTGGTGTCGGCTCCGGACGCCCGCACGAGCCGGCCCGACACCGCGGCCTCGAAACCCTTCCACCGATGGCGCAGCCCCAGACCAACGTCCATTCGTTCAGCCGAAAGCGCTCGTTGCTCGGTCAGGAAGAATCGCTCCCGCCCGATGTCGAGCAGATCAGTGGCCTGGTGCTTGCGCCGGTTCCAGGCGGCTTCGACGGAGTCGCGGGAGCCTAAGGGATAGCGCAGCACGATCGCGAAGTTCTCGTAGCGCCCGGTTCCGGTCGCGCCCACGTTGCTCACTCGGAAGGGATCCTGAGACTGCTCGTCGTGCGAAGGGCCGAAG
This sequence comes from Acidobacteriota bacterium, assembly GCA_046728075.1. Taxonomy (GTDB): domain Bacteria; phylum Acidobacteriota; class Thermoanaerobaculia; order UBA5066; family Gp7-AA6; genus JBKPDV01. Next base: position 27,261 of record JBKPDV010000231.1, on the reverse strand, counting down.
GCGACTCGGACCTGCCATTGCGCCGCAGGAGTCCCCGCGCCCATACCGGCGGGCGCGGGATGGGCGAACCCGAGGCCAATGAGCACGAACTTGGGGGTGACGTCGGAGACGTCGTCGCGGCCGTCGCTCAACTGGAAGCGCCGCGCCGCCGTGGCGTACGAGAAGCCGACCTCGGCGTGGTAGCCCGCGGGAGGCGGCAACTCACCGCCGAAGAGAAGCCCCGCGCAGAAGATGCAAGCGCTGACGAGGTCGGAGCCCATCTAGCGGTCTCGCAGAGTCAGTGTCATCTCTCCTGCCATCCCGAGCGAAGCGAGGAGTCTGTCCTTTGTTCTATGAGGCGCATTATGGCCAACTCTGCGAGGCCGCAAAAACGCAGCGGGAACGCAACGGGAAGGGTGAAGTAAAGTTTGAACGGAGCAAGTGAAGAGCGCGGGGCCTACTTTTTCACCCGTTCGCAGTTTACTTCCCGGCGTTCTCGCTGCGTTCCCGGCGTTCTCGCTGCGTTCCCCCTGGCAGCACCTTCAACAACGCCCTCACCGCCCCCGGCACGAGAGTGGGCCTCAAGAGCCGCGCGTCGTAGATCGCGAGGCGCCGCTCGTTCTCGGCAAGACAGAGCTCGAGGAAAGAACGCAGCGTGAAATCGCCGAACGTCGTGTGGCTCTTCAGCGTAAAGCCGTCCTGAGTCCCTTCCGAGCTCGCGCCGTTGCCGCCGGCCATCTGCACCGCTCCCTTGACGCGGTCGAAGGCCTGCGCGGTGACGTTCCAGGCGCGGCGCGCGTCGAAGACCGGCCGCAGCACGAGAGGACGGCGCGCGCGCAGGTAGGAGGCCCAGTTGACGATGAAGAGAATGTGCCGGGCCTCCTCCTGCATGATCTGATCGAAGAGCGCGATCAGATCCCGGTGGAAGAACTCGGTCTTTCGCCCGATCTCGAAGAGCCCGAAGGCAAAGAAGGAGTCGAGACACTCGCCATAGCCCGTTCGGAGAAAAGTCCAGGTCGGATTCTTCGGCCTCTGTGGTTCCTCCGCGGGAGCGACCGGGATCCCGTAGTGGCGCGTCAGCAGCGCGATGATCTCGGCGTGGCGCCCTTCTTCGTAGCCCTGGAGCGCGATCGCCTCTTTCAGGATCGGATCGGTCTCCTCCTCTCCCAGAGTCTGGACCTTCACCGCGGTGGCGGCCTCCGTGCGAGCAGCCTCGTTCCAGACCGGCAGCCCCTTCAGGCGCTCGAGGCCGACCTCGTCGAGCTCCGGCCAGCGGATGTCCTGCGCGCGGAAGGCACGGTGTGTGTCGATGAAGACGTTGCAGAAGAGGCGGCCGTGCTCCTCCGAGCCGATCTTGATGCGCTCCATGACGATGCGATCCTCCCCGGGGCACCGTGTCTCCCGTCCGATACCCGAGCTGATATATTTCCCTATCCGGCCCGTGGTTTCCAAACCGCGGCGGCCGGGGGCGGAAGGGCGGTTTTCTCGAAACCGATGACCCGAAAGCGGAGTATGTCTCTGAGCGGCGGAATACCGAAATGAAAAAGCGGGGCCCCAGACCCACAGGAAATGCGAAGAAGAGCGGCCGGATCCTCGACCGCGTGGACTCTCCGCAAGACCTGAAGAAGCTGACCCCGGAGGAGCTCTCCGACCTCGCGGCCGACTGCCGCGAAACGATCATCGAGACGATCACGAAGACCGGCGGGCATCTGGCCTCGAACCTGGGCGTCGTGGAGCTCACCCTCGCGCTGCACCGGGCGTTCGAGAGCCCGAAGGATCGGCTGGTCTGGGATACATCCAACCAGTGCTACACCCACAAGCTCGTCACGGGTCGCCGGGACCGTTTCTCCTCGATCCGAACGCCGGGCGGCCTGTCGGGCTTCGCGGAGCCGGCCGAGAGCGAGCACGACACATTGGCCGCCGGCCACGCGGGAACGGGACTCTCGTATGCGCTGGGTCTCTCTCTCGCGACCCAGAAAGACGCGGACGAACCGTACGTCGTGGCCATCGTCGGAGACGGCGCGCTCACATCGGGCCCTTCCTACGAGGCGCTCAACAACATCGTCCACGTCAAGCCGAAACGGCTGGTCGTGATCTTCAACGACAACGGGTGGTCGATCTCCGAGAACGTGGGCTGGCTCGTGCACTGGCGCAACCGTTTCGTGCTGCACCCGAGGTACCAGAAGCTGACCGAAACGGGGCAGAAGCTGATTTCGAAATTCCCGCTCGGCGAAGAGGCCTGGCAAATCGCCCGCAAGATCAAGACTTCGGTCGAAGGCCTTCTGCTTCCCAACGTGATCTGGGAAGAGATCGGCATGCACTACGTCGGCCCGATCGACGGCCACAACTTCAAAGAGCTCGAGGAGGCTCTGGCGACGGCGCGAGAAACCTCCGCCGGTGGAACGCCGGTCGTCGTCCATGTCGTGACGCACAAGGGGCGGGGCTACCAGCAGGCGGAAGCCAATCCTTCCAAGTTCCATCAGCCCGGCAGTCCCTCGCCCGCGGCAGGCGCGGGCACTCGCTACACCTACTCTCAGGTTTTCGCGAAGACGCTGACGGCGATGATGGAACGCGATCCCCGCGTCGTCGCGATTTCGGCGGCGATGCTGGAAGGAACCGCTCTGAGCGAGGTCAAGCGCCGCTTCCCGGATCGGGTCTACGACGTCGGAATCGCCGAGGAGCACGCGGTGATCATGGCGGCAGGAATGGCCAAAGCGGGCTGGAAACCCTTTGTCGCGATCTACTCGACCTTCCTCCAGCGCTCCTTCGACCAGCTGATCCACGACGTGTGCCTCCAGTCGCTCCCGGTCACGCTGTGCATCGACCGCGCGGGGCTCGTCGGCGACGACGGCAAAACCCACCACGGAATCTTCGACGTCGCGTATACGCGCTGCATTCCGAACATGGTTGTCGCCGCGCCCAAGGACGAGGACGAGCTGCAGCACCTCCTGGCGACCGCTTTCGAATCGGGCCGGCCCTTCGCGGTGCGCTACCCGCGAGGTCTGGGCCTCGGAGTCCCGCTGGCGGAGACCGCGCCGCCGATTCCGATCGGGAAGGCGGAGGTTCTCCGCAAGGGAAAAGACATCTGCCTGCTGGCGTACGGATCCATGGTCGCGGTCGCGACCACGGCCGCGCAGGAGCTCGCGGCTCGCGGGATCGACGCCGGAGTGGTCAACGCGCGCTACGCGAAACCGCTCGACGTGGAGATGCTGCGCGACTGCGCGCGTGAGACGCCGCGGATCCTGACGCTGGAGGAGCATCTCGAGATGGGCGGCTTCGGCAGCGCGGTTCTCGAGGCCTTCCACCAGAACGGTCTGGAAGCCTCCGGCCTGCGCGTTCATGCCATTCCCGACATGTTCGTCGAGCACAGCCCCCAGGCGATTCAGCGGGCGAACCTGAAGCTCGACGTGCCGGGCGTGGTCGAAACGGTGCTGCATCTCTACCCCGAGCTCGCCGCGAAGGCCGGCGGGCCCCCGGCGCGAGGCAAGACCGACGAGGAAGAGCTCGTGGAGACGGTGACCTGGTGACCGAGCCTTTTCCGAAGGTCGAAACGCTCCTGATGGCCGGCCTGCGCGGCTTCTGCGCGGGCGTGGTCCGCGCGATCGACGTCGTCGAGAGGGCCCTCGAAGTCTGCGACGGGCCAGTCTACGTGCGCAAGGAGATCATCCACAACCGGTACGTCGTCGACGAGCTCAAGGGCAAAGGAGCGGTCTTCGTCGAGGAGGTCGACGAGGTCCCGGATGGCTCCTGGTTGATCTACTCCGCCCACGGAATCTCGCCCAGCGTGCGCGATTCCGCCCGCGAAAAGAAGCTGCGCACGATCGATGCGACCTGTCCCCTGGTGACCAAGGTCCATCTGGAGGCAATCCACTACGCCCGCCGCGGGTACACGATTCTTCTGATCGGCCACGAGGATCACGACGAAACCGTCGGAACGCTCGGAGAGGCTCCCGACGCGATCCGGCTGATCGAGACGAAAGAAGAAGCGGAAATGGTTCAGGTGCCCGATCCGGAGCGCGTCGCCTATCTGACGCAGACCACACTCTCCCTGGACGACACCCGCGAGATTCTCGAAATCCTGAGACGCCGCTTTCCGAAGCTCCACGGGCCTTCGAAGGCGGACATCTGCTACGCCACGCAAAACCGGCAGGACGCCGTCAAGGCCATGGCGTCTCACGTGGACGCCCTTCTCGTGCTGGGCGCTCCCAACAGCTCGAACTCGCTGCGGCTCTGTGAGGTGGCGCAGTCGTTGGGCGTCCCCGCATTCCTGATCGAACGAGCCGGGGACATCCGGCCGGAATGGCTTCAAAGCGTGCGGGTCCTGGGGTTGACGGCGAGCGCCTCGGCTCCGGAGATTCTCGTGCAGGAGGTCGTCGAGTTCGCGCGCGCGCAGCTGGGAGTCACGGATGTGCGCGAATTCGAGACGGTTCAGGAAGACGTCAACTTTCCCCTTCCTCAGGAGCTGACCTCCCTTCTGAAGACGCACCGCTCCGACCTCGGCTGAGCGGGCCGTGCAACCCGGAGTCAGCGTGCCGACGGGCCCACAGCGGCAGGCAGATCAGCAGATAACCGAGTCGCGACCGCGGCGAACCCGGATCTGGCGGCTCGCGCTCCTGGCGGTCGGAGCGCTCCTCGTTCTGCTTCTCCTCTCCGCCGTCGGCTGGCGCGCGATCGCCGAGAACCTCGCGCGCATCGGCGCGGGCCGCTTCGTTTTCCTGGTGCTCCTCTACACGATCTCTCAGGCCGCGTTCGCGCTGGGATGGGCCCTGCTGGTCGACCCTCCCCTGTCCGCGGCTGGATTTCCGAGGCTCTTCCTTTTGTATCTCGCCGGCGACGCGGCCAATTCGCTCGCCCCGGGGGGAGTCGCGGGCGAGCCGATCAAGACGCGCCTCCTGGGAAAGACGACCGGGATGGGCGAGGCCCTCGCGTCTCTCACGCTCCACAAGCATGCGGACATGCTGGCCCAATGGCTCTTCGTTGCCGCCGGGGTCGGTTATGCGGTCGCTCGATTCCCGATGCCGCTGGCAGCCCGGGTCGCTGCAATCGCGGGCGCAGCGGGATTGGGAGTCCTTCTGCTCACGCTGACCTGGGCTCTGCGCCGGGGAACCTATGGCCCCGTGCTGCGGCGTCTGGCCCGCTGGAAGTTCCTGGCGAGCCGTCTGGATCGTTACCAGCGCTCAGCGGAGTCCGTCGACGAGCGGATTCGCGCCTTCGCAGGGAAAGGACGGAAACGGTATGCCGCCGCGGTTGCGGTGTGCTTTCTCGGATGGTGCGGTGGAATGGTCGAGACATATCTCATTCTCAGATGGATCTTGCCTTCGGCCGGATGGGGAACAGCCCTCGCCGTCGAATCGCTCGCGATGGCGTTGAACAACATGCTGCTCTTCATTCCCGGCCGCCTCGGAAGCGCAGAAGGAGTTCGGGCCGCGGTCTTCGTCGCGATCGGCCTGCCGGCCGCACCCGGAGTCGCCTACGCGCTCGTGCGCCGCGGGCGCGAGCTCGCCTGGACCGTGCCGGGTCTCTTCGTTCTTCTCCGGGAGCATGCGCTCGGTTGGGCTTCGGAACGATCTCCGCAGCCCCCGAACCTCCCGGAGCGGGCGCGGCCGTGAGCGCGACGCCGGAGGTCCCCTTGACCGCTGTCCTCTTCGACTTCGGCGGGACGCTCGACTCCGACGGGATTCCCTGGAAGGCTCGGTTCTTCCGTCTCTGGTCGCAGGAGATCGGAGAGGTCGAGCCGGAGCGTTTCGACCGGGCGTTCTACGACGCGGACGACGCTCTGGTCGGAAACCTCCCCGCGGATCTGCCTCTTGCCGACACGGTGCGGCGGTTGGCGGCCGGCCTCGCGAACGGCCTTTCGTCGGGGCACGGAAGCGCCTGCGAGCGCGTCGCCTCGCGCTTCTGCGAAGAGACGCGCGACCACCTGGCGGGCAGCGTCCGCCTTCTCGAGAGACTGGCCTCGAGATACCGCCTGGCGGTCGTGTCGAACTTTTACGGAAACCTGGCGGCTGTGTGCGCGGAGGCGGGGCTTCCGCCGGCGATCGCCGCGGCGATCGATTCCGCCGCCGTGGGAGCGGAAAAACCGGATCCACGGATCTTCGAGGCCGCCCTGAGCGCGGTTGGCGCGCCGGCGTCCGAGGCGCTCTTCGTCGGCGACTCGCTCGCCCGGGACATGGCGGGCGCGCGGGCGCTCGGAATGCGGCACGCCTGGATCGCCGGCGATCAAAACGGGGAGACCCCGTCCGCATGCTGCCGGGAGGACACGATCTTGAAGCGACTCGCGGATCTCGAGCAGGTGATCGGATGAGCCGGTCTTCCTGGCTTTCGACGGGCGGGATTCTCGCCGCGGGAGAAGGCAGCCGGTTGAAGCGCGACGGCTGGGATCAGCCCAAGCCGCTGGTGCCGGTAGGCGGCGTCTCGCTCCTGGAGCACACACTCGACAATTTCCAGGCCGCCAGGATCCGTCGCGTCTCGATCATCTTCAACGAGACGGGGGAGGAATGCGCCCGCGCCGCGCGCAAGCGACTCCCGAAGATCGACCTCGATATCGTGATCCGAACGACCGCCTCGTCCTACGAGAGCTACCGGACGATCGCGCCGAGGCTCGGAACAGGCGCCGCTCTCGTCTCGACGATCGACGCCTGGTGCCCGCGAGAAGACTTCGTCGCCTTCGTCGAGGCCGCCTCGGCCACGCCGGACGAGACGGTCCTGGCCGTGACCCGCTTCGTGGAGGACGAACGGCCGCTCTGGGTGTCGATCGATCCCTCGGGCCGGGTCACGGGCGTGGGCGGCGGCTCCGGCGACGCCGTAACCGCGGGCATCTACGTTTTCTCCGAGCGCGCGCGCCGGGAGGCGCCGGCCGATCTGCCTCGCTTGCGCGACTACCTTGCGTGGCTCGTTCAAAACGGGGAACCCGTGCGCGCGATCGAAATCCCGAAAGTCGTGGACGTGGACCGCGCCGCGGACGTGGCCGCGGCGGAGGAGATGGCCCGCGGGTCGGGACTCGGGACTCGGGACTCGGGACTCGACCGAAGCCGGTCCACGCCCCGCGCCCAGCGCCCGGCGCCCAGCGCCCGTTGCTGGGGCATTTATCGAGAGCTGGCCCATTCTCCCGGCCGCGAGACCGACGACGCGGAGATCCTGCGGGCGACGGGCCGTTTTCTCTCGGAACGAGGCTTTTCGGTCGAGCTGAAGCCGCCGGACGAGCTGCCGGAAAGCGAAGACGCGGCCGGAATCCCCCCGTTTCTCTTCGTGATGTGCGAGAGAGCGGAAGTCGTCCGCCGTCTGTCCGCGTGGGAGCGACGGGGCGTGCGCATCGTGAATTCCCCGACCGCGATCCGCAACACGGATCGGGAGCGCGCGATCGCTCTCTTCTCCGAAAAGGCGGTCCCGTTTCCCCGGAGCACCCTCATCGCCACGGCGGACCAGCAACCGCACGCGGTTCCACTCCCCTGCTGGATCAAACGCGCCGACGTCCACGCGACACAGGCGGGCGACGTCTCCTTCGCGGACAGCCCGGACCAGCTCGCGCAGCGGCTCTCCGCTCTGCTCGCACGAGGGATCGACCGCGCGGTCCTTCAGGAGCACGTGCCGGGTGACCTGATCAAGTTCTACGGCGTGCGGGAGATGTCCGAAGAGGGCGGAGCGCTCGACTGGTTCGAGTGGTTCTATCATCGCGACCAGCAGCTCTCGCGCCATCCCTTCGAGGTGTCGGAGCTTCGCGAAGCCGTGTCGCGCGCCGCGGGAGCTCTCGGACTCGACGTCTTCGGGGGAGACGCCATCGCGACTCCGACAGGACGGATCGTCCTGATCGATCTAAACGCCTGGCCGAGCTTCGCGTTGTACCGCCGGGAGGCCGCAGAACGGATTGCCGCGTTTCTGGCAGCGCGGTTCCGGAAAGAGTCGATAGTCAGTGATGAGCAGTCAGTGGTCGGTAGTCAGTAGTCGGTAGTGATGAGCAGTCGGTAGTCGGTAGTCGGTAGTCGAAAAAAGAAATATTGACTTACCGAGAAGTAGGATGGCCAAAGAAACGGCGGCGGCCGGTTGCCGGTCGACAAGGAAGATTTGGGCTCTCCTATCGACTACCGACTACCGACTACCGACTCTCCCAGTGTCAAAATGACGAAGGTGAGCAATCGCAATCAAATCGGCCCGCGATCGAAGCGGATCTTCGACGAGGAGAGCCGGCACATGGCTCCGGGTCTCCAGTCCTTCGCTCTCTACTCGGGGCTCGCGATGGCGCGGGGACAGGGCAGCCGGCTCTTCGACGAGGATGGAAATTCCTACGTCGATTTCATCGCCGGCATCGCCGTCGGGAGCGTGGGCCACTGCCACCCGCACTACGTGGCAAGGCTCAAGGAGCAGGCCGAGAAGCTCACCTTTGGAAGCTTCACGACGGAAGTCCGCGCGAAGTTCTTAGAGCTCCTCGCGGGCGTCACTCCGCCGGGTCTCACGCGCATCCAGCTCTTTTCCGGCGGCTCGGAGGCGGTCGAGGCGGCCTTTCGCCTGGCCAAGTCCGCGACGAAGAAGTTCGAGTTCGTCGGCTACACCGGAGCCTTCCACGGCAAAACGGGCGGAGTACTGCCTCTCCTCTGGGGGGATTTCAAGAACGGCCTCGGCCCATTCGCGCCCGGCTGTTACTCCGCCCCCTACGCGTACTGCTACCGCTGTCCCCTGTCACTCACATATCCGGATTGCGGCATCGCCTGCGCCGAGAAGACCCGCGACGTGATCCGCGACCAGACGGGCGGCGCCATTGCCGCCGTCATCGTCGAGCCGATGCAGGGAACCGCGGGCAACGTCATACCGCCGCCCGGTTTTATCTCGGCCATCCGCGACATCGCGCGCGAGCAGGGCGCCCTCTTCATCGCCGACGAGATGATCACCGGCTTCGGCCGGACTGGACGGATGTGGGGAGTCGACCACGACGGCGTCGTCCCCGATGTGATGACGTTGGGCAAGGGAGTCGGCGGCGGCTTTCCGCTCTCGGCGGTCGCCTCAACCGACGAGCTGACGAAGAAGCCTCCCTTCTCGAATCCCTCCGGCAGCTCCTCCTCCTACGGAGGCAATCCCCTGGCGGCAGCCGCGGGGCTGGCGTCGCTCGAGATCATCACGCGGGAAAACCTCGTCGAGAACTCGGAGCGCGTCGGCCGCGCGATGCTCGCGCGCCTCCTCCAGATGCAGGAGCGCCATCGGGTCATCGGGGACGCGCGCGGCAAGGGTCTGCTGCTCGGTCTCGAGCTGGTGGAGGACCGAGAGACGAAGAAGCTCGTCTCCAAAGAGAAGACGAAGGCTCTTTTCCAGGAGTGCTTGCGCCGCGGCCTCGTCGCCATGTCGTATACGCCGATCATCCGGATCAATCCCCCCTTGAACATCGACGAAGCGACAGCCCTGGAGGGCTTGGAGATTCTCGACGAGGCGATCGGGGCGGTGTTCCCGTGAGAGGAGCCATTCTCGGAGTCGGGAACGTGGCGGTCAACGGTCACCTGCCCGGCTGGCGCGAGCGCCGGGAGATCGAGATCGTCGCGGCCGCCGACGTGCGCGAGGAGGGACGCGCGGCGCTCGCCCAGCGCCTTCCGGATGCCCGCTGGTACGACTCGGTCGATGCGTTGCTGGCCGCAGAGAAGCCCGATTTCGTCGACATCTGTACGCCCCCCGCGTCCCATGCCTCCGCGATCCGTCCGGCGCTCGAGGCCGGTGTGCACGTATTGTGCGAGAAGCCGTTGGTGCTCTCTTCCCCGGAGCTGGCGAGTCTGGCCGCGCTCGCGAGTGAGCGATCCCTCGTCCTCGCCACGGTTCACAACTGGCGGCATGCTCCGGTTCTCCTGCGCGCGACCGAGCTCGTGCGCTCCGGCGCCATCGGGTCGGTCTCGAGGGTGCGCTGGGAGACGCTGCGCGACCGGCCGGCCGCCGCGTCCGATCAGGTAAAAAACTGGAGAGTCGATCCCGCCGTCGCGGGCGGAGGCATTCTGGTCGACCACGGCTGGCACGCTCTCTACGCGATCCAGCAGTGGATCCAGGGCGAGCCCGAGCGCCTTTCGGCGAGGCTCGAAAGCCGGCGAGCGGGAAGACTCGACCTCGAAGACACGGCAGAGGTCGCCCTTCACTACCCCGCCGCGCGCGCCGAGATCTTCTTGACCTGGACCGCGCAAGAGCGCGCCAACCGGGTCATTCTGGAAGGAAGCGAGGGAACGATCGCGATTGACGCAGGAACGTTGCAGATCCGATCGGCGTCCGGCAAGACAGCCCGACGCGAAGAGCTCACGGGCAGTCTGTCGGAAGGATCACACCATCCCGACTGGTTCCGCGGCGTGGTGGAAGAGTTTCTCGGAGAGATCCGGGACCCGGGCCGCCGCGGGCGGAGTCTCGCGGAGGCAGAGCGCTGCCTGCGGTGGATCGAAACGGCTTACGAATCGGGACGGCGCGGGGGCGAAGGTCTACCCGTGGCCGAGTCTTCCGTTCCGGCAGTCCTGGGGGCGACACGATGAAGCCCGCCCTCACGGTCACTCGCGACTGGCCCGCCGGAGTCGGGCCCGAGACTCCCCTGCTGGGACTCTCCCTCTTGCGGCGCCAGATCCTCGCGGCCGAGCGCGCCGGCTTCGAGAGGATTTATGTCGAGCCGGTGGCGGGGGCCGACCTGTCCCGACACCTCGCGGGCACGCGGGCCCAAATCGCATCCGGCCGAGACACCGCCTCCTCCGGAAAGCGAATCGTGCGCTTCTCTCCCGGACTCCTTCCGAGCGTGGAATGGCTGCGCGCGCTCCGCGACAACCCTTCCGCAGATCCCGCCGGGCCCGGTGTCTTCGAGATCCGAGGCGCGCAGGACCTGCCCCGTGCGGAGCGGTGGCTCCTGGACGGACTCATCAAAGACACGGAAGGCTTCATGTCCCGCCACGTCGAGCGAAAGATCTCGCTCGCGATCAGCCGCCGGCTCGCGCCGACCCGGGTGACGCCCAATCAAATGACGATCGTGTCGGTCCTGGTGGGCCTCGGCGGGGCCGCTTTTTTTCTCTCGTCACGTCCGGTCATGCAATTTGCCGGGGCGCTGCTTTTCCTCGCCCACTCGATCCTCGACGGCTGCGACGGCGAGCTCGCACGCCTGAAGTTTCAAACCTCGCGCCTGGGCGGGATCCTCGACTTCTGGGGGGATAACGTCGTCCACTCCGCCGTCTTCGCGGCGATCGCGATCGGCTGGTGGCGGAGTTCGGAGGAGATCCAACCGTTACTCCTGGGAGCCGCGGCGATCGCGGGGACCCTCCTCTCCGCGGGGTTCGTCTACTTCCAGACGATGTCCCATGCGTCCAACGCGCACTCCGCGTCCAGCGCGTCCAAGGGGCGCGAAGAGCCGCTCTTTACCTCGGTCTCGCGTTCGGGAGATTCGCGTCTTTCGCGAATGGCGGATCTTCTCGCGCGGCGCGACTTCATCTATCTCGTGGTCATTCTCTCCGCCTTCGGCAAGGCGAACTGGTTCCTGATTCTCGCCGCCGTGGGAGCGCCCTTGTTTTTTCTCGTTCTCGTCGGCCTCGCGCTCGGATCTCGCAATCCCCGAAGGAGCTACTCATGAGCGACCAGACTTCGTTCTATCCCGAGCTCGCCAAAGACATCGCGCCGGCCCGCGGACGTCTCGGCGTGCTCCTGCCAGGCATCGGCGCCGTGTCCACCACGCTCGTGGCCGGCGTCCACCTGATCGCGAAGGGTCTCGGGCGTCCCTTCGGGTCGCTGACTCAGATGCAGCGCATCCGGCTGGGCAAGCGCACGAACCCGCGGTTCGTGCCGGTCCAGGAGCTGGTGCCGCTGGCCAGGCTGACCGATCTCGTCTTCGGCGGCTGGGACATCTTTCCGGACAACGCCTTCGAGGCGGCTCGAGCCGCCGGAGTCCTTCCCGTCGAGATGCTCGAAAGCGTCAAGGAAGAGCTGACCGCGCTCGAGCCGTGGCCCGGCGTCTTCGACCGGTCCTACGTGCGCCGGCTGGAGGGAACGCACGTCAAGAGCGCGCCGACCAAGCGGCATCTGGCCGACCTCTTGATCGAAGACATCGAGGCCTTTCGTTCCGCGCAGCGCGTCGATCGCGCCGTCATGCTCTGGTGCGGCTCGACGGAGGTCTACCTCCAGCCGTCCGCCGCGCACCAGACGCTCGCCGCGTTCGAGAAGGGGCTCGAGAAGAACGCGCCCGAGATCACCCCCTCGATGATCTACGCCTACGCGGCGATTTCGCAGGGCATCCCGTTCGGGAACGGCGCGCCGAATCTCTGCGTGGACATTCCCGCCTTGATCGAGCTGGCGCACGAGAAAAAGGTCCCCGTCGCCGGGAAGGACTTCAAGACCGGCCAGACGCTGATGAAGACGATCGTGGCTCCAGGGCTGAAGGCGCGCATGCTCGGGCTCGATGGCTGGTTCTCGACGAACATCCTCGGGAACCGCGATGGAGAGGTGCTCGACGATCCGGGCTCCTTCCGCAGCAAGGAGGTCTCGAAGGCCTCCGTGCTCGATGCGATCCTGCAGCCGGAGATCTACGAGGAGCTGTACGGGCGTTACTTCCACAAGATTCGCATCGAGTACTACCCGCCCCGCGGCGACGCCAAGGAAGGTTGGGACAATATAGACATTGTAGGCTGGCTCGGGCAGCCCATGCAGATCAAGATCAACTTTCTCTGCCGCGACTCCATCCTCGCCGCCCCCGTGGCGCTCGATCTGATTCTTTTCATGGATCTGGCGCAGCGCGCGGGGCTGGCGGGCATCCAGGAGTGGCTCTCCTTCTACTTCAAGTCTCCGATGTCGCGCGCAGACTTGAAGCCCGAGCACGACCTTTTCATCCAGCACCTGAAGCTGACCAACACCCTTCGGATCTTGGTCGGCGAGGAAGTGCTCGACCACTCGGGGCTCGACTACTACGAGGGAGAGGCGCCGGCTGGGGAAGAAGAGCTCGACCGCCGGAAGTCCGGAACGGAATGACCCGTCTCCGATGAACGAGCCCGAACCTCGCCCGCTCTCCCGGTGGTGGATCGCCGCGGCGGCGGGGGTTCTCGCTCTTCTGCTCGCCGCCGTCGCGTTTCGCCGTCCGTCATCGCCGCCGGTGCCGACGGCGGCGGCGGCGCGCCGGGACCTGCGCGTTCCGATCACGAGCGACGGCACGCTGGAGCCTCCCCCCGGCGGCGAGATGCGCGCAGCGGATTCGGCCACGGTCGCCGCGCTTCTGGCCGCGGAGGGAGCGCGCGTCAAGAAAGGCGCGCCGCTCGTGCAGCTGTCGAACCCGGACTTGAGCCAGTCGGCCTTGACCGCGCGCTCGAGCGCCCTCGAGCGATCGGAAGAGCGGCAGCGTGCGGCCGCGGAGGTCGAGCGACTCCGGCGCGAATCCGACCACCGTCGTCAGGTCTTCGAATCCGACGCGCGCCTGCTGAAGGAATCGGCCATTTCGAGGGCGACCCACGATTCCGACGAGCTCGCCTGGCGCGACGCACAGGAACGTCTCCAGCAGGCTCAGGCGCTGCTGGATTCCCTCAGGGGCCCGGAGGGGGGACGCGCGGAGCTCTCGGCGGAGGCCGCGCGCGAGCTTCAACGGCGGGTCGCGTTGCTGACGATCCGCGCTCCCGCCGACGGGATCGTTTACGGCCTGCCCCGCAAGGCCGGGGAGACCGTCGCCCCGGGGCAGGTCGTCGCGAGCGTGGCGGATCCCGAGCACCTGCGCGTTCGCACACGCGTCGACGAGCCGGATCTGCCTCGCATCGCGGTCGGCCAGCGGATGATCGTCACATTCGACGGTCTTCCAGATCGCCGCTGGGAAGGGAAGGTGCTTTCGGTCCCCTCCGGCGTCACGGAGACCGGCGGCCGGCAGGTGGGTGAAGTCGTGGGCGAGATCTCCGACGCGCGCTTGACGCTGCCGCCCAATGCCTCGGTCAACGTCCAGATCATCGTCGGCGAGAAACGCTCCGCCCTCTCCATCCCGCGCGCCGCCCTCCAACGCGACGGCGACCAGCGCTACGTGTATGTGCTGGAGAAGGGGCGCGCCCGGCGCCGCCCGGTCTCCGTCGGTCTCATCGGATTGAGCGACGTCGAGATCGTCAACGGCCTTTCCGAAAAGGAGATCGTACTGATTCCGGGTACGGTGGCGTTGTCGGAGGGAATGCGGGTGAACGTGGCGAAGGCAGGGTTTTAGCTGTCGGCTGACAGCTGACAGCTGACAGTTATCCCATGCTTCCCCGCGAGATCCTCGAGGCCGCCCTCCACCGCTTCCGAACGCATCCCGTCCAGACGGCGCTGACCTTGACCGGGCTCGTCGTGGGCACGGCGGCGATCATCGTCATCGTTGCTCTCGGACTGACGGGGCGCACGTTCGTGATGGCCCAGATCGAAGGAGTCGGATCTCACCTGGTCTGGGCGAACTACCGGGGAACGGTGAGCGCCGGCGTGTCGCGAACACTCGACGACACGATGACCGACGCCGACGTGAAGACCCTCGCATCGCGCGGCGACCTCTTTTCGGGCGTCACGGGCGTGGTCCTCCTGCGGGGCAACGTCACGGTCCAATCGCAGGTCAAGACGCTGACGGTGATCGGCGTGATGGCGAACTACGGCACCGTTCGCAAGAACATGCGGATTCTCAAGGGCCGGTTCCTGGACGAGGACGACCTTCAGAGCAGGGCCCGGGTCTGCGTCGTCAATCGCGATCTCTACCAGAGGCTTTTCGGCCCGAGCGACCCGGCGGACAAGACGATCCGAACGCTGGGAACCACGTTCCAGGTCGTGGGCGAGTTCGAGGAGCCCGTCGACACGCTCGGGCGGGGCGACATCGTGCCGGAGACGATCCTCGTTCCCATCACGGCCGCCTGGTCCTTCCTCCCCACGCGTCAGGTCAAGACTCTCTTTGCCGAGGTGCGGGATTTTTCGGAGCTTCCGGCGGGCGTACGCGCCGTCGAGGAGACACTGAAGGAGCGCCACCGCCCGGGCTCGGTCTACGAGGTCGAGAGTATGACGACGGTCGTGCGCCTCGCCCGCACGATTTCGGTCGGTTTGATCGTGGTGTTCGTGCTGGCGGCGGCCGTTTCGGTCGTGGTCGGGGGGGTGGGGATCATGAATATCTTGCTCGCCTCGGTCGAGCAGCGGACGCGGGAGATCGGCGTACGTCTCTCGGTCGGCGCGCGGCGGCGCGACATCCTCCGTCAGTTCCTGATGGAGGCGTTGATGCTCGGGGCGATCGGATCGTTCCTGGGCGTGGTGGTCGGTCTCGCCGTACCGCTTCTCGCCGGCCTCTTCGTCCGGGGCGTCGAGGTTCGAGTCTCACCTCTCTCCGCTGTTCTTGCCTTCCTGTTCTCCTGCGCGGTGACTGTTCTCTTCGGCGTCGTCCCCGCGTCGCGTGCCGCAAATTTGAACCCGACGGAGGCGTTGCGTTATGAGTGATAAGAAGTCGACAGTCGACAGTCAACAGTCAACAGTCGGAGGGAAGAGCCGATCGCTGCTCGTCTCCTTGACCTTCGTTGCCGCCATTGCACAGGCGCAGGCGGACAGGGAGCCGCTGACGCTGAAGAGGGCGGCGGAAAGGGCGCTGGCGCGGGCTCCGGAGATCGCGGTCGCGCGAGCCCAGGTCGACGAGGCGGCCGCAGGAGCGCGGGCGGCGAAGGCGGCGTTTGCGCCGCAGGCCTTCGCGACGACGACCCCGGGCTACTCGAGCGGCCTTCCCGTCGAAGTCGCGGGCCAGGTGCCGTCGGTCTTTGGAGTCGAGGTTCATCAGACGCTCTACGATCCGGCCAAACGCTCGCGGACGTTCGACGAGGAGGCTCGCGCCGCCGCGGTCGCTGCCGGGTTGCTCACTTCCAGCTCGGCCACGGCGCGCGCTCTCGTCCTGGCTTACGGCAGAAACTGGGCGGACCAGATCTCGATAGCAGGCGCCCGGGAGTTGCTGGAGACTCGCGAGGCCGCTCATCGGCGCGTGGCGGCGCTCGGCCGAGAAGGGAGGACGACTCCGCTCGAGGTCGAGCGGGCGGGTCTCGAAGTGGCCCGGGCCAAGCAGACTCTTCTCGATCGGGAGACCGAGGCCGACCTCGACCGGCTGGAGCTGGCGCGGTTGATCGGCTGGAGCTCGAGCGATCCGATCCCGATTGCGGAAGATCCTCTCGCGGTCCTCCGGGTCTCTCCGCCAGGAGATCTTCTTGCGGCGGCGCGTGCCGCGGACCCCCAGTTGAACGCGCTCGAAGCCGAGGCGGCCGCGCTGGAAAAAGCCGTGTTCCTTCAGAAGCGCGCCTGGCTTCCCGTGATCCAGGCAGAAGGGCAGTATCTTCGTCTCTCCAACTACAACAACTTTGATCAGTACTTCGTGAAGTTCAAGCCGAACGACTTTACCCTGGGCGTCTCGGTGGTCGTCCCGCTCTGGACGGGCGGGCGCCTGAGTCACGCACAGGTCGCGGCGGAGGCCCGGCTCGAGAAGGCGCGAGCAGACCGACTGCTCCGCGACCGGGATCTGGAGCTGGACGTCCGGCGCGCAGAAGGCGAGCTCACCCGAGCACAAGCGCGCTTGGCGCTGGCCATGCGCGCCGAGGCCCTCGCCCGAGAGACTCTCCACGTCGGCAAGGCGCTGGCGGTCGAGGGGCGCGCCGAGCCGGACGAGCTGGACAAACAGATAATCGCCGCAGGAGACGCGCGCGACGACCGAACGAAAGCGAGTCAGCAGCTGCTCGCCGCCCGCGCGAAGGTCCTCGAGCTCCGTGGAGAGTTACTGGGAATGCTCCTTGCGGATGCTCCGAAGTCGGAAGGTTCCGCGCCGAAGTCGTAGACGAGCGGGATTGCGCCGCGCCGCGAAGGAGAGGGTTGGCTCAAAGCCGGCGCCCCCAGGCCGGCGCAATATAATCCCGCCTCGTCGAAACGCGGCCCGATCGCCGTAGCAACATGAACAGTCTTTGGGAAAACCAGGCATTTTCTGTCGGTGAGGCTCAGTATTCCTGGTCGGACGCCGTCGTGGCGGCTGTCCTGCGCGGCGAGTGGGCGTCGCTGGAAGCACAGACGCGCAGAGGCCTGGCGCTCGTTGCCCGGGCGGAAGCGGCGGAGAACGGCGCGTCGGAGGAAGTCCTCGAACAGGCGGCCGAAGAGTTTCGATATGGGCGCGACCTGGTCACGGCCGAGGAGATGGAGGCCTGGCTCGATCGCCGCGGGCTGACGATCGATAGCTGGATGGATTACATCGAGCGGGCGACGGTCCGGCAGTCCGACCATGAACAGGGAGAAGAAGCGCTGGTCCCGTTTGCGCCGAGCAACGAGGAATTAACGGACTGCATTTGGACGGAGGCCATCTGCTCCGGGGCCCTCGAGCAGTTCGCGCAGACTCTCGCCGGCCGAGCAGCGGTCGCGCAGCGCGCCGCCGCGGAAGCGGACGTGGGAGTGGGAGAGGAGCCAAGCCTCGCGGAGATCGAACGTGCATGCCGGGACTGCGCCGAGGCGTTTTCGCGGATGCCTCTGCGGCAAGCGAGCCGGAAGCGGATCGTGGAGTTGATCCGTCTCGAACGTCTCTACGAGGCCTGGAGCCGCCGCTTGGCGGACCCAGCCGCCATCCGCGCGCTGATCGACGTCCATCGCCTCGATTGGATCCGGCTCGACCTGCGCGATCTCGGGTTTTCCGACGAGACCGCCGCCCGTGAGGCCGCGCTGTGTGTGCGCGAGGACAGCGAGCCGCTCGAAGCGGTCGCGCAAGAGGCGCACCGGCCGATCGCGAAGACGCGACCCTACCTCGCGGAGGTCGAAGAGAGCGCGCGCCCGGTTCTGCTCTCGGCTCGCCCCGGCGATCTGGTCGGCCCGGTCGCGGTGGGAGACGAGTTTCATCTCTATGAGCTCTGCGGTAAGACGCCGCCCTCGGAGCAGGATCCTGAGATCCGCAGCCGCGCGGAAGATGCCCTTCTGGCCAAAGTCGTCGAGCACGAGATCGCGGCCCGGGTGCACTGGCACGAACAGCTCTAGCAGCCCCTCGCAGAAAGGACATCGAGCGCGATTCGAGAACCACCGCCTCCGGAGGCCCTTTGGAAGAACGAGACCTGCTCGATAATCTGCCGATCCTGAGGCTCTTGCCGGGAGACGCCCGCGCCCTCGTGGTCGGCAGTTTCGAGCCGGTCTCCTTTTCTTTTGGAGACACGATCGTCCGCGAAGGAGAAGTCGCCGACGCGTTCTACGTGCTCGCCTCCGGCCGGGCACGGATCGTCAAGAACGCCGACACAAGCGAGGAAATCCCCATGAGCAGTCTGCGCGCCGGCGACAGCTTCGGGGAGATGGGCCTGCTCGACCATTCCACGCGCACGGCGACCGTGCGCGCCTCGAGCGACGTTCAGGCCTGGCGCCTGGACAAATCCGTCTTCGAAGCGCTGCTCGTCCAGACTCCCGAGATCCGCCAGTATCTCGAGCTGCAGATCCGACACCGGCAGCTCTCGAATTTCTTCCGCCATTTCACCCCGTTCACGCGGCTGCCGCCCCCGGCTCTGGCTCTTCTCCTGGGTGATCTCGAGAACGTCACCTGCGATCGCGGAGATCTCGTCGTACGCCAGGGAGAGGCCGCGGGCCCGATGTACTTCGTGGAGGAGGGGCACCTGCGTGTCTTCTCCGAAGACGAACAGGGCCGGCGAACGTACGTGGCCTACCTGCGCAAGGGGGACTTCTTCGGCGAGCTGTCGGTTTTCCGGGGATCGCCCCGCACGGCGAGCGTCGAAGCGGTCTCCGCCTGCCGCCTGCTCGCTCTGCACGCGGAGACATTGCGCAATCTCCTCGATCGCTTTCCGGATTTTCGGTCACAGATCGAACAGCGGGTCGCGCAGTACGACTACAAGGAAGTCGCCCGGGTGCCGCTCGACTTCGCGCAGGAGATCCTCCCGGCGGAGACGGCGGCGCACGAGAAGGTCGGGCCCGACCAGGTCGAGCAGGGGGAAGAGGAGACGCGGGAGCGCGCCGGAGAGCCCGGTGGGCCCTTCGCGTCCGAAGGTCTCTTCGTCAAGCGCGAGCGGCGCATCCGGCGCTTCCCCGTCGTGCGGCAGATCGACGAGATGGACTGCGGGGCGGCCGCCCTCGCCATGGTCTGCCGGCATTTCGGCCGGGCCGTGAGTCTCGCGCGGATCCGGCATCTGGTGCACACGTCGCGGGACGGCACGAGTCTGCGCGGGCTCTGCGCGGCCGCGACGGAGCTGGGCCTCGCCGCGAGGTCGGTCAAGGCCTCTCCTCGGAATCTCTCCTTCATGCCGCTTCCCGCCATCGTTCATTGGGAGGGGAATCACTGGGTCGTGCTCTACGACGTGACCGACACTCATTGCCGGGTGGCCGATCCGGCCCTGGGCCTGCGGCGCTTCATGCGCTCGGAGTTCGAGAAGCGGTGGAGCGGCTATGCCGCGCTCTTCGACTACACGAGCGAATTCGAGAAGGCGCCCGTCGCCGCGTCGAACCTCACCTGGCTGCGCCCCTTCTTCCGCCCTTTCGCGAGAATCCTGCTGCAGGCGCTGGGCCTCTCCCTGGTCGTCGCCATCCTCCAGATGGTCCTTCCCGTCTTCACGCAGATCATCGTCGACCGGGTCCTCGTCGAGAGGGACGTCTCGCTTCTGAACCTCCTGATGCTGTCGATGGGCGCGGTCATCTTCTTTCTCGTCCTGTCTCTGGGGGTGCAGCGTTACCTCTTGAGCTTCGTGGCCGTGCGCATCGACGCCTCGACCCTCGACTTCCTCACACGCAAACTGCTGGGACTGCCGATGGCTTACTTCTCGGCCCGCCGCACGGGCGACATTCAGCGCCGGCTCGAAGGGGTCCGACAGGTGCGCGAGTTCCTCGTTCAAAGCGGTGTGGCCGGCGTGACCGCCGCGACGCAGCTGGCCGCGAGCCTCGTGCTGATGCTGATCTACAGCCGGACGCTGACCCTCGTGTTCCTCGCGACGGCTCCTCTCTACGCTCTCCTGATGTTCTTTTCGTCCCGCTGGCTTCGCCCGATCTTCGACACCGTCGAGGACTCCTTCGGCAAGTACCACTCCTACCAGATCGACGCGATCAAGGGGATCGAGACGGTGAAGGCCATGGCCGCGGAGGGCTCTTTCCGAAACCTGATGCTCAATCAATTCCTGGGCGTCGCGCGGCGGCTCTTCAAGGCCGACTTCACCGTGATGGGATATCTCGGCGCCGTTCAGGCGGTCACGCTGCTGACAACGGTTCTCTTCCTCGGGATCGGCGCCCGTCAAGTCCTGGCGGGAACCTTGACCATCGGCGGGCTGGTGGCCTTCAACTCGCTCGTGGCGCTGGCCAACGCGCCGATCCTGACGCTGCTGACGATCTGGGATAACTGGCAGCACTCGGCCGTGCTCCTCAACAGACTGAACGACGTTTTCGAGCAGGAGCCGGAGCAAGGCGTGGACCATTCCCGTCTGCTGCCCGTCAAGACGCTGGAGGGCCGGATCGTTCTGCGCAACGTTGGTTTCTCTTACGGGGGCCCGGAATCGCCGGAGATCCTGAAAGGAATCAACTTCGAGGTGGCTCCCGGCCGATTCATTGCGATCGTCGGACGAAGCGGCTCGGGCAAGACGACGCTGGTCAAGTGTCTGGCCGGGCTGCTCGAGCCGACGGAAGGCTCCATCACCTACGATGGCGTGGATTTGAAGACACTGAACTACCGCGACCTGCGCCGGCAGATCGGATTCGTCCTGCAGGAGAACTTCCTCTTTGCGGACACGATTGCCCGCAACATCGCCTTCGGAGAGGATGAGCCGGATATGGACCGGGTTCTCTGGGCATCCCGGGTGGCCAACGCGCACGAGTTCGTCGAACGGTTTCCCCTCGGATATGACACCAAGGTGGGAGAGAGCGGCCTCGCGTTATCCGGAGGTCAGAAGCAGCGGATCGCGATCGCCCGGTCGGTCTACTCGAAGCCCCCCGTCCTGATCTTCGACGAGGCGACCAGCTCGCTCGACACCGAATCGGAGCGGGCCGTGCAGGAAAACCTCGGGCGTCTGCTAGAAGGGCGAACGGCGTTCGTGATCGCCCATCGATTGAGCACGGTCGCCAACGCGGATTGGATTCTGGTTCTGGAAAAGGGGCACCTGGTCGAGCAGGGCACGCACGACCAGCTGTTCGAGCGCCGGGGTCTCTACTATTACCTGTCGAGCCAGCAGCTGGCGGTGTCGGACTGATGTCTTCGAGCTCGATGGCTTCCAGCGCTCCCTTCGCCGACGAGTCCCCATACCTGGCGGCCGATCCGCCCCACTGGGCCGCCCGGGGACTGGCCATGATCCTGCTGCTCCTCTTCGTCTTTGTCGGGATCGCGTCGCTGGTCGTTCATGTGCCCGAGGCGGTTTCGGCTCGATTCGTGCTCGTCCCCGTGCATGGAACCGATCCGGTGCGGGCGTTCAAGGATGGAATCGTCACGGAGGTCCGGGTCACCGACGCTCAGACAGTGCAATCCGGCGATCCCCTTTTCATGATCGCCTCGCCGCCCGTGGGAGATCGCGCGGCCGAGTGGTCAAGCCTGCGGGCGCAGCTCGGCGGCGCCGACGCCCGACTCTCCAACGCGCAAACGCGGTACGAAAACGAGCAACGGGCGCGCGACGAGGAAGAGTCGCGGCTGAAGATCCATCTGGCGAGCCTGGAGAAGACAATTCAGATGAACACCGAGCAGCTCTCCATCGCCAATGAGCTCGCCGAGCGGCAGAAGAAGGCCTTCGAGGAGGGAATCTCCAGCTGGACGGATCTGGCGCGGATCCGCTTGGAGATCAATCGCCTCCAGGTCGAAGCACAGCAGGCCCAGTCCGAGCGGGATGAGGCCCGGCGGTCGCTCGCGAAGGTGGCGCATGAGAATCGCGCGAAACGATCGGAGTTTCGCGAAACCGAGCGAGGACTGGCCGAGGAAGGAGCCAGAGCCCGGATCCGCACGGACATGCTCGGAAAGGAACTGGCGCAGACAGGAAGCCAGCTCACCGCGGTCGCGCCCTGCACCGGAAGCGTCGTCAAGACTCAGGTCCGCGGCGCCGGCGCCTCGGTGAGGGAGGGAGATCTGTTGGCGGAGATCGCCTGTCAGGGTGAGAAACTCCAGGCGGAGTTGATGATCCCGCAGGAGGGCCTGGCTCGGATTCGGCCGGGCGAGCCCGTGAAGCTCCTCTATGACGCGTTTCCCTATCAGCGCTACGGCGTGCGCCGCGCGACGGTCCGTTGGGTCAGCCCGGCCAGTGGCGGCGATACGTCCGGATCCTTCCGAGCGCTGGCGGACCTGGCGGAGGAAGGAGTCCTGATCGAAGGAGAACACCGTCGATTCGAGCCTGGAATGGCCGGACGCGCGCGCGTGATCGTCGGCCGGCGCACGCTGGCTTCTTACGCCTTCGAGCCTCTGCGCCAGTTGAAGGAGAGTCTCGCCGGAGCGCCCTCGAAATGACAAGCGGCGGATTCCGACCATGACCCGCCCGCAGGACGTTCTCGCACTGACCCTCGATGACTACAACGGCCTGGACGCGGCGATGGAGGAGTGCCTCGAGCGCGCGCGCCTGGCCTCGCGCACCGATCTTCCGATCCTGATCCTCGGCGAATCGGGAACGGGCAAGACACTGCTCGCCCGCGCGATCCACAACTCGTCCTCGCGTTCGCGGGGGCCGTTCGTTTCCTTCAACGCGGCCGCCCTCTCGGATACTCTGCTCGACTCCCAGCTCTTCGGCCACGAGAGGGGCGCCTTCACCGGAGCGCAGAACCGGCTGAAGGGAAAATTCGAGCTCGCCGACCATGGTTCGCTCTTCATCGACGAGATCGCCGACATGAGCCCGGCCGGACAGGCGAAGATCCTGCGCGCCGTGGAGTACGGGGAGTTCGAAAGGCTCGGCTCGGAGACGATCCAGGTCGCCGACGTGCGGCTGATGTCGGCCACGCACTTTCCGCTGACCGTGTTCACCGACACACAGCGCTTCCGGCAGGACCTCTTCTTTCGTGTGAGCGGCTTGACGATCACCGTGCCGCCGCTTCGGCTGCGCCGCAGAGCGCTGCCATTGCTGCTGGCCTCCGAGATCGCGCGGGCGAGCCGCCAGCAGGACAAGTCGATCCTGGGCCTCACCCGCGCGGCGGCGCACCGGATCTTCGCGTACCCGTGGCCGGGCAATCTCCGCGAGCTCTCTCGTGTGATCGATGCGGCCGTCGCGATCACGACGACGGAGTTCATCGAGGAAGAGAACCTGCTGCTCCAGCCGACGCCGGCATCCTCGCCGGAGGCCGCTTCCCCGCCGCCGTCCAGGTCCTCGTCCGCCCCGCGAGATGGCCACTGGACTCTCGCCGAGGCCGAGCAGCGGCACGTCCGCGACGTGCTCGCCAGAATGGACGGAAACAAGCGGCAGGCCGCCCGAGCGCTCGGTATCTCCCGCTCGACGCTCGATCGCAAACTCTCCTAGCCCATCGCGGCAGTCCCCACATCGAGCTCGGATCGAGAATCGGCGAACCGTGAGGTCTTGCGCCAGACACCCGCGTGTATCGGAACGAGACATGAAAGTTCTATTTCGATCCAAGTCTTTCGATCCCACGCCAGCATCATGGTCGCAAACACTGGGAATGCGGGACTTCAGCCACCGCGCGACTTTGGCAAGAAGGATGCTCTTATGGAGGGTCAAACGAACGATTGACGAGCGCAGAAAGGGCAGAAAGGACAGCGAAATGGCCAGAAAGCCCGGAAAGAGCTCGACCCGGAAACTCAAGAACCTCAAGCTCAGGAGCCTGAGCTCGGAGAAAGCGAAACAGGTCAAGGGAGGCCCGATCAACTGGCCGAATGGACCTCGAGAAAGCGGTCGGGACGAGCCTTCTCCTGCCGGCCGTCCAGAAGGTCCGGGAGTAGGGAACACTCCGTAACTTGGAAAAGAATTGACGATATGGCAACCAGGCGGCCGAAACGGCAGACGCGGAGCCTGACGACCCAATCTTGAACAGCCGGATGAAATCGAGAGGAGCGAACCAGATGGCCACCAGGCGCAAGCGGAAGTCGTTGAAGGGACTCGAGAATCTGACGGCCAAAAAGCTGGCCGCGAAAGAAGAGAGCCGAGTCAAGGCCGGGTATATCGGCGAGACGGAGAAGCTCAAGAGCTCAGGCTCGAGCATCAACCGGGACGACGGAAACAAGCTGTAAGGAGATGGATGATGATCGCCAAGAAGAAGGGGAAGAACAACCTCAAGAGAGTCAAAGATCTGCCGGCCAAGAAGGTGACCGATGAAAAGGGCCGCGATGTCAAAGGCGGAATGCCTCAGGGACCGCCCAACCGACAAATACCTCCGGGTCCCCCGATCTGAAACGGCTCTCAGGCCAGTTCCAATTCTGCCCGCAACGAAGGGAGCGACGTCGATGGCGACGAAGACCAAAGAAAAGGGGACAAGGAAGGTCAAGACTTTGAGGGTCAAGAGCCTCGCCGCGGAGAAGGCCAAACAGGTCAAAGGCGGCCCCTGCCCGGGCACGAACACCAGCTCGCTCCGTCTGAGCTGAAGCGACCGGGCACATGAAGAAAAGAGAGCGCCGCCGCGGCGATGTGATCCTGCTGAGAGACCTGGCGCCCCGCCAGGAGATCACGGGAGGAGCCGGCAAACGAGTCTTCGGTGCGTCCGCGGAGGAGAACGGAGAGCCCCACCGGACCGAGTCGAACAAAAAAGAGAAGAAACGAAAAACGCGAGTCAGTAAGACTTGAAAGGAGTCATCAACAAGACGGTCGACAAGTAGACCCCGGAGTTTCCGTCAGGACGAGTGGAGGCGACAGCGCGACGAGCAAGGTCCAGGTCAACTCACAGAGTCCGATCAGAAAACGTCCACAAGACAGGAGGCCACGATGGCGAAGAAGAGCACCAAGAGCCAGGGGAAAGCCAAGGGTCAGGGGAAAGCCAGGAGAAAGACTTCCAAGGTCAAAGATCTGCCGATGGGGAGCCGAACGGCTCGCAGCGTCAAGGGCGGCACGTTCACGTGGGGCGTCGGAAACTCGAACACGGCGAGTTCCCGCAACCTGAACACGGTCTGACGAGCTTCGCGGGGATCGAGCAGGCCTGAAGGCGGCCCGACCTTTCGCGGCGAGGGCGATGGCCGGGTCGCCTCATTCTTCTGCGTCAGGATGGGTGAGGAAGCTACGCTTCCGGTTGACTGGAAGGGAGAGATGTCCGCCCGCAGCCAGACCGTTTCACTCGAAGCGAGAGCTCCGGTGACGTCTCACACAGCTCGCTGATGAAATCCACCGGCAGAGCCCCCAGGAAGTTGCGGATCCTCTGGTCATCCAACAGCGTCACGGTTTCGTCTGGCTATGGAACGCAGAGCCGCAACATCCTCTACCGGATGCTGGATGCGGGTTACGCCACGGCTCATGTCGCGTTTGCCGGTATCGAAGGAGGAATCTTTGAGCTCGATGGTCTGACGATTTATCCGAAACTGATGGACGCCTTTGGCGAAGACGCCTGCATCGAGCACGCCCGAGACTGGCGCGCCGATGTCACCTTCACGTTTCAGGACATCTGGATTCTCGATCCCGAAAAGCTTCGGAGGTTCCAGCGGTGGATTCCCTACGTGCCGATCGATACGGATCCTCTTCTGCCGGCGGTCGCCGAACGGCTTCGCCTCGCTTACGAAATCGTCACTCTCAGCCAGTTCGGACACCGCATGCTCGAGGATCACGGATTCTCGTCCACCTGCATTCCACTTGGCGTCGACACATCCATCTTTGCTCCGTCCGAGAAACAAGCCGCTCGGCGCTACTTTGGTCTTCCCCGGGACACCTACCTATTTGGCATGGTTGCGGCCAACCTCGACAACCCGTCGCGCAAGGGCTTTCAGGAGGTGCTCGACGCCTTCAGGCTGTTTCACGCCAGGCACCCGAAAAGCGCCCTCTTCATCCATACGAGCGCCAGGGATCGGCAGGGATTCCCAATCGGCGAATACGCGACGATGCTCGGCTTGAGCGAGGTCGTATACGGATTGCCCGAGTACACCGCGGTTCTGAAGCTCGAACCTGCTCATCTCGCGCGGCTCTACGGTGCCTTTGACTGCCTGCTGGCCCCTTCCGCCCGCGAGGGCTTCGGGCTCCCGATCATCGAGGCGCAATCCTGCGGCGTCCCGGTCATCGTGAACAACACGACCTCGATGCCCGAGCTCGTCGGGGCGGGAGCCGTGTGCGAGGTGGGGTGGAAGTGGTGGCTCAATCGCGGGACGTACTCCCCGCAGCCGGACGTCCTCTCCCTCTCCGAGAAGATGGAAGAAGTCTACCGGGGTGACCGGGACGCGCTCGCGTCGCGGGCGCGCCGCTTCGTTCTGACAAACTACGACATGGACGATATTTTCGAGAAGAAGTGGAGACCCTACCTGGCGCGCCTCGAACACCGCGTCAAGAAAGGGAGGCGGCCGACTCGACGCGACGGCTGACAGCGAGCGGATCGAGCGACAAGGCTTCAGTCACCCATAAACTCCCGCAGCGCGGGGAAAGGTGGTGAAGAGGCAACCAACGAAGAGTCAAAGCCAGAGAATGCGGAAGAGTCGAATGAGTTGAAACATCGATCGGCAGGAAAAGGACTCAGCGGAGTCCGAAGGAGAACAAACCATGGCGACCAAGAGAACCAAGAAGCCCTCGAAGAAGGTCAAGACTCTGCGAGCCAAGTCGTTGTCGGCCAAACAGGCGAAGGGCGTCCGGGGCGGCGGTCCCACGGCGGCTTCGAAGCAGGCGGGCATTCACTTCAAATATGATTGGAAATACTAGACGCCAGGTTTCCCATGAAAAAAAAGAATCCGCGGCGCAAGAACGTCATCCTCCTGAAAGACCTTTCCCCTCGCCAGGAGGTCAAGGCCGGAGCCGGCAAGCGTGTCTTCGGCGAGTCTGCGGAAAGGAACGAACGAAAAGCGCCGCCGGCGCGGGGAAGGATGCGGAGGAGGCGGTCCTCGAAGGGGTGAACCGAATCATTCGCTTGCCGGAAAGGATTCAGCGCAGTCCAAAAGGAGAACAACCATGGCAACCAAGAGAAACAAGAAACCCTCGAGGAAGGTCAAAACCCTGCGCACCAAGTCGGTGTCGGCCAAGCAGGCGAAGGGCGTCCGGGGCGGCACAACACTAAAGGGGATACCCGGCAAGTTAAAGTGGCAAAACATCACGTTGAAATAGGGGGTTGACAACTGATCGGAGCAATGCGGGCCGGCGTGCCGCGTGCAGCCTGCCGAGAAGAAAGATCGCTGAAAGCGCCGACCTGATTCGTTAACGAGGATCCTCGCGGGGCAGCCTCGGAAGGAGGATCTCGAAATCCGCGAGTTTGCGTATGAGGTCCTCTTCCACCCGTACACCCCGCTCTCTCTCGATCGCGCGGACGGCCTGTGAG
>JBKPDV010000230.1:0-6369 GCA_046728075.1 Acidobacteriota bacterium | reverse complement strand
GCGCCAAACTGCGTGCGGATAGCGGTCGGTCCGTCGGAAGGATGATCGAGCAACATCGTTGTCTCCAGGTTGAGTGGTTTTGCAACAACCTCAGTCTGGCTTCAGATTTGGTCGCTATCCACTCCCCATGGAATCTTCGCTCCGCTCGCAATGACGAGAAACTGCGTCAATTCTTCTGCGTGTAGAGCAGCGGCACCGCGGAATCCACCATCACCTCGACGAGGCTGACGCCATCATGCGCAAGCCCCCGCTTCAGCACCGTGGCAAGCTCCGACGCTTTGGCAACGCGCAACGCCTCGCAGCCCATGCCTTGCGCGATCTTGACGAAATCGATGCCGGGCAAATCGAGCCCGGGCACATTGCGCACCTGCATCACCTGGCTGAACGAGCGCATCGCGCCGTAGCCGGCATTGTTGATCACCACGACTGTCAGCGGCAGCTTGCGCTGGGCGGCGGTCCAGAGCGCCTGGATCGAGTACATCGCCGAGCCATCGCCGATCAGGCAGACCGTGCGCCGCTGGCCCCGACCGAGTGCCATGCCGACCGCGGCCGGCAGGCTGTAGCCGAGCCCGCCGCTCGCCATGGTGTAGAAACTGTCCTGCCCGCGCATCGGCATGAATTTTTGCATCGCCGGACGGTGCGAGGGCGCTTCCTCGACCAGCGCCGCATCGTCAGGCATCGCCGTCGACAGCGTATGCAGCAGATAGTCCACCGGAATCGGATCGGCCGCCGGCGGTGACGGCGGCAATTGCCGACCCGCGGGCGCCGCGCGCTTGGTCTCGGGCAACAGCTCCAGCAGCATGCTCAGCGCCGGTTTCATGGTCGCGACGATGCTCGCGCCGGACGGCGAGATCGCCGCGGCCGTCGGGTCATCGGTGACCTGGAAGATCGTGGTGGCGCCGTCGAAGATCGCGGCATGGCCTTCGACATGGAACGTGAACACCGGCGCACCGATCACGACCACCAGATCGTAGCCGGCGAGTGCTTCGGAAAGCTGCGCCGGCGAGGCGTGCAGGAAGCCCGCAAATTGCGGATGCCGCTCCGGGAACGAACAGCGCGCCGAGAACGGGCTGACCCAGACCGCCGCTTTGGCTCTCTCCGCGACCTTCACCATCAGATCGACGGCCGCCGCGCGATCGACGCCGGGGCCGACGACGAACGCCGGGTGTTTGGCCGACATCAGCGCGTCGGCGAGCGCCGTCATCGCGCCCGGCTCGGGACCGATCTCGCGGCTGACCTTGCGGGCCTCCACGGCTTGCGTCGGATGGGTCCAGTCGTCGATCGGGACCGACACGAAGGTTGGCCCGCAAGGCGGCTGCATCGCAGTGTAATAAGCGCGCGCGATCGCCGCCGGCACGTCTTCGGCGCGCGCCGGCTCGATGCTGTACTTGACATAGGGCCTTGGAAATTCCGACGCACGCTCGGCGTAGAGAAACGCCTGCAGCGGCAGAATCGAGCGCGCCTGCTGGCCCGCGGTGATGACGAGCGGCGTCTGGTTGCGATGTGCGGTATAGATGTTGCCGAGCGCGTTGCCGACCCCGGCGGCCGAATGCAAATTGACGAAGCCCGCGTTGCGGGTCGCCTGCGCGTAACCGTCGGCCATGCCGACCACGGAAGCCTCCTGCAGACCCAGCACGTAGTCGATGTCGCCGGGCCAGTCGCTCAGGAACGGTAGTTCGGTCGAGCCGGGATTGCCGAACACTTTCTTGATGCCGAACGCGCGGAGCAGGTCGAAGGTGGCCTGCTTGACGGTGACGGTGGTGTTGGCGGGTTTGGCTGGTTTGCGGGACAAGGCGGCGTGCTCCCAAAGCGCCGTCATTGCGAGGAGCCAACGGGTCGCGCGAAATGCGCGCCCGATGACAGGCTCTGCGACGAAGCAATCCAGAGTCGTATGCGCGACCCTGGATTGCTTCGCTTCGCTCGCAATGACGGTGTCACCACGTCGCCGTTCCCTTCATGGTCGGCTGGCCCGCGGCGTTTGCGGTCCACAGTTCCATGCCGGCGGCGGTGTCGTTGGCGTTGACGGAGAACTCGCTGCCTTCGAACAGCGGCTGCACGCCGCGATAGCTGAATTTCTTCGGCGGCTGACCGTTGTGCAGCTTGGCTGCGAATTCGACGATCAACGCCGCCTGCAATGGGCCGTGGAAGATCAGGCCGGGATAACCCTCGACCCTGGTGACGTAGTCGCGGTCGTAATGGATACGGTGGCCGTTGAAGGTCAGTGCCGAATAGCGGAACAGCAGCACTGGATCGGAGATGTGGGTTTCCCGATGTCTTGCAACGGGCGGCGGCGGGGGTGCCTTGGCGGGTGCCGGCGATGGCGCCGTCGAGATGTCGCGATAGACGATGTCCTGGCGTTCGCGGACGGCGATGCCGCGCGCCGATGTCACGATGTGTTCGACCGAGACGAAGCACAAGGCGCCGGTCGAGCCGGTCTTCATCGTGACGTCGGAAATCCGGGAGCTGCGCCTGGTGTCGTCGCCGACCCGCAGCGCATCGACGAATTCCAGTTCGCCGCCGGCCCACATCCGGCGCGGCAGCGGCACCGGCGGCAGGAAGCCGCCGCGCGTCGGGTGGCCGTCGGGCCCGAGCTCGGACATTGGAAACACCGGCTGCGCCAGGCACCAATGCGTGGTGAACGGCGCCGCGTCGCCGGGCTTCGGTTCGCCGATCTCCTGGAACAAAGTCGCGCGCAGGCCCTTCACCAGTTGAGCGGTCACGGTGTCGAAGGCCTCGGTGGTCAGGCCGATCCATTGCCGCAGATGGTCGAGATCAAGCTTTTCAGTCATGACGATGTCCGCGCGCGCGAGGCTTTCGGAAGGCCGGCCTGATCGCCGATAGCGGGCACCGCACCGTAGTGGCGCGGCTGATCGACGAAGATGGCGGCGGGCGCGGGATAGGTCACGACGCCCTTCGGCGTGTTCACCTCGATCCGGCGCAGATGCGGATGGATGGTCAGGTCGGCCATGGTGTTGACCTCGGCAAAGGCGATGTCGGCGTCCGCCAGCCGCTTCAGCAGCTCGTCGCGGCTCAGCGTCACGAAGATGTCGCCGACCGTCTTGTCGGTGAGGTCGCGGTTGCGCACGCGCTCGACCATGTTGGCGAGCCGGGGGTCGTTGGGCAAGTCAGGCTGATCCAATACGTCGGCGCAGAGTTTCTTCCACTCGCGCTCGCTCTGGATCGAGATCAAGATGTCTCTGCCGTCTTTGGAGCGGAACACACCGTAAGGCGCGATCGAGGGATGCGCCAGCCCCATGCGCTTGGGCGGGTTGCCGGCTTCGGAATTGAGTAGCGGCACCGTCAGCCAGTCGGCCATCACGTCGAACATCGAAATGCGGATGTCGGCGCCCCTGCCGGTCCGGCCGCGCGCAATCAAAGCTTCGAGGATGGAAGCATGCGCGGTCGCGCCGGTCGCGATGTCGACGATGGATAGTCCAACGCGCGACGGGCCGTCCGGACCGCCGGTGATCGATGCCAGCCCGCTCTCGGCCTGGATCAGAAGGTCGTAGGCCTTGCGCTGCGCATAGGGGCCGTCATCGCCATAGCCGGTGATGGTGCAGCAGATCAGCGCCGGATAGTCCTTTTTCAGGCGCTCGAGCGAAAAGCCGAGCTTGTCCATCGAGCCGGGCTTGAGGTTCTGCAAGAGAACGTCCGCGTTCGCGATCAGCTCTTCGAGGCTGGCGCGCCCCTCTTTGGTTGCGAGATCGACGACGACAGAATCCTTGCCGCGGTTGAGCCAGACGAAATAGCTGCTCTGGCCCTTGGCGGCGGCGTCATAGCCGCGGGCGAAATCGCCCTCCGGCCGCTCGACCTTGATGACATGCGCGCCGGCATCGGCCAGGCGCGAGCTGCAGAACGGCGCGGCGACCGCCTGTTCGACGGCAACGACGGTTAATCCTTCAAGCGGCAGCATGATTCTTCTCTGTTTTGCGCATGTCCTTCGTCGGCGAACCGGTTCCCACTTCGCCGGGACATGCGCGTCTCAATAGGAACGCGGCATGCCGAGCACATGCTCGGCCACGAACGACAGGATGAGGTTGGTCGAGATCGGCGCCACCTGATAGAGCCGCGTCTCGCGGAACTTGCGTTCGACGTCGTACTCCTCGGCAAAGCCGAAGCCGCCATGGGTCTGCACGCAGGCGTTCGCCGCTTCCCAGGAGGCGTCGGCGGCCAGCATCTTGGCCATGTTGGCCTCTGCGCCGCAATCGAGTCCCGCCTCGTATTTGCGGGTGGCTTCCTTGACCATCAGTTCGGCTGCGCACATCGAGGCATAGGCCTTGGCGATCGGAAACTGGATGCCTTGATTCTGGCCGATCGGCCGGCCGAACACGGTGCGTTCCTTGGCGTAGTCGGTCGCCTTCGTGATGAACCATTTGGCGTCGCCGATGCATTCGGCCGCGATCAGGATGCGCTCGGCGTTCATGCCGGAGAGGATGTAGCGAAAGCCCTTGCCTTCCTCGCCGATCAGGTTCTCCGCCGGCACCTTCATGTCGGTGAAGAACACCTCGGTGGTCGAGTGGTTCATCATGGTGCGGATCGGACGGATCGTGAGCCCGGCCTTCTTGGCCTCCCGCATGTCGACGATGAACACCGACAGCCCGTCGGTGCGCTTCTTCACCTGGTCCTTCGGCGTGGTGCGCGCAAGCAGGATCATCAGGTCGGAATATTCGGCCCGGCTGGTCCAGATCTTCTGGCCGTTGACGATGTAGCTGTCATTGCCTTCACGTTTGGCGAAGGTCTTCAGCGAGGAGGTGTCGGTGCCGCTGGTCGGCTCGGTGACGCCGAAGGCCTGCAGGCGCAGGTCTCCGCTTGCAATCTTCGGCAGCCATTTCGCCTTCTGTGCCTCACTGCCGTGCCGGAGGAGTGTGCCCATCGTGTACATCTGGGCGTGGCAGCCGCCGCCGTTGCATCCCGCCCGCTGGATCTCTTCCAGGATCGCGGCCGCCGCCGACAGCTTCAGGCCGGCGCCGCCAAGTTCCTCCGGGATCAGCACCGAGAGATAGCCGGCTTGCGTCAGCGCGTCGACGAACGCGGACGGATAGGCCATCTCGCGATCGAGCTTGCGCCAGTATTCGCCGGGAAACTGGGCGCAGAGCTTGGCGACGGCGTCGCGGATGTCGGCGTGTTCGTCTTGTTGCTCGTGGGTGTGCTGTGCGGCGGTCATCGAAACTCGGCTGGCAGATCAAGGGGACGCGCCGGCGGAAGCCGCCCGGCGCGGGACCTTGGTTAGCAGGGCCAAGCCGTCCGGGGTAGGGGCTAAACGCCAGAGCATGATCCGGAAAAGCATGCCCTCGGGCTGCGACCCGTGGGTGGATGCCGGTTTTCCCTCGCGACAAACGCGGAACGCGTTTGCGCGGAGATCATGCTCAAACAATAAGCTAGCCGGGGATGCGGACCGGCAGGTATTCGATGCCACGGATGAAGCTGGAATAGACCCGCCTCGGTTCGCCCACCACCTCGATCCGGTCGAACCGCTTCAGCATTTCTTCCCAGACGATACGGAGCTGCAGTTCCGCGAGCCGCATGCCGACGCAGCGGTGGATGCCGAAGCCGAACGACAGATGCGTGCGCGGACGCGCGCGGTCGATGATGAACTCGTTCGGCCGCTCGATCGCCTCCTCGTCGCGATTGCCCGAGACGTACCACATCACGACGCGGTCGCCCTTCTTGATCGTCTTGCCGCCAAGTTCGGTGTCGGCAAGCGCGGTGCGCCGCATATGGGCGAGCGGGGTCTGCCAGCGGATCACCTCGGGCACCATGGAATCGATCAGCGCCGGATTGTCGCGCAGCTTCTGATACTCATCGGGGTGTTCGTTCAAAGCCAGCACCGATCCGCTCATGGTGTTGCGCGTGGTGTCGTTGCCGCCGACGAGCAGGAGAATGATGTTGCCCATCAGGTTGTCCGCGTCCATGTGGCGCGTGGCCTCGCTATGCGCCATCATCGACAACAGGTCGTTACGCGGCGCGGCGTTGACGCGCTCGTTCCAGAGATTGGCGAAAAAGACCCGGCACTCTTCCATTTCTTCGAAGCGCTGCTCCGCCGAGTCCACCACGCCGCCCTTCGGCAGCGCGGTCGTGACGTCGGACCAGCGCGTCAGCTTGCGCCGCTCCTCGAAGGGAAAGTCGAACAGCGTCGCCAGCATCTGCGTCGTCAGCTCGATCGACACCCGTTCGACGAAATTGAAGGTCTCGTTGCGCGGCAATTCGTCGAGCACCTTGGCCGAGCGCTGCCGGATCAGGACGGCGAGTTCGTCCAGATGGGTCGGCGTGAACATCGGCGATACCGTCTTGCGCTGGGCCGAGTGTTTCGGCTGGTCCATCGCGATGAAGCTCGGCCAGTCATAGCCTTCGGGCGCGTCGCGGATCGAG
>JBKPDV010000229.1:0-13729 GCA_046728075.1 Acidobacteriota bacterium | reverse complement strand
AGTGACAAGTGACAAGCACTGAACCCTCCGGTCACTCGTCACGGGTCACTTGTCACTGAGCTTCTAGCGGGCGATCGCCGTGATCGTCACCTGATCGTCGCGGTCTCGAATGACGACGACGTCTCCCGGGCCCAGCTCGTCGAGCTTTCGCAGGAGATCCCGCGGGGAGAGGCGTTTTTCTCCCGAAAGACTCTCCACCAGGGACCGCGGGACACGCAGGCGAACCGTCTTGCCCCAATCGTCCCGCGCGACGATCTCCAACGCCGATCCCTCCGAAGTGACTTCGATTTTCGCGCTTCCCTTCGATATGACGCCAGGTTTTCCGGGAGCGCTTTGATCGGCGGCGATCAGGATGTCATGCGGCGTGACCTCTCCGCCGCTCCAATTGGATCGGGCGTCCGCCCCGATGTCGGCAAACGGAACGAAGGAGGCGACCCGGGCCACCAGCGCCATCGGAACCGTGAAGGAGACGTGTTTGCGGGATCCTCCCTCGCTTTTTTCGATCTCGATCCGATAGCCCGAAACCCGTTTCAGCTCACGGGCAGGCCGCCGCCAGAAGGCCACGAAGAGCGCGACAAGCACGACGATGACGACCCCCACCACGACGGCGCGGACTTCCTTCATGTCTGTCTTAACGAAAAGGGTCTCGGAATGTTCCTGCCCGCTTGTGATATTTTTCACAAGGTCGAGTCTCCTTTGAAGGGACGGAATGCCACACTTCATCACTGAAACCTGCATTGGATGCGGGGTCTGCGAAATCAAGTGCCCCACGCACACCATCACCGGCGACAAGGCTGAGAAGTACGTGATTCACGCGGACCGTTGCATCGACTGCTCGGTCTGCGCCCGCTACTGCCCGGTCTCCTGCATTCAAGATCAGAAAGGGGAGTTGGTCGAAAAGGTCAAGCCCAAAGATATCCCGAAGGCGATCGTGGACCGGGATCTCTGCACCGGCTGCGAGTTCTGCATCGACATCTGTCCGTTCGACTGCATCTACCTGATCGATGACCCTTTGCACGAGACCTTCCACAAGATCGCGGAGGTCGAGGCCGGTCCGTGCGTCTCGTGCCGGCTCTGCGAGACCGTCTGCGAGAAGGACGCCATCTTCGTTCCCAACCCCATCACCCAGGCCAAGCGATATCTCCCCGTCCTGTGACCCACGAATCCCCGACCGATTCGCCCGCTCCTTCCGCTTACGAGGAAGCCGGGACCGGAGAGCCGCGCCGCGGGACCGTCACGCGTTTCTTCCTCCTGCCGCTGCTGGTGGTCGGAGCGGCGGTGGCGATCTTTCTCGTCTTCAACCTGATGACCTTCGAGCGCCGCTCGCCGGCCGACTACCTTCAGGAAGTCCGCGGCGGGACCGCCAATCGGAGGTGGCAGGCGGCCTTCGAGCTCTCGCGATCCATCGGGCGCGTCCCTCCCGGCCCGGAGCGGGTCGCGCTCACGGCGGAGACGCTGCGCATTTTCGAGGGGCTTTCTCCGAAGCGCCGCGAGGACGCCGCCGTCCGGCGCTATCTCGTCCTGGTGCTTGGAAAACTGCAAGGGCGGGAGGCGGTGCCCGCCCTTCTGTCCGCGGTGAAGGATCCAGATCCGGAGACCCGGCTCTACGCGGTCTGGGCACTGGGCATGATCGGAGACGCGAGCGCGCTCGACGCCGTTCTCGAGAGCTCCCAATCGGAAGACGCCGGAGCGCGCAAGATGGCAGCGTATGTCCTGGGCCGCCTGGGGGATCCACGCGCCGTGCCACGCCTTCGGGTCCTTCTGGAGGACTCCGTCGCCGACGTGCGCTGGAATGCCGCGATCGCGCTGGCATCGCTCGGGGACCGCGCGGGAGTCGAAATCCTGCGGTCCCTTCTCGATCGGCAGTCGCTCTCCCGCCAGGCGACATTGACAGCGGATCAGGCTGAGACGGCGATCGTGGGCGCCACCAAGGGTCTCGCGCTGCTCAAGGATCGGGACAGCCTGCCTCTGCTCGAGCGGGTCGCCAAGAGCGATCCGAACCTGCGCGTGCGCTCCGCGGCGCGCGAGGCGATCGAAGCGATTCGGGCTCCCGCGTCCGCGCCGGCAACGCCCGTGGCGCGCCTTGAGCCGTTGGAACCGGTTTTGGTAGTCTGAGGACTCAACGATGGCCACGGTCAAGCAGCAGGAGCCGTTTTCCGAGCCCGACCTCGACCTCGACGGCACCACCCGGCGTTCCACTCTGAAGTGGATGACGCTCGCCTGGCTCGGTTTTACCGCCGCGACGGTCGCGGGTCTCACCGCAACCGTGCGTTTTCTCTTCCCCAACGTCCTCTTCGAGCCGCCGACGCGCTTCAAGGCGGGAGATCCATCGACTTACTCGATCGGGGTCGACGAGAGGTGGAAGGAAAAGTTCGGCATCTGGATCGTGCGCTCGACCGACTCGATCTACGCCCTCGTGGCCACTTGCGTGCATCTGGGGTGCACCCCCAACTGGCTCGCCGCCCAGAACAAGTTCAAATGCCCCTGCCATGGCTCGGGTTACTACGTTTCGGGCATCAACTTCGAGGGTCCCGCGCCTCGGGCGCTCGAGCGAGCCGAAATCGGCCTCTCTCCCGACGACGGCCAGGTCGTGGTCGACAAGGCGACCCGGTATCTCTATGAGCGCGGGCAGTGGAGCGACCCCAAGGCCTTCGTCAAGATGGCATGACGGTCCCCCGACGAGTTGTCAGTTGTCAGTTGTCAGTTATCAGTTGTCAGTTTGGGGAAAGCCCATTGCCACTGAGAACTGAGAACTGAAACCTGAAAACTGAGAACTGAGAACTCCGGAGGTCAGATTGGTTCCTCAATGGAAAAAGTGGCAGGAGTCGATCGCCGCGAGCCAGTTCTGGAAGTCCATCTTTCGGGTGGGCATTCCCAACACGAATCGCAAGCGCGTCCTTGCCATGCTGGGAAACGTCGTCCTCCATCTCCATCCCGTCAAAACGCGCAAGTCCGGGGTCAAGATGCGCTACACGTGGTGCGCGGGGGGCGTGACCTTTTTTCTCTTTCTCGTGTTGACGTTCACGGGTCTGCTCCTGATGTTTTATTACCGTCCGACCGTCGAGTACGCCTTTGTCGACATCCTCGACCTGCGCGAACAGGTTCCGTTCGGGATCATGCGCGAAGTGCACCGGTGGGGCGCGCATGCGATGGTGATCTCGGTCTGGATCCACATGTTTCGCGTCTTCATGACGGGTTCTTACAAAC
Organism: Acidobacteriota bacterium; assembly: GCA_046728075.1. Classification (GTDB taxonomy): domain Bacteria; phylum Acidobacteriota; class Thermoanaerobaculia; order UBA5066; family Gp7-AA6; genus JBKPDV01. The sequence goes on along the minus strand of JBKPDV010000229.1, from coordinate 10,522 downwards.
CACCGCGCGAGTTCAACTGGGTGATCGGCGTGCTTCTTCTGGTGATGACTCTGATGCTCTCGTTCACGGGGTACCTGCTTCCGTGGGACCAGCTCGCGATCTGGGCGATCACGGTCGGCTCGAACATGGCGTCGGCGACCCCGTTGATCGGCCTCCAGGGGCCGGGCACGGGGCTGCTCAAGATCGGCGACATTCCGCTCGTAACCTCGACGAACGATGCGCGGTTCGGTCTCCTGGGCGGACGTTTCGTCGGCGCGGGAGCGCTCCTGCGCTTCTACGTGCTCCACTGCGTCGGCATCCCGCTGATCGCCGCGTTCCTGATGGCGGTCCATTTCTGGCGAGTGCGGAAAGATGGCGGCATCTCGGGACCGGTATAGCCGAAAGGACGTTTGTGGGCTCCAGTTTTGAGTCGATAGTCGGTAGTCGACAGTCGGTAGTGAAGAGGGATCGTTTGGCCTCTTCGCCCCGCTCGACTACCGACTACCGACTACTGACTACTGACTGATCGTCTATGCCCCTCATCAACTTCCTCAAATCCGTCATCAACTTCATCTCGGCGCCGCAGTACCTCGTGTCGTTGATGCTCATCGTGGTCCTGGCCGCTCTCTACTGGCGGCCTCTCTGGTCGAAGAAGGGAGGCGTCGCTCTCTTCAGCTTTCTCGCCCTGGGGATCGGCGTCTCCTACCTCGACCGGAACTTCGCCGCGGTCGCGACGTTGCCCGACAACGTGCCCATCGTGGCCATGATCTTTCTCGTGGGCTTCTTCTTCTGGTATGCGATGCACCAGGCCTACGAGAACGATCGGCGCGTCGCGGCGGGGCAACCGACGATCGAAGGACAGGATTCGGCGACCAAAGTTTTCTCCTGGCCGGATCTGGTCTACGTCGAGCTCATCTGCCTGGTTCTCGTCACGGCGGTCCTGATCGTCTGGTCGATCGTCCTGAAGGCTCCGCTGGAGGAGCCGGCCAATCCAACCGACTCGCCCAACCCGGCCAAGGCGCCCTGGTACTTCCTGGGGCTTCAGGAAATGCTCGTCTATTACGATCCGTGGCTCGCCGGAGTCGTGCTTCCCTCGCTCATCATCGTCGGCCTGATGGCGATCCCCTATATCGATACGAATCCGAAGGGCAACGGCTACTTCACCTTCCGCGAGCGCAAGTGGGAGATCTCAGTCTTCATTCTCGGCTTCATCGTTCTCTGGTGCTCGCTGATCGCTCTCGGGACGTTCCTGCGCGGGCCCAATTGGAACTTCTTCGGGCCTTACGAGTTCTGGGACGTGAACAAACTCGTTCCGTTGAACAACATCAATCTCTCCGAGATCATCTGGATCAAGCTGCTGCACCACCGGATGCCGTCGTTCTGGCTCTTCCGCGAGATCTTCGGACTCGCCCTCATCGGCTTCTACCTGGGCGCGCTGCCTCTGGTCTTCTCCCAGACGCTGCTGCGGCGCTTCTACGAAAAGATGGGGATGGCGCGCTACCTGATCGCGGTCAATCTGCTCCTCATCATGGTCTCGCTGCCGATCAAGATGTACCTGCGCTGGATCTTCAACCTGAAGTACGTCGTGTCGATCCCGGAGTTCGCGTTCAACATATGAGGAAGTTGTCAGTGATCAGTTATCAGTTTTCAGTTTTGACTCGGACGATGAGGACGGCGGAGAACTGAAAACTGAAAACTATGAACTGAGAACTCGAAGAACATGCCCCGCAAACCTCCTGCCGAGCCGATCGACCATCACTACGACATTCCGAAGTTGAACCGCGTGTTTCTCGCGGTCGGCGTCGTGATGACGGTGGTGTTTCTCTGGATGGTCTGGGCCGATTACAAGCGGGACTGGAAATTCTTCCAGAAGACCTTCCTGAGGCTCGATCGGGACATGACCCGGGAGGCCGCCCAGACGGCGCGGGAGAAGGCCTACGGAGAGGCTCGCGACCGGCTGCGAACGCAGCTCGCCGGAGCGCGCGAGGAGATCGCCGCGCATTCGAAGACGCTCGCCAGGCTGAACAATCGGTTGAAGCAGCTCGATCCGAAGATTTACGGCGCCGATCAGGACGCGAAGTTCCTGAAGGCCTCCTTCGACGCGGCCCGGTACAGCTACGAGGACGATCTCGCCAACCATCCGAAAGCCGCGCCCAAGAGCGGGCGCGAGGTCAGAGACCTCGAAAAGAAGCTCGACGCCGCCAATCTGCGCCTGGCGACCTTGAAGAGGGAAGAGGACGCGGTCAAGGACGAGATCAAGAAGATCACGGCGCGGCGCGACGAGGTCCAGCTCTCGATCGACAAGCTCTCGGCCGACTACAAACTGGCCCGGCAGAAGGCCGACAGCCTGAAGCAGGACACGATCTTCCAGCTGCGCAATTCCGCGATCCTCGACATGGTCAATCCATCTCTGCGGGTGCAGCAGGTTCAGCTTCCGGAGCATTTCAACGACGTCAACTTCATGAAGATCCCTCGGGTGGACCGGTGCACGACCTGCCACATGGCGGCGGACCGAAAGGGATTCGAGAAGGCCTCGCTCGACGCGCTCGTCGCCAAGCATCCGAGCCTGAAAAAGGCGGTGGGCGACGGCGTCGTTTTCACGACGCATCCCCGGTTGAACCTGATGGTCGGGAGCGAATCGCCCCATCCCGTGGGCGCGTTCGGATGCACGCCCTGCCACGGCGGACGAGACCGGGCGTCCTCGTTCTGGTCGGCCGGTCACTCCGCCGAAACCGAGCGAGAAGAAAAGAGGTGGGAAAGGAAATACGAGTGGGAGTTCGACAAGTTCAACGAGACCCCGATCCTTCCGTTGAAGTACGCGGAGGCCGGCTGCTACCGCTGCCACTCCGACGAGGCGAACTTCCGCGAGGCGCCGACGCTCGACGCCGGGATGCGGATCGTCGAGAGCGTCGGCTGCTGGGGTTGCCACCGGATTGAAGGTCTCGAGAAGCAGAACCTGCCGAAGGTCGGCCCGTCGCTGGAGAAGGTCGGCGCGAAGGTGACCAGGGATTGGGCGACCCGCTGGGTGATGAACCCGGCCTCGTTTCGCGCCAACACCAAGATGCCGACCTTCTTTTACCTGGAGAACTTCGTCAACGTCTCGGGGGATCACAAACCAACCAGGGCGCAGGCGGAGATGAATCGGCGGGGACGGATCGAGAACGACGTCATGATCAACGCGATCGTGGCGTACCTCTTCGAGAAGTCGAAGCCCGCCCCGGTTCCGTCCGCCCCCGGCCGCGGCGACGCCGCTCGCGGAGAGAAGCTGATCGCCGAGCGCGGCTGTTTCGGCTGCCACATGATCGACCCGCGCAGCGACGCTCCGCGCGATCTCGTCGGGACGTACCGCCAGTTCGGTCCGAACCTCGCGGGCGTCGGTTCCAAGGACTCGCGCGACTGGATCTATCAGTGGATTCTGGATCCGAAGAAGTGGAACCCCGAGACCAAGATGCCGAACCTGCGCCTGACGAGCGCGGAGGCGCTCGACATCGCCGAGTACCTCTCGACGCTGAAGGCTCCCGCCGCGTTCGAGAAGACTGCGCTGCCGCAGACGGATCCGAAGACCCTGGACGACATGGCCTTCTACTTCGAGACGGCAACGAAGACCCGCTTCGACGCGCGCGCGGAGCTCGACCGGATGGACCTTCACACCAAAGAGGTCTACACGGGCGAAAAGCTCATCGCCCAGACCGGCTGCTTTGCCTGCCACAAGATTCCGGGGTTCGACGACGCCAAGCCGATCGGCACCGAGCTGACGGAAGAGGGCTCGAAGGCCGTCCACCGGCTCGACTTCGGTTTCGTGCACCTGCCGCACACACGCCAGGATTGGTTCCGCACGAAGCTCCACAACCCGCGCATCTACGATCGCGACCGGGCTCGCGGCTGGGAAGAGAAGCTGCGCATGCCGAACTTTCGTTTCTCCGACTGGGAGCTCGACAAGGTCGTGACCGCCGTGCTCGGATTTCAAAAGCTCAACGCCTCCTCCGCGGCGAAGAAGGAGTTGAACGGCGAAGAGGCGGCGATCGAGCGCGGACGGCGGATCGTCAAGGACCACAATTGTCAGGGGTGCCACGTCATCGAGGGCTCGGGAGGTTCCTTCCGCTCCCTCCTGACGGACACGTCGCTCGCGCCCCCGATCATCCATGGAGAAGGGGCAAAGGTTCAGAGCGGATGGCTCTTCTCCTTCTTGAAATCTCCCAAGACCGGTCAGATTCGGCCGTGGCTGGAAGTTCATATGCCGACTTTCGACTTTACCGAGGCGGAGTTGAACGACCTCACGCGCTACTTCGCCTCCCTCGACCGCGCCCACTATCCGTTCTCAGTGGAGGGGTACCCGGCAGATTCGCAGCGCTGGGCGGCGGGGCGCAAGGTGTTCGAGGTCTTGAAGTGCAAGCAGTGCCATCCGCGCTCGCTCGAGGAGATGAACCGGCCGGGAGTGGACCGCGCGAGCCTCGCGCCCAACCTCCAGATGGCCGCGACTCGATTGCGCCATGACTGGATCAACGACTGGATTCGCCGGCCCGACGAGTGGATGCCCGGCACGCGCATGCCGACGAACTTTCCCAAGGGGGATGACGGAAAGAGAACCTCGCCGCTCGCCGGCATTCTCGATTCCCCTGCCTTCGCGGCCGACCGCGTGGAGTTCGGCAAGATCCTGGGAGGAGACGAAGCGGCCAAGAAGTTCCTCGGCGACCCGGACGCCGTCACCCGCGCTCTGCGCGACTACGTCTGGTCGATCGGTGTCAACGGCGGAACGGCTCCCGCGAGTGGACAGGCTGCCGAGACACCGCCGACCGCGCGGGCAGACTCCGGATCCCGCGGCTCCCGTTCCGCGCCCAAGGCCGCGGGATCTCCGTAGGGATCTGCGCTGCGGCGCAGCCATCCGTGCCTCTCGACTTCACGTTTGTCCTGTGGGTCGGAAGCCTGCTGCTTTCCGCCGCCGCCGTGGTGGTGTTCCTCTTGCTGATGCGGGAGGGGGCGAATGACGAAGGGCGAATGGCGAATGGCGAGGCCGCAGAAAAGCGCGACTCTTCAAATCCCTCGAGACCCGAATCCTGACCGCCCTTCGCCTTACGCCTTTCGCCTTTCGCCTGTTCTCACGAGTGTAAGAGCTGCTCGATCCGCTGCTGGACGGAGCCGTCGTTCCACTCGACGCCTCCCTGAACCCTGTAGATCACGCGGCCGTTCGAGTTGACGATGTAGGTCTCCGGGTATTGCGTGGACCCGAAGCGCAGGGCCGTCTTGGCTTCGGGATCCCGATAGGTGGGCAGGTTGTTGGGATTCTTCTTCGCGAAGTCGTCGATGATCTTCCAGTCCTTGTCCACCGAGATCGAGTAGAGCTTGATGTCGGAGCGCCCGCGGTAGCGATCCCAGAACTTCGACAGCGCCGGGATCTCTTCGACGCACGGGGGACACCAGGTGGCCCAGAAGTGAACGATCGTGAGATGCCCCTTCTCCTGGGTCAGGTCAATCTTTTTTCCGGCGCGGTCGTAGATCGGCAGTTCCGGAGCCGCCGAGAGGAAGGCAAGCGACCCGGACGGAGACTCCGGCGGCACGAGCGAACGGATCCAGATGGTCGCCACGGTCACGAAGACGACGGCAAACGCGATGGTGAGAAGAGAGCGGGTCTTCATTTTGAGTGCCAATCGGTTGATCGGATCATCGGTTCATCGGGCGATTTGCCCCTGACAAGTCAATGCTTGGTGCTGAGATCTGTCAAGGGAAGATTCGATCGGGGCAAATGAGCCGATCGACCGATGGACCGATGGACCGACTCTTCTGTTGGCTGATGAACCGATTCGGCGTGTGCCCGCCGGGCAGGCCTCGAGCGCAAGGCACTCCCCGCAACGAGAGCGTTGCAGGTCGGTCCGGCACACGCCGAAAATCCCGATCCGGCAGAGCGCGTAGTCGAACCGGACGGGGTCGGTGGGATCGAATCGCGCGAGACGGTCCGTGACCTCGCGAGCGGTTTTCCAGTCGGCGGATTTTCTCCGGGTCAGGCCCAGCCGGCGCGAGACGAGATGGATGTGCGTGTCGGTGGGCATGACGAGACGGTCGGTCGGGATGCCGGGCCAGAGCCCGTAGTCGAGCCGGTCGCGGCGAACCATCCAGCGCAGATAGAGGTTCCAACGTTTGCAGGCGGAGCCGCGCGCAGGATCAGGAAAGAAGAAGTGAGCGGGCGAGCCCGAAGGAATCCTCCGCTGGCCGAGAATCGGTCGGAAATCGAAGGCTGTGATCCGGGCGACAGCGCGCGAGAGCAAGCCCCCGATGTCCCGCTCCTCGGGACGGAAGGCCTCCTCGAAGAACCGGCGAACCGACCCGGCTTTCGAGCGCGCGTGCGCGATGACGAAGAGCAGAAGCGCGGCGTCCTGCGCGCCGTGGAACCGATGGCGAAAGCCGGAGAGGCTCTCCCGGGCGAACTCCCGAAAATCTCCGATCCGGTCGAGCGCCCGCGCCGGGTGGCTCCCCAGGGGCTCGAGGATTCGCCCGACGCTGTCCTGGATCGTCTCGACCCTCCCGTAAGCGAAGGCCGAGGCGATCCAGCCGACGACCTCTCGGTCCTCGTCGGATTCGTAGCGAGAGAGAAAGACGATCGGGTCCGACGAAACGGTCTCGGGGCCGTAGGTGCGGTAAAGCTCCTCGAGACGGCCGTGAAGAAGGAGCTCATTTGGCGAAAGCTTGCGCACGGAACTCTAGAGATACCACAGCAAGAGTACATTTGATTTGTGATTTGTGATTTGCGATTGGTGATTTTGGAGATTGATTCAAGAGGTCTCGTCTCTCCCGAAATCACAAATCACAAATCGCCAATCACAAATAGAATCTCATCATGACGAAAGGGTCTTCTCGCGAACGAGCCCTTGTCGTCGGCATCGCTTCGCGCGCGATTCCCCGGTCCGTCGTCGAGGAGCACCTCGACGAGCTCTCGCGTCTGGCGGAGACAGCCGGCGCGACGGTCGTCGACCGGTTCATTCAGGTTCGTTCGGCGCCCGACCGGGCGACTGCCGTCGGCCGGGGGGCGGTCGAGGAGATCGGCGCGGCGCTCGCGGAGAAGAAGGCAGGTCTCGTTATCTTCGACGACGAGCTCTCGCCCGCGCAGACGCGCAATCTCGAGGAACGATGGGGAGACCAGGTGCGCGTGCTCGATCGCTCCGGCCTGATTCTGGACGTGTTCGCCGCGCACGCGCGAACGCGCGAAGCCCGAACCCAGGTCGAGCTCGCGCAGCTGCAGTACCTCCTGCCGCGCCTGGCCGGGCGGTACGAGCACCTGTCGGGGCTGGGCGGCGGTATCGGCGGCCGGGGCGCGGGAGAGCAAAAGCTCGAGCTCGACCGCCGGAAAATTCGGACGCGCATCGCTCGGCTTCGGGAAGATCTTTCACGCATCGAGACGGCGCGGTCCGTCCAACGCCGGGGGCGCGAGGGGCAGTTTCAGGTCGCGATCGCTGGCTATACCAACGCCGGTAAGACTTCTCTCTTCAACCGGCTCACGCGCGAGGCGGCATACGCGGCCGATCGTCTGTTTGCCACGCTGGACTCCCGCGTGGCCCGGGCGCGGTCGCGATTGCTCGCGGGAACTCTTTTCATCGACACCGTCGGGTTCGTCCGGAAGCTGCCGCCGGCTCTGGTGGCGTCCTTCCGGTCGACCCTTGCCGAGATCCGTGACGCCGATCTCGTGCTCCACGTTCTGGACGCTTCCTCCCCGGGCGTCGACGACGAGCGCACTGTCGCCGTGGGGGTTCTCCAGGAGCTCGGCGTTGACCCTTCGAAGATCGTGAGCGTCTGGAACAAGCGCGACCTGATCCCGAGGGTTCCCGCGGGGGTCCTGGCCGTATCGGCGAAAACGGGCGAGGGGATCGACCGGCTCGAGGCGGAGATCCGGCGCCGGCGGACCCCGGGCGAAGAGGTCCTGGAGCTGCGGGTCCCCTATGCGAGTGCGCGATCCATCGCCGCCGCCCGCGCGCGCTATCAGGTGCTCGACGAGAACGACGAAGGGGATTGCCTGGTGCTGCGCATCGCCGCCCTGCCTTCGAGTCTGGGTCCTCTCAGGCAGTACCTGGCGTCCGATTGGTCGAGCCCAAAAAAAACAAGGGGGGGAGCCGGCGAGCTCCCCCCCATGCCGGAACTCCCACGCCGGCGCTCTTCTTGACATCTTCCATCATCAAAGGCCGTACCATGAGGAGGTCGGAGCGATTTCCTTTTCCCTAGAATGATTTGCATGAGTTCGCAGTTTTTTCGACGCCAAACTCAGGCATAATCGGCGGCGAAAAAAGACAAATTTTGTCCGGCGGAGTGTTGGGGAGGGGGAGCCATGAGGCTGGGGCGGGTGGCGGCGGTTCTGCTCACTGCGGCGTTGCTCGCAGGGGGATGCGCCCGAAAGAAGCGGGCCGCGGCGCACGGGCAGGGGCAGGAGACGACCTCGGCCGTCGTCCCGACGCCCGACACGACCCCTGTCGAGGCTCTTCGGACCCCGGCGGGCTTGGTATTGAAAACCGGCCCCGAGCCGACCGTCACGCCGGCTCCCGAAGGGTCTGCGGCCAAGTGAAGGTCGATCCCCAAATCGTGTTTTCCGATGGGACCTCGACGAACCGCCGCGAAGATCGCCGCGAGCCCGCCCGACCCGAGCGCGTTTGCCCGAACTGCGGCTCCGCCCTGATCGAGAGAAAGTGCAAGCTCCTCTGTCCCGATCCGGCCTGCGGCTACTACATGTCGTGCTCGGACTTCTATTAGTCCAGAGTCAAAGGGAGCGACGGGTGCCTCCCATATCGGCCACCGAGCGCCAGTTCGCGTCGAAGATGGGCTTTGGTGGCGATTGCTCGATGCCCGTTCGGGAAGATGTTGAAAGCAGCAGCGACCGCTCCCGGCCTCCAGACACAGCAACCCTGCTCCGTGACCCTTCTCGTGGGAACCGCGGAAACGAATCAGCGACCGTCGGGCCGCGGCTGCGGCTGCGGGCCGGGACGGTCGGGCGCGATTGGAGCAGAGGGACCGGTGCACTGATCCTCGGAGGGCATGGCGCGCGGATCGGTGCAGATGTCCATCTTGGCGGGTAAGGAGCGCGAGAGGTCCGGGGCGACACACGTTGGTGTCGTGCCCGGAACGGGCTGCATGATCCACCCCTTTTTACGGCACTGCTGCAGGTAGGCGAACCTTCGGGCTTCCTCGTTCGACGGCCGCGAGTAACAGGCGAAGTCCCCGTCCGGCCCGATGTGAGCCCGAGTCATGTCCACGCAGTGGTTCGCCTGGCGCAGGAAGGCGACGCAGTTGTAGGCCTGCCATTGCGACATCTCGCACGTCTGCTTGAAACGCGCCCAGGCCGCCGCCGTGTCCGAACAGCTCGGCTTGCAGTCGGCATCCGGCGGACACGGGCGGCTGGCTGTGGACCCGCCCGACGGCGCCGGCGCGCTCGCTACGTCCGTGGGAGGCGGCGGCGGGACGTGGAAGATCTTCGTCCAGAAGTCCAGCACGTCCTTGATGAAGTCGTTGACAAACTCGTCCAAAAAACTTTTCTCCTTCTCGATCTGATCGAGCGCCTTCTGGCGCTCGACGGGATCCTTGATCTTCTTGGCCTCCGCCTCCTCGGCGGCGATCTCGTCCTCGCGATGCTTGACCGCGCGCTCGATCTGCGCGACCGTTTCGATCTCCTCGTTGGTGAGGCCCCGATCTCGCAGGATCTTGTGGTCCCAGCCGAAGTTCAAGCGGAGCCTCTGACTCTCGAAATGGTCGATTTCGGCCGCGATCATCGGGTTGCCGCTGTCGCGGCAGTTGGCGACCTGGCGGTCGATCTGCGAGACGGTGCGATCGACCCAGCTGCGGTAATCCGCGTTGGGACCGAGATCCGAGAGACCGGCCCGCGCGGCGACGGACTGCCGGCAGGCGCCCAGCGCGGTGGAGACATCCGAGGCGACGCCGAGATCCAGTCCTTTGGTCCTTCTCCCCGCGGGTCTGGAGGCAGCGGCGCCGGATCCGGTCGGAACCGCGAACGCCGCCCAATCGTCGTGCCCGCAACCCGTCAGGCCCTTCTTGGCCTTGTCGAGCCCGAGGTCTCCATAGAGGTCGGCGAAGAGCTGCTGGAGCTTCGCCATGAAATCCGGCGGCAGCCGCTGGTCGAGATCCGCACGCGTGATGCAGCGGCCCGTCCCATCGTCGCGAATGCGGCACAGTTTCTCGATACGGAACGACGGGATGGGCGTCGGCTTGCGGGGGAGGGGCTGGCCACTCGCGTTGCCGGCGAGGAAAGCCAGAGCAAGGAATCCCGCGGTCACTCGCAGCATGGCTGGTCTGGATCCTATCGCTCTGGCCGAACCTCTCGCTTCCTCGCAAGTCTCCCGCGTGCTATCCTGCCCGCCCTCCGATGTGGGGCTGTAGCTCAGTTTGGGAGAGCGCCTGAATGGCATTCAGGAGGTCGACGGTTCGATCCCGTTCAGCTCCACCAAAAACAATCTGTTGATTCAAGACGCGCGGTTCGATCAGCCGAGAGGTTGATGGATCGAACTGTCGACCTCCTGGGGGTCACGGTGGTCTTGCACCCCGATAAACCGAGCGC
>JBKPDV010000228.1:0-4844 GCA_046728075.1 Acidobacteriota bacterium | reverse complement strand
CCCCAGTCCCCCTGTCTCCCCGTCCGGACGAGCCGCGCCTCCGGCGCGGCGAGTCACACTCCTCACGTCCCTCCGAATCCGACCGTGACTTTTTCGCCCTCGAGAATGACGGGAACCTGCCGTCCGCCGGACAGCGCAATCATTCGCTCGAGCTCTTTCTTGTCGTTCTTGACGTTGATGTAGACGAAGGGAACCTTCCGCTTGGCGTAGTCCTCACGGGCCGCCGTCGTGTAGGGTCAGGTGTCCTTTCCAAAAATCTCGACGCTTTTCATGCGTTCCTCCCGCCTCATCTTATGGCGAATGGCGAGGTTCGAAGGGCAGAGGGCGCCGGACCGACCGAGACCCGGGTGTTATGATTTTCGCCAATTTGAACGATGAATTTTCTCGTTTTCCTGCTGGCCTTGTTCTTCCCCCCGACGCCCCCTCCTGTGGGGACGCTCGCAGGTCGCGTCACGCTGATCAAGAATGGAGCGGCGGTGGCCGACGCCTCCAACGCGGTCGTTTGGCTCGAGGGAGCGCGCCGGTCCGCGGAAGGCGGGGTGCGCGCTTTGATGAAGAGCGAGAAGAAACGCTTTACCCCGCGGGTGGTCGTCGTGTCGCGTCAGGGCCTGGTCGATTTTCCCAACGTCGATCCGATTTACCACAACGTCTTCTCCGTCTCCGGGGCCAACCGTTTCGACCTCGGCCTTTACCGAGCGGGCGCGTCGAAGGAGAAGAAGTTCGACGAGGCGGGACTCGTGCGGGTCTACTGCAACATCCATCCCCAGATGGTGGGCTTCGTCATGGTCGTGGACTCGGATTTCGCCGGCGTGACCGGCGCGGACGGTTCTTTTCGTTTCGAAGGAGTTCCCGTGGGGCCGGCCCGTTTGAGGCTCTGGCACGAAGAGGCGGCGGAGACGGCGGAGGTCGCGCTGTCCGTGCGGCCGCAACTGGAGACGAGCGCTTCCCCGCGTCTGGACATCTCCGGCTACAAGCCCCAGCCTCACAAGAACAAGTACGGCAAGGATTACCCGCCGTCGGGACCGGACGATGAGCGCTACTGACAGCGCCGCCAGGACCTCCGAAAACATCCCGGTCCGCGGCCTGAAATTGCCTCCTCCCGAGCCTCCCCGGTTCTCTCTCAAGCTGAAGGTGTTCGCGGCGGCGGCGCTGCTCATCGCCATCGCGGTCGGCGGCGCCATCGCGATCTCCGCCTACCGGTCTCGGGAAGTTGCGGACGCGAAGATCAAGGACGACCTGAAGAAGGCGGGTCCCGCCTGGGAATCCTTTCAGTCGACCCGCTACGCGGAGCTGCATCGCACGCTCGACGTCGTGGTCAACAATGCCGGGATCATCTCGCTCTTCGACGAGGCCAACCCGGCGACGATCTTGGACACCCTGAAGACCGAGCAGGCCTCCAACGCGCGCGCCGACTTCATGGTTGCCGTCACTCCCGGCGGCACGGCGATCGCGCGCACCGACAGGCCTCTCCCCTACACAGCCGACCTCTCGCGCGTGCCGACGATCTCCGGAGCCCTCCAGGGAGAGCCGACCCAGGGCATCTGGCTGTCGGGCGGCCGTCTCTACAACGTCGTCGGCGCGCCGGTCCTGCAGGGAGGCACGCGGGTCGTCGGAGCGATCGTGGCGGCCTTCGCGATCAACGACGAGGTCGCGCGAAACCTGAAGACCCTGATGAACACCCAGGTGGTGTTCCTGGCGGACGAAGGAAAGCCCCCGGATCCTCCCAAGCTCTCGGTGGCTTCCTCGACGATGCCGGACATGAACAAGGACGCGCTCGCCGCGATTCTGAAGCGGGGAGACGTCGTCCGGGCGGTCCTGCGCGAAGGGAAGACGATCGGTCCTCTCACGCTCGAGATGCCCCACGAGACTTTCATCGCTTACTTCCTTCCCATTCGCTCTTCCACGGACCAGCTCGTGGGCTCGGCGGTCGCTCTCCGCAGCCGGGACCAGGAATTGAAGGCCTTCCGGGACATTCAATCCATCCAGATCGTGGTCGGCGTGGTGGCGCTCGTGATCGCGTTCGTCCTCTCCTTCGTGCTCGCCCGCCGAATCACCGGACCCGTCTCGCATCTGGTTCGCGCGACGGAAGAGGTGCGCGTGGGCAAGCTCGAGAACGTGGACCTGCCTGTCGATTCCAATGACGAGATCGGCATCCTCGCCCGCTCCTTTCGGGCGATGATCGAGGAGCTGAAGGAGAAGGAAGCCCTCGAGAAATACGTCGGCTCCCTGACGATGAACGTGGGCGAAGCCGAGACGCTGGCGGCGCGACCCTCGGAGGGCATGCGCGCGACGGGCGGCGCGCGGAGCGCGGAGCCCCACATCGGGGAGCTTTTCGCCGGCCGCTACGACATCCAGTCCGTGCTCGGCAAGGGAGGGATGGGGATCGTCTACAGGGCCCACGACCGGGATCTGGACGATCTGGTCGCCATCAAGACGCTCCGCAGCGAGGCGCTCTCGGCGGATCCGACCCTGCTCGACCGCTTCAAGCAGGAGATCCGCCTCGCGCGCAAGATCACGCACCCCAACATCCTTCGGACGCACGATCTGGGAGAGTCCGGCGGCCTGCGCTACCTCTCGATGGAGTTCATCAAGGGCATCACATTGAAGCATCTGATCGAGCAGGACCAGCTGCTGCCCACTCCCGTGGCTTTGCGCATCGCCAAACAGATGTGCGCAGGTCTCGCCGCGGCCCATGAGGTCGGCGTCATCCACCGCGACATCAAGCCGCAGAACATCATCATCGAGCCGACGGGCGGCTTGAAGATCATGGACTTCGGCATCGCGCGGCTGACCCAGGAACGGGGCATGACGGCGACCGGCACCGTCGTCGGGACTCCCGACTACATGTCCCCCGAGCAGGCCCGGGGGCAGCCTCTCGATTTCCGCTCCGACATCTACTCGATGGGGGTAGTTCTGTACGAAATGTTTACCGGTAGCCTCCCCTTCGAAGGAGACACCCCGCTGGCGGTCGTGCTGAAGCACGTGCAGGAGAAGCCTCCGTCGCCGCAGGCGAAGAACCCGAAGATCGATCCGAAGATCGCCGCCATCGTCTTGAAGTGCATGCAAAAGGATCCGAAGGACCGCTATCAAACAGTCAACGATCTCTACGAGGCGTTGACGCGCGTCACCGCGGCCGCGGCCGCATGAGAAGAATTGGGTGGCTGACCGTCTTTCTGCTTCTGTCAGCCACCGCAAAGGCCCAGGAGCCTCAGTATTTCCAACCTCCTTCCTCGAGCTCCCGCTTCGTGTTTCGGTGGGACGCTCTCGCGCGCTACGACTCGATCTACCACTTGCGCGCGCGTCCCGATATCGAGCGCGGCCGCTTTGAAATCCGGCCGGAGCTCGACTGGGAGGCCTCGGACCGTTTCAGGATTGGCGTACGCGCCGTCGGGGATCTCGGTACGGACTCCAACGATCAGAACGCGAGGAACTTCGACAACTACCGCTCCCGCGGAGCGACGATCGAACGCTATTTCGTCGAGGCGAAGCCCGGCCCCGTCGTTCTGTTGGCCGGCGCGTTCGGAATGCCCCTGGTCTCGACCGAGATGCTCTGGGATCGCGACATCCAGACGCCGGGCGCGGCAGTCGCCTGGGAGATTTCCGCCGGTCGCTCGACCTTCACGCTCGCTGGCGCCGGTTTCTACGGCCCCCAGCGCGAAGGGGACCGCACGCGCATCGGCGCCGGGCAGATCGTCTGGCGCACCGGCGATCCCGACCGGTTCGAGGCCCAGGTGGCCGGCTCCTACTGGTCTTTCGACCCGAGGGAGCTGAAGGCGTCATACATCCGCCAGAACTACTTCGATACCGATACCGGGCAGCGCCGCTACGTCTCCGATTTTCGAATCGCGGATCTGATCGTTCGGCTGCGTTTCCCGATCGGCGGCGTGCCGGTGACCATTTCGCTCGACGGTCTCAAGAACTATGGGGTCCGAGAAGAGGCAGCGAGCGATGGCGACGCGTTCGAAGGCACCCTCTCGGTCGGCCGCGTCGGAAACCGTTGGGATTGGCGAGTCTTCTATACCTATCAGTACGTCGAGAGGGACGCCGTGATCGGCGCGTACAACACCGACGACTGGTGGTTCCACTCGTGGTATCGCGGCAGCCGCGCCGGCATTGCCGTCACGATCCTGCCGCGGGTCTTCGTCCAGGGAACGGTCATGTTCCAGAGGCGCCTGGACCTGCCGACGACGTTGAACCGAATCACCGTGGACCTTGTGAAGATGTTCTGACGGGATGGCGCTAGGCGCAGGCGCTGGGCAGCAAAACAAAAGATCGAGCAAGCAGCGCCGAGCGTCCAACGTAATAGAATCCCCTCCACTCATGACCAAATCTCTCGTGGCCTGCGTCGAGGATCTCTTTTTTCGTTCGAAGATCGATGCGACGGCACGCCATTTGAACGTTCCGGTGAGGTTCGTCGACGGGCGCGGGTTGCCCGGAGCAAGCCGGGAGAAAGGCACCGCCGCGGCGCTGGTCGAGCTCTCCGCGACCGACTGCATCGATGCGGTCCGCCAGATCCGGGAGAACGAAGCCACCCGAGAGCTGCCGGTGATCGGTTTTCTTTCCCACGTCGACCGCGAGCTGGCGCAGAAGGCGGAGTCGGCGGGTGTCACCCGAGTCATGCCCCGGAGCCAGTTCTCCGAGACCCTCCCCGACCTCGTGATGGATCTGCTCGCGCCGGGAACCAAGCGCGAAATTCAGGAAGAGCCCGAGCTGCCGGATGAGTGAGGTCTCAGGTCTAAAGTCTAAAGTCTAAGGAAGACCTGTGTTGCGACATTAGACCTTAGACCTTAGACCTTAGACGAGGACCGAATGAGCTCACCGACTCGAAGGGATCTCCTCAAAGG
>JBKPDV010000227.1:0-23532 GCA_046728075.1 Acidobacteriota bacterium | reverse complement strand
TCACGAAATGCGATTGCGCCTCCAACTTCATGACTCTGTTCGATCATCAGCCGGTGACCTGGAAGCCGGACGGCACGGCCAGCTGCCCCGAGGGCTATCACCTGCGCCGCATCCAGCCGGCGCCCCAGAGCCCGGGCTGAGGCGAGCGGCCTGCCCGCTTCGGGAGGGAGGCGTTCTTAGCGGACTTTTCTGGAGCCGAATGCGCCATCCAAAACTGGCGAGCGAGATCGCATAATCACAGCAACCCGAAGAACCGAAGCACTTCACCCGTTGTGTCGATATCCGGCTGCTCCCAAGTGTGACCGCCGGAGGGCCGCAGGGCGGTCACGCGACTCTTCGCGGCTCGAAACAAATCTATTCCCACTTGGAAGGGCGCGTCGCCTGCAGGACCGCCGCCATCCCACAATTCAACTTTGTCCGACGTCCCGCTGATGACCAGAATCGGCGGGTGGCTAACCGGAGGGCAGTTAGGATCGTTCATAGTGCCGCTGACAGATGCAATAGCTGCGAAAATGTCTGTCGTGCACGCAAGTTCCCATGCAAACTGACCGCCATTGCTCATGCCAGTCGCGAAGATGCGCGAATGATCGATTCGATATTTCGCATCAAGATAGGCGATCACCGCCTCGACAAAGCCCACATCATCGACACCGTTTTTCTCCGCTGGCACCTGTGGCGGCTCGGCTCCCGCGTTCCATGAGGGCGACAGGGAAGGAATACCCAACGGGTAGACGAATATGGCTTTGACACCACGCGATTCAAAGTCGGCGTGACTCTTGAATCCGGAGGGCTGCTGATAGCGACCATGAAACCCGAAGACGACAGGAAGATGCGACGTACAACCGTCGCCAGGACACGTGAACGTAAAGGTCCGATCTACCCCGCCGACCTTAACTGTCACGGCAGATGCGGGAAAAACGCCGCACAGAAGAGCGAGCAGGGCGAGCAAGATTCGCGCCACCTTCCACCTCGGTACAGTGATCGTCGCAGAGGACGGGTACGCACCGGGTGGGAACAAGGTCCTTTCGGAGAGGTTCCGCGAAAGATGGATTGTCACGGAGATGCAACAAATTCTGCTGCTTATCATCCAAAGATTGCCACAAGGTCTACCGCTACGGCGGCCATCGCCGGCATGCTTCCTAATGCGGCCCTGGTGAAACGACGGAACGCATGACGGCGTGTCACCAATGGAATGCATCCTATCGTAGGTTTATATTCTTATGCCGAAGTCCGACCCGGGCGCACCCGGAAGTGAGCATATGAATGACCTTCGCGGACACAGCCGTCAGCAGCGGATCCAGCGCGCCGACGACAATCCAGCCGCCGACCAGATGCGGCGCAATCGCTCGATACCCGAGGCGGGAGCGAGCACGCCGGTCGCTCCGAAGCGGACTTGTTGGTTAATTCCAATTGGTTGCGAGTTCTCGCCGGACTATAGGCCATTGAGAAATTCGCAAAATTCCGGCATAATGTCGTCGATTAGCGAAGCAATAAGCGGCCGCGGGAATCCGGCAGCGTGTCGGGCAGGCCGATAACGTGGGTAACAAAGCCGAGGCTCGTGGTGACCGTTGAACAGAAACTGCGGGGTGTCTCAGGAAGCGAGACGTCGCTGCTGATGCGTGTGCGGCGAAATGTGAGACTGACGTCCGCGCGCGATTCTCGCACCAGCGTAGTGCAGTATTTCGCCAAGGACGCAACAAACAACGAAGTCTTCTATTTCGGCGAGCAGGAGCTGTTCCTCTGCCAGCTACTCGACGGAACGCGGTCGTTCGAGGACGTGCAGGGCGACTTCGAGGCAAAATTCGGCACGCGCCTAACCAAGTCGCAGCTCTCCGCCTTCATCCAGGAGCTGAGCGAGGCAGGACTGCTGGAGCCGGCGAATTCGTCTGACGGCGAGGCCGGAAGCTGGAAAGTAGAGCCGGCCGACGCCACGGCACCGCCGGAAGAGCCAGACGCCGCCGCCGTCCGGACGCCCTTCCGCTGGCGCCTCTTCGACCCGAGCGGGCTGTTCAGGGCAACGGCAGCAGTCTTCTGGCCGTCGAAGTACATCGTGTGGCTGCTGCTGCCGGCCATCGTCATGGCCGGCCTGACGCTGTTTCACCATCAGAATGATGTCGTCAACGATATCGTCAACGTCGCGGCGACGCATTCGGTCGGGTCATTGGTCCTCTTCGTCACGTTGCTCTTCGCATACGAGTTCCTCGTGCGCAGTGCCGAGGGAACTGTCGCCACTGCATTTGGCGCACCTATCAAAGAGTTCGGCATCCAATTGACGGGCGGCGTCATCCCCCGGCTCTACGTCGAAACGCGGCCCATCTGGCAGCAGCCTCGACGCGCCCGCCTTTGGACCTGCGCGGCGCCCTTGCTGATGCGATTGGCGATCTTCTCGGTCGCAACGTTCGTCTGGATCGCCTTCCGCCCAGCGGGCACGGCATTGTCGCAGTTCGCCCTGATAACCGGCCAGATTGCCTTCTGGGCATTCGTCGTCACGTCGATTCCACTGATCCCGAGCGACGGTTATCGGTGGCTTGCGGAATACCTGGATCAGCCGCTTCTTATCGATCGCGCCATGCGGCTCCTTGGGATGAAATGGCACGGGCGCCGGACACCCGAGGCGTTGACGCCGCGCGAGAAATGGGGGCTGCTGCTGTTCGCGGCCGGCGTGGTCATCGCAACCACCGTGTATGCGGCCGCAATCCTGCTTTATATCGGCACCCGCTTGGAACTGCGTTTCAACGGCGCCGGCGCGGCCATGTTCGCCGTCGTGGCAATACTGGCTTTGACTTGGTTCTATTCGGGTTGGTTGAGCGTACAGAGCTTACGTGCCGCGAAGAAAATCGACCCGGCAGCAGCCGTGAACGTCGTGACGATGCCGAAAGCACAACCGGCGAAGACTGGTCTCGTCGCCGCACCTGCCCGGCTGCCGAACCACGATATCGGTGGACCGCTTCAGTTCCGGGCCGCACCACGGGCATCGCCGACCAACTACCGCCTCTATGCGATTCGGGCGGCCTTTCTCGGCGCGTGCGCGATCATCGCGTTCCTTCCCTATCCCTATGAGGCTGGTGGCGACTTCAGCATCCTCCCGTCGGCCCGAGTCGACGTCCGCGCGCGCGTCGACGGCGAAGTGATGAACGTCTTCGTCCGCGAAGGTGACTGGGTCCAACGTGGCCAGGTCATGGGCGTGCTGTCCGACTGGAACGAGGTTAGGGATCTTACACTCACCAAGGCCAGCCTCGAGAAGGCCCAGGCCGATTTGCAACGTTTGCGAGACGGAGCAAAGTCCGAAGCCATCGATCTGGCGCAGAAGCAGGTGGACGCCGCCCAATCGCGCATCGCCTTCTCGAAGGCGGAGGCCGACCGGCAGAGCCAACTCCTCAGGTCCGGCATCACGGCCAAGCGCGAGGTCGAAGCCGCGATCTCGGAGTACAACAAGAACGTCGCCGACTTGGCCGTCGCGCAAGCGAATCTCGACCTCGTCAAATCGAGCACACAGGATTCCACCATCGCCGCATCGGAAGCAGAGGTCCGGCGCCTTGAGGAACAATACCGGTATCTGCAAGACGAGGTCGATCGCACGCGTCTGCGTGCCCCCGTATCGGGACGGGTCGTGACAAAGGACCTCGAACTGACGCTCGGCAATTATCTGAACGTCGGCGGTCTTTTTGCGGAGCTGGAGGACAGCCGTGTCGCACAGGCGGAGATATTAGTGCCGGAAACGGACATCGCCCAGGTTCAAGTAGGCGAACGCGTCCGCCTCAAGCCCTGGGGCTACAGCGATCGGGAGATCATCGGCAAGATCACCGCAATTGCGCCCGTCGCCGAAAAGGTCAACTACGGGCTGGTCGTCCGCGTCAAGACAGAGTTGCCCAACGACGGCGGCCTGCTGAAACCGCAGATGACCGGCTTCGCGAAGATCGAAGGCTCGGAAATGCCAGTCTGGGAAGCCTACACACGCCTGATTGTGCGCTTCTTCCGCATTGAAGTGTGGTCTTGGATTCCTTGAGAGGCCGATCGTTCATCGTCCATTCAACTGGCGCCTTGTATGATCGGAAAGTAACTTTCGCAGGCCTGTTTCGGGCCGCGATCGACAGAGGGTGAAGCCGATGATACGCAGGAGTGCCATCGTGGCCGGTCTCATGCTGTTCTGGTCCTGTATTCTGAGCGGCAGCACTCTCGCCGGAAGCACTGACGAGACGATTACGGTGCAGGGCATCAAGCGCACGTATCGTCTGCACGCTCCGCCAAACCTCGACGGCAAAACGCCGACGGCCTTGGTGTTATGCTTCCATGGCGGCCATGGCGGCGGGCGCAGCATGGAGAAGCTGACAAAATTCAGCGATCTGGCCGATCGCGAACGCTTCATCGTCGTCTACCCCGAGGCATACGGGACGAACTGGAACGACGGGCGAGTGATCCCATCGTCGAAGGCATACACGGAGAATGTCGACGACCTTGCTTTCGTATCCGCTGTGATCGACGACGTCTCCCGCAAGTACCGGGTCGATGCGCGCCAGATCTACGCTACCGGCATCTCGAACGGCGCCGTCTTCAGCAACTATGTTGGCGCCAATCTGTCCGACCGCGTCGCCGCCATCGCACCAGTAGCGGGCGGTATCGCGGACCGATTTGCCTCGCGGTTCAATCCGACGCATCCCGTATCCGTCCTGATCATGCAGGGAACCGCCGATCCTCTGATGCCTTACGGCGGCGGAGACGTGAACGTGCCCATCATCGGCGGCAAACGTGGCGCCATCGTCAGCACCAACGAAACCGTGAACTTGTGGAACCGTGCCGACCGCACGAAAGCGATTCAGCAGTCCCGCGGCCTCGTTCCCAAGACTGCGAGCGAGGACGGTTGTACGATCGACTGGACGAGCTGGAACGGGCCAAACAATACCGAGGTCCGTCTCATGACGCTAAACGGCGGCGGGCATACTTGGCCCGGAGGCAGCCAATATGCACCGAAGTTCGTGGTCGGTAACGTGTGCCGAGATATCGACGCAACGCAAGTGATCTGGAACTTCTTCAAGCAGCACCCGAAATCCTAGCTGGCCGCGCCTCGCAAGCGCGAATGCCTCGGATGCGCTGCCAGGATCAGTCGACGTCAAATTCCGTACGCACTTCGTCGTCGGAGAATCGTCGCACGTCCGAGGCCGGCCGTTTGAGCCATTCGCATACAATCTCCTGATTGGCCTCGCCGAGTGCCGGGCCGGGTCTGCGTACTTCGCCGCCCCCCTCCGACAACTGGAAGGGGAAGCCCGGGAACAGCGGGGCCGCCGGGGCCTCGACCGGCCGGCGGAAATAGCCTCGTTCTTGCAAGTGCGGATCCACCAGGAGATCGGCCGCGTTGAGAACCGCGCCAGCGGGAACGCCGCCTTTCTGCAATTGCGCCATTGCATCGAGCTTTGGCAGGTTGCGTGTCCATTCGGTGATCAGCTCGTCGAGCGCGTCATGATGCCGGCGCCGTCTGGCCAAATCCGCAAACCGCGGGTCTGTCAGCCACTCCGCATGCCCGGTTACCCTGCAGAGAGCGCGCCACTCATCGTCGCTGCCGATCGATATCACCAGCCAGGCGTCCTCTCCCCGGCAGCGGTAGCACCCGTGCGGCGCCTGGGTGGCGTGCCGGTTGCCGACCGGGAGACTGGAGAATCCGTTCGTCATGTGCTCAAGAAAGTGTTCGCCCGCGAGAGCGTGGGTCGCCGCTTCGACTTCCGACAAATCGATGAACCGGCCGACTCCCGTGCGTCGCCGGGCGAGCAAAGCCGTCAACAGGGCTGCCGCTCCTACGATCCCGTTGGTCACGTCCATTTCGCGGATGCGCCGCGGGTCGCTTTTCTCGTCGTAGGCAGTTAGAGACTGTATACCGCTGATTGCCTCAATGCCTCCGCCATACTGCCCGTAGGACGATTCAGGGCCCTGCAGACCGTGCGCGCTCATCGCCAGGAAAATGATGTCGGGCTTGAGTTCGCGCAGGCGCGCCAGGGAAATGCCGAGACGTTCGAGCACGCCTGGCCGCGACGTTGACATGACGACGTCGGCGGTCCGCACGAGATCCTCGAAGACGCCGAGATCGCGCCGATCCCGAAGGTCGAGCGCCAGGGAGCGCTTGTTGCGATTGAACTGAACGAAGCCCGAGTGCCGGTCATAGGCGCGGTTGTCCCTTCGCGCGCCGCGCATGAAATCCAGCCGCCGGAAATATTCGAGCTTGACGACCTCGGCGCCGAAATCCGCCAGCAGACGGCCGCCGTGCGGGCCGGCCCAACCGTGGCTCATGTCGATCACGCGGAGACCTTCCAGCGGCCGCCTGGCCGTCGACGCTCCACAGCCCCTGGCAGGATGATCTACTTTGTCGACCGCGCGACGCTGCATTTCATCGAGAACGCTGCGGGTATGCTCGCCCAGCAGCGGCGCTCGGCCAACGCACCAAGGAGCTGATTCCAGCCGGAAGGGCGCACCCGAAATTCGCAGCTGTCCGACGACGGGATGCGGCTCTGTGTGCACAAAAAAGCCTCTCGCCTGATGCTGCGGCCAATCGGCCGCTTCGGCGAGGCTGGCAAGATAGCTCAGGGCTAAACCCGCAGCTTGCCCTTTGTGATACACCTCTCGCCGGTCATGACCCATCAGCCAGGGCCGCAATAGGTCCTCGACCTCTCGACGTCGCTTGTGACGGTCCACCATATGCTTCAGATCCGGCACTGCGAGACGCGGTTCGTCGAACACCTGCGCGGCTTTGTGCCAATGGCGCACCGGGCCTCCAATCACGGCCGCATAGCCGTCGCGACAGGGATAAGTGCGCCACGGCACGAAGAGGTGGTCATCGCCATTTCGGCGGGCGATCTTCTGATCGTGCGCATAGTCCGACAGGTGAGTTTCGACGTTCTGCAGGGCGCTTTCGTGGACCGGGACCTCGATGAACTCGCCGTCCTGGCTGTCGAACCGTCGCCATGCCGCCATGAGGACAGCTATGTAGGCATACAGTCCGGCAGTGTACCTCGCCACGGCAGGCCCGGCCGATAGTGGCGCCTTGTCGGGATCGCCGGTTGCGATCATGCCGCCACTGAGGGCATAGAGGATGGCATCGTCCGCCTTGTAATCACGGTACGGGCCGCCATCGCCGAAATTCGAGATCGCGGCGAAGATCAGGCGCGGGTTGAGTTTCCGTATAGCGTCGCGATCGAATCCCCAGCCCTGCATGACACCGGGGCCTAGGCTCTCGACAATGACATCGGCCTGACGGATCAGGATCTCGAGAGAACGACGGCCTTCATCGGACTCGAGGTCGAGGGCCACGCTCTCCTTCCCGCCATTGAGCCAGTGAAACGGAATGCTGCGTTCGATCCCCGGATCGCCGCCGACGAACGGGCCGCAGGCCCGCAACGGGTCGCCGCCGAGCGGCTCGACCTTGACGACGCGAGCGCCAAACCCCGCAAGAAGCCGCGTGCAATAGGAACCGGCACGCTCCCGACTAAGGTCGATAACCAGATAGTCCTCGAAGGGCATTTGCAGATCCATGTTGGAACCTTGCTGGCGTGCATGGAAGTGATGTTGCGACAAGTAGCCGAATCACATGTCATCCCAAATATCCTGCGGGCTGATGGGCGTCTCTTCGCGGTCCTTGCGCAGGCGGAGATGCCGGCGCTGCAGGTGCTCGACGAGCTTCACCAACGGCCGCTGATTCTTTTCCAATTCGATCACCGTCTCCATTTGCCTGCGCAGAGCGCTGCAGAAGCTCTCGATGGCCGCCGAAGTGGGGCGCCGCCCCAGCTGCTCGCGCACATCGATCGCGGGCATGAACGTCAGCCGGAAGGTCGTCCGCGTGCGCCGCCTCTTGTTGACAAGGACCTGCTTGCCCTTGTGCTCGATGAGGAGATGACTTTCGTGTGTGCCTATGAACACCGTGGGCACGATGGGCGCTCCGGTTTCCAAAGCCATTTGTGCGTACGCGGTGGAGAACGGACGCAGATCGTAGGGCGGCCGAGATGGCTTATCTTCCGGATAACCCAGGACGGCCTCGCCTCGTTCGAGCACCCGTATTCCGTTGCCCGCCGTGGCCGGGAGGTAGCCCAGGCGCTCGAGCAGAGGCAGCAGGAAATTCAACCGCTCTGCCAGCTCGAAATAATTCGGCGAAGCCAGCACCCAGGCCGGGCCGGCGCGATGGCGAAGGACCGCATCGAGCGTATAGACGGTATGGGCGGCAACCGGAAGAAAGTCGATCAGCAGCGGCGCCACCGGATTGTTGCCGAGGAGAAGTACGGGACCGGCCTGCGGGAGGTGCTCCAGACCGGTCGCCTGCAGATCGAATAGGCCGCGCGCCTCCGATATCGGATCGGCGATGAGAGCCGCTTGATCAATCGCCGATGCCCGACGTCGCAGACTCGCCGCGTCGAATTCGAAGCGGCCCGGATCGCGCTCTTCATCGGCGACCAATCGAATGCGCTTCTTGACATCCTGATCGACGGAAGGCAGGCGCCAGGTATTTTCTGCGCCTCGATCGCCTTGCAGAGCGCCGTGCGGCACCGCATCAAGCAAATTCGCCGGCAATGTGGAAGCGCCGAGCCAGACTTCGGCACCGCCACGGCGGTTGGGCACGTATCGGAACACCCCATCGTGCTCCTCCGCCACCTCCGGCCCGAACGGATTCACCGTGCCGACGACGAGGCCGATCGGACTGGAGACGAGGGTGCGGGCGCCGCAATTGAATGGGTTGGCAAATCCCCTGAGAGTGACGGGGCTGAAATGATCGCCATCCGCGGTGCTCCACAAATCGAACCCACCGTGCTGCTCGACGAGTTCATTCACGCCGAATCCCTCGAGGACATGGCGCGCCGGATCGGGCAGCCGCTTTCGGTCGACATAGGGCAGATAGACCGCCCAATTCAGCGTCCCCACATAAAGCCGGTCCTGATGAACGCACATCCGCCAGAAGTAGCCGTTGGTGATATCGTCGAACCCCGGATGATAGCCGCTCGTCGGTTCCCGCACGCCTTCCGGCGTCAGTCGGGGGCTCCCCACGATCAGGTCCCAGCTGTCGTCGGGGTTGACCCGGATCAGCTCTGGCGCCCCGGGGCCGATCCGGTTCACGCGGTCATAGCCACCGTCCTGGATGCAGCCGCTGATGTAGAGGCCGTCCTTGAAGACGCACATGGCCGCGACGCCTTCATTGAACACCCCGCGATAGGCGCCGCCGTGGAGGATGCGTTTCCATTCATACGGCCGCGGGCCTTCCGCGTTCGTCTTCCACAGCTGAAGGCCGGAGACGTAATTCCCGGTACCGGCGTAGAGATGGCCATCGAACACTTCCAGTTCGAACACCACGACGTTGTCGGGATCACCGAACCCGGGCTCGCTGACCGGTCGCCACTGCTGCGACGCAAGATCGTCGCATTCGAAGACGACCGGGTAGCGGGACGTATTGATGACACCGCTTCCGTGCCCGACTGCGGTCGTGTAAAGCCGCCCCTTGAACGATCTCAGCGTGCGGTACGAGGATACGCTTTGCAGGCCGAAACCGTCGCGCGACAGATCCTCGAAGCTGGTCCCGTCTTCGGAGCGAAGGATCGTCGCGCTCTTGCCGCTGCGCCAGCTCGTGAAGTTGTTGACGTAAAGCGTCGGCTTGGCGTCGGACTTGGTCTGCAGCACGCCCATGCTGCGATAGCTGATATCGCGCGGGAACTCCCGACCGTCGGCGGTTTTCACCAGCGGGGAGACATACACCATGTCCCACCGGGCCGTCACCGGATCGAAGCGCCAAATCTGTCCCCTCAAGTCGATGGCTTGGCCGATATCGCCGTCCGGACATTTCGTCGGCCATGGGTGCCATTGCGGGCGGCCGACCTTCCGCGCGTAGAGAAAACAGTTCGCCGCCCGGGCCGTGCCGCAGTACAGCTTGCCCTCGAACCATGTCATTGACTGCAGGTAGGAATTCCACGGATCGCCGAAGCCGCGCACGGCAAGCGGCACGAAATTCTCCTGTCCCAGACCTGTCGACTCCGCGTCGGAGCTGCCTACGACAACAGATGATGCGGCCAGTGCCTCGTCGTTCACGTTTGCCTTGCTTTGCCGGATCCGACAGCCCCCGGAGTTTCCGCCACGCATATGGTGAATGCAAGCGCACCCCTTCGCAGCATCCGGCCGCCGTGGCCGATGGACAACATCGGAATTAACCCGACCAGCACAATTATGGGGAGCAAGATTGGTCGGTCGGGCCGCAGAGCGCGCGCCATCCGCATCGGACCACTAGGCGGCCCACGCGTCGCCGCCGCATGGCACGATGGCGGGCGTCAGCAGCCTGCAGTCGACCGGCAGGGTAAGCATGAAGAGGATCAGATCGGCGACCCGCTCGGGGGGTATCGCATTCGACGGCATCGATATGAAGCCGTTCTGCAGCCAGATGGGCGTCGCAACGGCGCCCGGCAGGACAACCTGGACGCGAATGCCGGCGCCGGCCACCTCCTCAGCCAGGGCCTCCGACATTCCGATGATGCCGAATTTCGACGCACTGTAGGGGCCGTCATAGGCGCGGCCCTGGCGACCCCGAATGGACGACAGGTTGATGATGTCGCCACGCCGCTGCTTGAGCATTGCCGGCAGGACGGCGCGGTTGCTCAGGTACATGCCCTTGAGATTGATATCGAGTAACTGGTCCCATTCGGCAGCCGTCACCTGCGCTAGCGGCTTCACGGCGTTGCCATCGGCCCGCAGGATCCCGGCACAGGCCACCAATGCATCGATCCGGCCGAACCGAGCGACGACGGCTTCGGCCATCTGCTTCATGTCCGCCTCGCTGCTCACATCGAGTGGAAGGCCGAGATGGCGATCCCCTCCGTCGGCGAATTCCGCCAATTCCGTCATCGCCTCGTCGAGCCGTTGCCGGCTTCGACCGACGGCGACGACGCAGGCCCCGGCGCGAGCCAGAGAACGGCACGTCGCCAAGCCGATTCCGCTGGCGCCGCCGGTAACGATCACAACCGCGTCGCGCAGTGCCCCAGAGGGCGCCCAACTCATGTCGGCATTTTTTCTTCGCTGTGGGTATCGCCCTTCTTGCCAGCACCACGCGAGCGCGCCCGACTCGGTGCAATGATCGGCGCCACGAGCATCGCATCCGGCGGCAAGGCGAGCATGAACATGATGACGTCGGCGACGCGCTCGGGCGGCAGAGCGTTTGCCGGCATCGGCACCGGTCCGTTCTGCTGCCAGATCGGCGTATTGACCGCATCGGGCACAACGACCTGGACGCGGACGCCGGCACCTCGCACCTCTTCGGACAGCGATTCCGAAAGGCCGATGACGCCGAACTTGGAGGCGCAATACGGTCCATCGAACGGACGCCCCTGGCGCCCGGATACGGACGAGACGTTGATGATGTCACCGCGCCGCTGCTTGAGCATAGCGGACAACACCGCCCGATTGCTCAGGAACATGCCCTTCAGGTTGATGTCCAGGACCTGGTCCCATTCCTCGACCGCAACCTGCGCCAGCGGTTTGAGCGAGGTACCACGAGCCCGGAGGATGCCGGCGCAAGCCACGAGCATGTCGATGCGGCCGTACCGTTCGAGCGTGACATCCGCCATCCGCTGCATATCGGACTCGTTGCCCACGTCCAAGACGAGGCCCAGACATCGCGCCTGACCGGCGGCCAATTGCGCAAGCTCCGCCACCGCCTCGTCAAGCTGCTGTGGATTGACATCGATGGCGACAACCTTCGCTCCACTGCGAGCCAGTGCCCGGCAGGTCGCCTTACCGATGCCGCTGGCCCCGCCGGTGACGATCGCCACTTTATCCTGAAAGGATGTCGAGGCCTGGTTGCTCATGATCTTCTCCAACGACTACTGCCGCTTTGTGGCCCACACTTCGAGCCAATGACGGGGAATCACCGTGGCGTTGACACGGGCTAGCGCGATATCGACCGTCGCCTGGAGCGCGCGCGAGGAAACGTCGACGGGATAGCCGCTCATCAGCACGTCGGCAAAGCCGCCATAGGCACCGATCGCCGCAAAGCAGCGATTGTTCAGCATGACAACGCGCTCGTCCACGGTGCGGGCGCTCATCCCGTGCCGATCGAGCATTTCGAGCCACTCCTGGCGACTGTACCAGCGATTCTGAAACGCTTTGCGTGTAGTGCCGCGCACCCGCTTGATGCGTGGCTCGCCTTGCGCCTCGCGCGCCGCATTCCAGCGATCGACGTAGAGCACCGCCTCCTTCAGCCATTCCGCATAGAATTCATGGGTGCCGTCGGGCATCGTGCCCGCATAGAAGGAGGAGTTGAAGCCGAAGACGCCGCCCGGCCGCAGCACCCTCTGCACTGCCGCCAGCAGCTTGGGCTTGTCGGGCAGCATGTGGATCGCATTACCGATGGTGACGCAGTCGAACGACGCATCGGGGAACGGAAGATCGTCGGCGCTCGTCACACCGAACACTGCGACCGGCTTGCCCTGCGCCATATCGGTCGTCAGCTCGAAGCCGCGCCGCACCTCATAGCCGAGATCCAGAAACCGGTCGGCAATCAGATCGATCTGCACGGGGTCGTAGTCGATACCGCTGAGGTGGGCTTGTGGCGCTGCTCGCACCAAAAGTTCGCTCACCACGCCGTTGCCGCAGGCAAGGTCCAGTATCCGTGCGACATCGCCGAGCGGCTGCTTCCCGATGAATGCGCGGTTAGCCTCGAGATATTCAGGTTCGTCACTGAATGGCTCGTAGGTAAGATTGACCGCCCGGACGTCGGCTGTCTCCATCATGCCGGAACGCCGTTCAGATGGGCTTGAAGAAAATTCACCGCGTCGCGGACCGACAGGTCCTCGACATAGCGACCGTCGCGCATCAGCAGCTTGTCGAAAGGAAAGTCCCGCCGCTGAAAGTGGCTCTCGATGGCGACCACGAGCTGGACGATATCGACCGATTCGAACCCGAGATCGTCGATGATGTTCGTATCGATGCTGATCACATCGTGGCCGGTGTCCCAGTCGCCGGTCATCTCCTGAAGAATCCCGACAAACTCTGTGAGGATCCTGTTTTCATCATAAGATGTCATCGTTGTGCTCCTCGATCGCCGTACTTCAGAAAAAGCAAAAAACTAGATAGTCTTGAACTGGCAACAAAACTCGTGCTTGACCTTGCGCTCATAACCCCGCTTGGACATCGGCTTGCATGGGTGCCCTTTCCGCAGGCGCCCTGGACGCCTCGTCCTCCTCAAGGAATACCGTCACCGCGTCGACGAGGCGTTCCGGATATTTCGTCGGGAAGAAATGGCCAGCGCCAGGGACGATTTCCATCCGCGCCCGGGCCACAACGTCGCGCAGAGCACACGCGGTCGGCAGCACGTGTGAATATTCGCCATAGAGGAGCAGTGTCGGTACCGCCAGCGCCCTCAGGTCATCTTCGACCAAACCTTCGCCATGGAGGATATCGTGGCAGGCGGTCGTCGTGGCCAGCAGCTCCAGCCAGCGTCGCGCGGCAGTCTCACCCCCGGCTCCCGCGAAGGGCGATGGCAGCAATCCCTGCAGGTCCTTCATCCGGTTAGGCTGTTCGACCCGGAGACGGGCCGCACGCTCCAGCAACACGAAACTTACGTCGTCGGCCGACTCGTCGAAGGGGATACCGACTTTGTCCAGATAATCGCGATAGCGGGACCAGCCCACCCAATGCCGCAGGTCTACGTGCGGCTGCAGCGCGCGGACACGCACGTCCGCCAACGTGAGGGTCGCCGTACGGTCGGGATTCCGGCAGGCGAAGTGCAAGCCCACGTTGCCGCCAAAACTGTGCCCCAGCACGTGGGCACGTTCGATCTCGAGATGATCGACAAGACATCTGACATCCGCGGCCATCACTTCCGCGGAATAGCCCGTTGGCGGGGTCGAACTGCGACCATGTCCGCGCAGATCGACCATGATCACCTGTCGGGATTGTGCCAGGGCAGGTGCCATGCGCAGATACCAATAGGCATGGCTCCCGGCGAGCCCATGCAGGAGGACGAGCGGTGGACAACCGTGTTCGGTCAGCTCGTTCGGTCCGACCGAGATGTAGTTCAGACGGACGCCCTGCAGGTCGACGATCGGCATGCTTACTCCATGTACCCAAGCATTTGCAGTTGCTTGATGATCTTTTCTTTCTCGTCGTCAGGAATCTGTCCGTCCTGGACCTCGCCGTCCTTGACCGGCAGGGTCGGGGAACCGATGCGAATGGGGCGCCGCTCCAGCTCGTCGGTCGTGAAGACACATTCGGCGACCCGGCCTTCGAAATCAGCCGGTATGGGCAGATCGAGACTATAGAGAAGCGTCGCCGCAACGTCCGTTACATGGAGAAGCTCGGCAGTGGTGCCGGGACGGATGCCGGCGCCACTCGCGATGAAGATCCCGTCCGGGTGATGCGTGCCGACGGCGACCGCTCGCTGAGCGACGACGGGTCGGCCGTCGCGGATCGAGACGAAGCCATAATCCCAAAGGCCGAGCACGAGGTCCGGGGCATCACCCATCGCCGGGCCGGGGAACACGTCCTCACGCTTGAGCACCTCGCGGAACACCGGCCGTCCCGTCTTTTCATCACGCAGGTCGCGGAGTTGATGCAACAGCCGGTCACGGAACGGCTCGTAGGTCTCCGGAGAGACCCCGGGTTCGCCCGGCCGCTTGGCGATCCGGATGTTGATGCCGTTGCTGGACGGCGTCCGGCAGTAGGCCACCGTCTTGCGCCAGTCGAGATTGGCAAACCAGGCTCGTTCGCGTCGCTTCCCGGAGGCGCTGTCGTCCGGCGGATGCCAAGCGAGATAGCCCAGGTCGTGCAGGATCGTGTTGATGCGGACAACTTCGGTGGAGGCGGCGAAGCCGTGATCGGAGGCGAAGAAGACCTGGGTCTGCGGCCCCGCCAACGCCACGAGGCGCTGGATATAGCCGTCGAGCTCCCGGAAGTATTTGTGGCAGTGTGCGCGCATGCGCCCGGCGAATTCCGAGCCGTCTTCGTCCTTGGTCGACGGATCGAGGAACGGCCAAGCCTGATGCTGGATCTTGTCGGTGCCGTCGAACATCACGGCCATGATATCGGGCCGGTCCTCCGCCAGGAGCTTTTCGGCGATTTGGAACCACTGCTGTTCGCGACCGACGTGGTACTGGACCCAATTTTCGGTGTCCTCGGCGCTGAGCTCCATGCCCGCTTGCGATTCCTTCTCAAAGTCCCAAGCCAGCTGCTTAGCATCGAAGCCGGGAACCGCTTTCAAGCGATCGAAGAGCGCCGGCGGGGTCACATTTCGGCGAACGTGCCTCCACGGGACGAAGCCCGGCACCAACGCCCCGTTAACCGGACGCGGCGGCGCGGTGACGGGAAAGTTGAGCGAGACGATGCGCCGGTCTTGGCGGCTCGCGATCGACCAGATCGTCTCGACGCGCACATCACGCGCGTCGCAGAGCGTGAAGAAGACCTCATCGTCGCGCTCATCCGTACGGACGAAGTCGAACACGCCGTGGTGTCCCGGCGAACGGCCGGTCATGATCGAGACCCAGGCGGGCGGCGTCAGCGGGTTTGGGGTCGAACGCAACTTGGCGCGAACGCCATTTGCCATCAGGCGCGCAAGGCACGGCATGACAGCGCCCCCCGGGGCGCGCTCATCGGTCAGCCAGTCGATAACGGTGAAGGTCGCGCCATCGAGACCGATGAAGAGGGTACGGGTCATTGCCGCGGCTCCATTGGAGTTTCGAATGCAGTCGTCTCGCTTTCGGTCATGGTACGCATCAACCTCTTCCTCTTCGCTAGCCGTCTTTCAGCACACCGCCAGAATCTCTTGCTCTAGTTGCCAGATGCGCACCTGGAAAGACGCGCCGGCGTGGCGCACCGTTATCTGGCCGGTGCGCGGATCATATCGATCGATAACCCAATTCCTCGGCTCGCCGCCGAGACCTTTGCCTTGCGCCTTCGAGGCTGCCTCCTTCGCACACCACAGATGCAGCACTGCGGCATCGGCGCTGCCGTTTGCCGACTTTTCTACCAGCGCAATCTCCTCCGCGAGGAATGACTTCTTCAGCAGATCCGTGGAGCGGACATCTTCGAAGCGCGCGAAGTCGATGCCGATGCGACTGCCGGGCGCCGACAGGGCGGCAATGATTGTGCCGCGGCTGTGGGTGATGGAGACGTCGGGAACCGGCCCGAAATCAGCCAGCGCGGGGCACGTCACCAGCGGCTCGCCAAGCCGCCCAGGAAGGATTTCTATATCGGCGGGCGCAAGTTGCACGCCATGGCGCTCCTGGGCCCACTGCCGGATCGCATCCTTCGCGGCGGTGCGGCCCAGCAACCATTCGGTACGGCGCGAACCATTCTCCGGCAAGCCGTACCAGAACGCGCGCTCCCGCTGGGTCAGCGACAGATGCGCAAGCGCCCGCTTCCAGATTCCGAAGCTGCGCTCAAGATAGTCGGCAGAGCGGTTGTCGATACGCCGGCAGACTCGTCCCGTCTCGGCCTGCATCCACGGTTGCGATAGAAACTCCGTCTGCGGACGCAGACGGCAACGAAAGTACTGACGCGGCGGCTCGAAGTACCGGTCATGCCATCCGGTGAGCCGCGCAATGACGCGCCCTGTCTCGTCTAGCAGATCGAAATGAGCTTCGATATAGGCGTCGGCCGGATAGATGCGGCATCCATCGTAGTGGTCGGGCGTCGGGAAATAAGCCGGGCCATCCGCTTCGCGCCGCTCGATCACGCGACCGTGGCGGTCAAGTAACTCGAAGCCGGCGGGCTTGCCGCCATCAGCGAGCACGCGCACCCAGACGCGGCAGAGGACCTTCGACCCCGGTGTAGCCGGCGGACCGTATTGCCGATAGTCCTGCACGGCGAAGGGGAAGGAACTGGAGTCGAGGCCGAAGCGCTCCGTTGCCCAGTAGGCGATAAGGTGGCTCGCCGCATCAAGCAGGACGAGATCCATGTCGAACGTCGGGCGTCCGCTGCCGGCGCAGAAGCCGTCCGTCGCCAACGCGACCATGTCGCCTTCGATGCCTTCTTTGCCCCAGCGACGGATGCCGGTGACGGCCCGGAACGAGGCGCCGTGGAACATGGGGGAGTAGCGGATGTCAGCTGACGAGACTTCGCCATAGAGCATGTCCCGCGTGTAGTGGGTCGCCTGTTCGGTTTCCAGCACGAATGGCATCGGCGCCGGCGGCGGCGCAAACTCGTCCTCCAGCACCACGCGCCCTTCGAAGGCCAGGATGCGGCGCGCTTCCGCACCCTTCACGATTTCGTAGATACGGACATGCGTTTCGCGGCCGCCGCCCTCGGGACTCACGAACTCGGCCGTCGTCTGCAAGGTGAATTCATCCTGGTCCGCCGCAAGCCAACGATAACCGCGCACGTTGTACATCCGCGTCACACGCCTGCCCGGACCGGCGAGCCGCGTAGCGGCTTCGGCTAGGATCTCCATGCTCACCGTGAACGGCATCACCGAGAGCGGCAGCAGTTCCGGATAGCGGGCTGACGGCATGCAGCCGAGCGTGTGGTCGCGCAGGAAGCGATCGCCGATGAGCGTGAAGCGACGCTCGCAGACCAGGCGCGTGGCGCTCTGCTCGACGACGCGGCCGAGTAGGGCCCAGCGGCCATCGTCGATTGCTCCCGGGGCCTCGGCCGACGCGGATGCTGCCGTGACGCCGCCCATCCCGAACTGCCCCATGATGCGAGCTTGGCTGTCGAGGAAGGCGCGCATGAGATCGAAATGCGCGCGAACGCCGGCGGCCCGCGGATCGGCCGGCACGACGACCGCCGCAGGCGCCGCGGCAGGCGCGCGAACGCTCTCGTTGATGACGCCGAGCGGCTGACCAGGCGATGCCACCGCACTGCCGTCGGTGGTGCCGGCGATGCGCGCGCGGACCTCGCCCGCAACCGCCGGATCCAAGCGCATCCGAGGATTGAGCGTCTCCAGGATCTGCGGCGGCTTCTTTCGGGCTGCTGGTGCAGCCGCCGGCGCAAGGGATACCTCCTGCACGGCCCGATGCGCAAAGAGCGGTGCCGTATTGATGTGGATGCCCTGCACGAACAGTTGCGCCAGTACACGCTGGACCTGGGCGATGCTTGACTTGCCGGACATGTTCGAGGCGACTGCGAGGTGCGGCCTCCGTTGCAGCGTGTCCCGCACGAAACCCGTCAGGTTCGATCCCGGACCAACTTCGATGAAACTCCGCACACCGGCAGCATAGAGATTCTCGACGACGGTGCGGAACCGGACGCGGCTGAAGAGCTGGCGCGTGGCGAGATCGCGGATTGCGGCGGGATCAATCGGGAACGGCTCCGCTGACGTGCAGCTAACCACCGGCACGCGACCCGAACCAACATCGAGATTGTCGTAGAGCTGACGGAGGATCGGTTCGGCTTCCGCGATCAGCGGCGTGTGATAGCCACGATCGAACGGCAGTGGCATGCAGATCGCGCCTTTTTCCTTCAGGCGGACCGTTAGCTGGTCGATGTCCGGCCGCTCGCCGAACAGCACCGTCTGGTTCGGGCAATTCTCCAGCGCGATATGGATGCGTCCTCCGAAGGACGCGACGATCTGTTCCAGGTGCGTCGTCTCCACGGCCCCCACCGTGAGGAGGACGCCGGAGGGAATGCGCCGGGTCTTCACCAGCTCGCGATGGGCGAGATAGAAGCGGACGGTCCCGTCCTTGTAGTCCTGCTCCCCGCGATGACGGATGATGCCCGACGCGGCCAGGGCGCTCACCTCGCCCGTGCTGTGGCCGACCATGACGTCGCAGCCGACGCCGAGGCCGCTCAACAGCTCATGCATCGCCATGCTCGAGGTAAACACCGCGGCGGAAGCAACCTCGAGACTCAGCAACGCGCGCTCGAGGCGCTGCCGCTCCTCTGTCGTGAGCGAGGTCGGCGGCGGGAAGATCACCTGGCTCGGCCGCAAGGGCGCCAAGCCGGCGAGCGCCGCATCGAGGCGGTCGAACCATGCGCGCACCGGCGGCAGGTGCAGGCAGAGGTCGGCCATCATGTTCTGGTGCTGGCCACCCTCGCCGGGGAAGAGGAAGGCGGTGCCGCCGCGCTCGGCGCTCGTCCTCGCCTCGCCGTAATAGAGGCCGGCGCGGGCCGACAGCTTCGTCTTGCCGACAGCCGCCAGAGCCGAAATGGCCTGATCGAGCTTGGCCGGAACCTCGGCGATATCGGCACAGACGACGGCGAGACGATGATCGCCGCCGGCAGACCGGCCGAGGGCACAGGCGAGGTCGGCGAGGCGCATGTCGGGGTGTGATGCCACGGCCGCCTTGACCTGCTGCAGGCGCCCGACCAGCCCGTCGCGATCCGCGGCGGCGAACAGCAGCAGTTCGGACGGCCATTTCGTGCGCACCAGCCGTTGCGGTGCGTCTTTCTTCGGGCGGTACTCCTCCAGGACGGCGTGCGCGTTGACGCCGCCGAAACCGAACGAGTTGATCACCGCACGGCGCAGATGGGTGGCTTCGCCATGCACCCAGGGCCGCGTCGCGTTGTTGATGTAGACCGAGGTCTTCTCGACGCCGAGGGTGGGGTTGACGTTGTCGCAGATCGTCGGCGGCAGCACCTTGTCGTGCAGCGCCAGCGCTGTCTTGATGAGCGATGCCGCGCCGGCGGCGGGGATGCAATGGCCGATCATCGATTTGACAGAACCGACCGCGCGGACCGGCAGCGCGTCACCGCGGGTGCCGTAGATTGTCTGCAGCGTTTCGATCTCCGTCTTGTCGCCGAGCGGCATGCCGGTGCCATGCGCCTCGATCAGGCTGATGGTCGCCGGATCAATGCCGGTTTGCTGATAGGCGCGCTCGAGCGCCAGGACCTGACCCTCGCCGCGCGGCGCCAGCAGGCCGAGGGCGCGACCGTCGCTGGAGCTGCCCAAGCCTTTGATCACGGCATAGATGCGGTCGTCGTCACGCTCCGCATCGGCCAGCCGCTTGAGCACGAGGATGCCGAGACCCTCGCCGAGCAGCGTGCCGTTGGCGGCGCCGTCGAACGGCCGGATGTTCGTCCGCGACAGGCCGTTGAGCTGGCAGAAGAACATGTAGACCTGCGGCGGTGTCGCCGACTGGATGCCGCCGGTCAGCACCATGTTGCAGCGGCCGCTGCGCAGCTCGGCGATCGCCAGCTCGACCGCCAGCAGCGTCGAGGCGCAGGCGCCGTCGAGGATGTAGTTCGGCCCCATCAGGTTCAGCCGGTTGGCAATGCGGCCGGTGATCACGTTCGGCACGAGGCTGGGCGCCACCTCGGCATTGAAGACGGGCAGGCTCTCCTTGAGCTTGGTGCGCACCTTCTGCAGGACGTCGGCTGGCAGGTCGGGGTTCACCTGCCTGAGGATCTCGATGGTCTGGTCGACCTGCACATGCTGGGCGACGGTACTGTAGCCGCGGCCGAGCAGCGTGCCGCGGCCGAGGATCACGCCGGTGTTCTGCCGGTCGAACTCGCGCTCGCCATAGCCGGCGTCGACCAGCGCATCGCGCGCCAGCTTGAGCGCCAGGAAGTGATCGACGTCAGCGGTGTGGATCGCGTTCGGCATGATGCCAAACTCGGTCGGCTCGAACTCCACCTGGGTCGGCAGGAAGCCGCCCTTGCGCGTGTAGATGCGGGTGTTGTCGGTCGAGCCCGGCTCGTAATAGGGCAAGGCCCAGCCGTCGTCCGCTTCATGCACGGCATCGACGCCGTCGAGAATGTTCTGCCAGAATTCCGCCATGTCCGCCGCCTTGGCGAACATGGCGGACATGCCGATGATGGCGATGTCGGATTGATCCGTCATGCGGTGCCACCGAGGCGGTTGAGCGCCCGCGAACTTGGGCACTCCATGTCCTGCATGGTCAGCCGCACGTTGCCGTTGCGGTCGATGAAGGTCGCATTGAAGACGACGCGGAAGTCGTTGGTGCGCGGCGTGATGCGCATGCGCAGCTGCAACGGGCCCTCGATGGCGCCCTCGCCGTAGCGGGCGATCAGGCCGAGATGCCCGGGCAGCGCTGTCGTGTTCTGCCAGACCCGCGCCCACACGAGGGCCAGCTGGAAGGCGGCGTCGAGCAGGCCCGGATCGAACAGCCAGTTGAACTTGTCGGCGCCCGGCCGCTCGAGCTGGCCGTTGAGCCAGCGGCGCGGCTCGCTCGGGATCACGCCGGCGTCGCCGCCTTCGGCGCTCAACCGATCGATCGCCGTCAGCAGCTGGAAGCACGGGCCATGAAACAGATACTCGCGATAGGCGCGGCTCGTATCGATCGCCTCGCCGGAGGCGAGCAGCGCGACGTCGCCGGTTTGTGGATCGGCGATACGCGGCAGCAGCGTCGCCACCGCCTTGTAGTACAGGGCATCGCTCTGCGGATCCGCGAACGTGGCGGCGACTTTCAGCGCGCCGGCGTCGGCGTGACTCGAGGCGCGGGCGCGGAACAAGGCGCGCTTGGCGCCGCCGCCGTCGAGCCGGAACCCCTTGAGGACCCGCACGTCGCTCAACTCATGGACGGCCCAATCCGGCCAGCCGGCCTGGACCAGCTGCGCCATCCATTCCATGGCCGCCGCGGCTGGCAGCACCGGGATGTTGTCGAGCCGATGGTCGTTCAGGAACGGATGCGTGGCGACGTCGAAGCTGTGTTCCACGGAGACCGAGCCGTCGCGCAGCATGGTCGGAGCCGCGATCAGGATCGAGGTGTGGCCGTTCGCCGGCGCAGCACTACGCGCGGCTGGCGCTTCCTTCGCCGCAAGCGAAGGCGACAATGCGGCCTCGGCATGCCACGGTCCGGCGCCGGCGACCACCTCGACGTCGCCGGGCGCGCCGAAGCGCAGTTCGTCGGCAAAGAACTGCCGACCCGGGACCGGCTCGATGGGCGTCACGCCCTTCTCGCGGAACTTGCGCTTCACCTCGGCCGTCACCATGCCGGAGGCGTCCCAGGGCCCCCAGTTGATGGACACCACGCGTGCCGCCGGCCAGCGCCCCTGAAGATGCCAGGCGAGACGATTGACCGTTTCGTTGGCGGCGGCGTAGTCGCTCTGCCCGCGATTGCCGTAGCGCCCGGAAACCGACGTGAAGAGCACGAGCAGCTTCAGAGTGTCGGGCCGCAACCGCCGGCCGAGGATGAAGGTGCTGTCGGTCTTGGTATCGAAGACGCGGGCGAACGAATCGGGCGCCTTGTGGACGATCAGCTTGTCCTCGATGATCCCGGCTCCGTGGATCACCGCATCCAGTCGGTCGTGCGTGGTGTAGACATCGTCGAGCAAGGCGCCGAAGGCAACCTCGTCGCGCACGTCGGCGGCACGATAGTCGATCACGGCGCCGGCCGCAGCGAGCCGCGCCAGGTTGCGGGCGATTTCGCGTTCCGCCATCACCTTCTGCACGGCGCGGTCGATCGCGGCCGGAGTCATCGCATTGCCGCCGGCGTTCCCCATGAAATGCTTGCGCAGGGCCGCCGCGTCGGCGAGCGCCGCCATCGCCGCCGATTCAGGTTCGGGAAGCGGCGTCCGCCCGACAACCACGACGCGCATGCCCGGCCGCACCAGCTCGCAGGCGATCTCGGCGGTGACCCCGCGCGCGCCGCCGGTGATCAGCACGACCCAGTCGGACGTCGGGGTTACCTCGGCTCGTGCGCTTCCGTCATAGGATGCCGCGACCGTGCGGAAGGCCGTCCGCTGCCCGTCGACGATGCCGATTTCGGCGGTACCCTCCGCAAGCTTGAACTCGTCGAGCAGCCTGGCGGCAATGGCGGCCGGCGGCGTCGCCGGATCGACATCGACATTGCGGGCCGCCAAGCCGGTCCATTCCATGCAGGCCGTCTTCAGCATCGCCAACACGCCGCCGCTCGCCGCAGCGCCGGTGTCGCGTCCGTCACGGCCGTAGCTGCCGCCCATCGCCGTCGCCGCGAGGACCCAGGCCTGTCCTTTGCCCGCGGCGCGGACCAGATCGGCCGCGCAGGCATGCAGCAGATGGTAGAGCGATTTGACGTCCATCGCCGTCATGGCGCGCCACTCGGCCAGACTGGTGGCGACGGGCCGCCGCGACAGCGGGGCCAAGTGGACGATGCCGCTGACCGGCCCGTGCTCGGCGGCGACGGCGGCGATCCGCGCGTCCAGCAGCGCCGGATCGGCAAGCGCGCCGCGGTCGATGACCGCAGGCGTCGCGCCGCGCGCCTTCAACGCCTCTACGACCAACGGCGCCACCGCCAGTTCGTCCTCGGTGACCAGGAACAGTCCGGCAAGCCGGGCGGGCGCGACATCGGGCAACGGCTCGCGGAACGGCCTGATCTGGAACCGCGGAATCCGCTCGATCGTTGCGGGCTCGCCCGACGGCTGCGCCACAGGTGCGGCTGCCGTGGTCGTAGCGGGCGCGGCGGTGGAGGGGGCGCCGCTCGACGCGAGCAGGCGGTCGACGATGCCGTTCAGCGTCTTGACGCGGGTCAGCGTCTCCATCTGTTCCGTGACGCGCGCGACGACGGCGGCCGGCAGGCGCTCCTGCAGGGCGCCCAGGATTTCGACCCGCTTGATCGAATCGATGCCGAGTTCCGCCTCGATGTCGTGGTCGAGCCCCAGCATCTCCAGCGGCTGTCTCTTATACACATCTCCGAGCCCACGAGACCGACA
>JBKPDV010000226.1:0-6783 GCA_046728075.1 Acidobacteriota bacterium | reverse complement strand
GCCTGGAGCAGTCCGAGCGGCCGGAGCAGCTCGTCGAATTCGCGCGACGCGGACGAGAAGACGCCCAAAGGCGCCGAGTGGCGTCGTAGCCACAGGGGCGGCAGCCGCCTCCGCCACGAGAAACTTCGCGAGAGTCGATCGATCGGTCCCAGCAGACGCAGAAGGCCTGTGCGAGCCGCGCGAAGAATTTGAAAAAGCGGGGAAGGAATGGAGCGAAGAAAATTCACTCGCGGCGCCGCCTGCAGGGAATACGGAGGAGGGACGAGGAACGTTGGAACGGTCCGGTAGACTCCAAGCGTGCCGACCACAGCGAACCGCGCCACTCGAACGACCCGGGCAATCTGGCTCGGGCGAATCGCCTATGCGGAGGCACTCGAGCTCCAGGGCGAGGCGGCGCGGAGCGTTGCCGAAGGGGGCGAAGAAACCCTCTTTCTCCTCGAGCACGAGCCGGTCTTCACCCTGGGGAGAAACGCGTCGGCCTCGGACGTTCTGCTCTCGCCGGAACGCTGCCGCGACCTCGGCATCGACGTCCACGAGAGTAATCGAGGCGGGAAGGTCACGTATCACGGCCCGGGACAGCTCGTCGGATACCCGATCCTGAATCTCTCCCCCGACCGCCGCGACGTGAAGCGCTACGTCACGGATCTGGAAGAAGTGCTTCTGCGCGTGCTCGCGGATTTCGGAGTTCCGGCAGCGCGGTCTCCGATGAAAGAGCGGGTCACATCCGTGTGGGTCGGCAACGACAAGATCGCCGCGATCGGCGTCCATCTCGCTCGCTGGATCACGACGCACGGATTCGCGCTGAACGTCACCGACGAAGCCCTCGATCCCTTCAGCGGAATCGTCCCCTGCGGAATCACCGACGGAGGGGTGACATCGATCGAACATGTGAGCGGGCGCCGCGTCGCTCCCGCGGACCTGGTTCCGTCGGTGCTGCGACACTTCGCGGGCGTTTTTGGCCGGGAGATAATCCTCTCGTGAGCGCCCTGCTTCCAACGGTCGAGCAGACCAACCGACCTTCGCGGCTCGAACGGCCCGAGTGGCTGAAGGTCCGGCTGAACACGACCGGCGAGTACGAGCAAGTACGGGACATGATGCGGCGCCTGTCGCTCGTGACGGTCTGCGAGGAGGCGCGCTGCCCCAACATTCACGAGTGCTGGGCGCGCGAGCGCACCGCCACGTTCATGCTGATGGGAGACATTTGCACGCGCCACTGTGGGTTCTGCGCGGTTGGCAAGGGCCGCCCCGGCTCTCTGGACCCGGAGGAGCCTCCTCGCGTCGCCCAGGCCGCGGCTGAGCTCGGCCTGTCGCACGCGGTCGTAACGTCCGTCAACCGGGACGACCTGAGTGACGGTGGGGCCGGCCACTTCGCCGCGACGATCCGCGAGATCCGCCGGAGAGTGCCGGGCTGCACGGTCGAAGTGCTGATCCCGGACTTCTGCGGCGACGCGGCAGCGCTAGAGACGGTCCTGGCGGAGCGCCCGGAGATCCTGAATCACAACACCGAGACCGTCCGGCGCCTCTACCACCGCGTGCGCCCGGAGGCGCGCTACGACCAGTCGCTCGAGCTGCTCGCGCGCGCCCACGCGCATGCCCGAGCAACCGGAGGAGCGATGCGGACCAAGTCCGGGCTCATGGTCGGCCTGGGAGAGACGATGGGAGAGATCATCGAGACCTTGAGCGACCTGCGCTCCGTCGGGTGCGACATCGTCACGATCGGCCAGTACCTGCAGCCCTACGAGAAGCGGCTTCCCGTCGAGAGGTACTACGCGCCCGAGGAGTTCGACGAGTTGCGCCGGGCGGGCGAGGACATGGGATTCCTGCGCGTCGAGTCCGGGCCGCTGGTGCGATCCTCGTATCACGCGCGAAGGGCCCTCGAAGACGGGACGCGGGACGCGGAACGCGGGACGCGATGAGTCTTCCTCTCCGAGTCCCGAGTCCCGAGTCCCGAGTCCCGGCCCGCGCGGCCGCAGTTTGCTTCGCGACGCTGCTGCTCTTCGGCTCCGCCGCGCGGGCCCAGACTCGCGGCGCCGAGATCGTGCGTCAGCAGAAGGCCACGATGCCCGACACGCTGCTGAAA
Organism: Acidobacteriota bacterium; assembly: GCA_046728075.1. Lineage (GTDB taxonomy): Bacteria > Acidobacteriota > Thermoanaerobaculia > UBA5066 > Gp7-AA6 > JBKPDV01. The sequence continues at coordinate 4,703 of JBKPDV010000226.1, read as the reverse complement.
GGAAACGCCCAGGGCAACGTCATCCTGATCGCGCGAATCGACAAGAAGGGAGCCGTCCAGGACGCGCACGCGCTGTGGGCGACTCACCCGGACCTCGTTCAACCGACGCTCGCGGCGGTTCAGGCCTGGTCCTTCCGCCCCGCGCTCGCCGACGGCCAACCGATCGAGATCGCGGCCAACATCGTTTTTCCGTTTCGGATCAAAGACGAAAAGGGAAAGGTCGCTGGCCGAGAGCTGCTCGGACCCGCCATCAGCGATCTCGCGCTCTTCCCCGCCGACGCCTCCGGCAAGCGGTCGGCGCCCGAGGGCTTCCCCCTGAGGAAAGGATCCGACCCCCGAGTCCGCGTCGAGGCAACCCTGGATCTGCCCGCCGTCGACAAGGCCCGCACCCTTCCCTACAAGGTCGAGGCGATCTCTCCGGCCCGGAAGCGAACCACTGTTTACGAGGGGACGGTTTCGGTCGCGCGCAAACAGACTTCCGTCCCGCTGCGCTTCCACGTCCCCGTCAGCGCGGACTGGGAGGACGGGGTCTGGCTCCTGCGGGTCTCCGTCGACGGAGCTGACGCGGGGGGAGGACAGTTCTGGCTGGCCCGCGATCCCGCACACTTCGACTTCGCTAACGCGCTCCGACGCCTGAGCCCATGACCGCCTCGGCCGCGCCGATCCGTGTGGGCACGGCGGGGTGGGCCTACGACGACTGGAACGGGATCGTCTACCCCGCCAAACCGCCGCGCGGCTTCGACCGTCTGACGCTGATGGCCTCGCTCTTCGACACCAACGAAGTCAACTCGACCTTCTATCGGATTCCGCCGGCGAAGATGACGGAGAGCTGGGTGCGCCGCGTCGAGCACAATCCCCGCTTTGCGTTCACGGCTAAGCTCTTTCGAGGCTTCACACACGAGCGGGAATCGGGAGACGCCGACCGGGACGCGTTCGCGGAAGCGATGCGCCCGCTCGTACAGGCCGGCCGGCTCGGAAGCCTTCTCGTCCAGTTTCCGATGGCCTTCCACAATACAGCCGAAAACCGCGGCCATCTCGAATCGACGCTCGACCGCTTTGCCGGATTCCCTCTCGCCGTGGAGTTTCGCCACGCTTCCTGGGACGACGTGCAGGTCCTGGAGCTCCTGTCCGCGCGCGGCGCGGCCTTCGTCAACATCGATCAGCCTCGGCTTTCCGCGAATCTTCCGGCGACCGGCCACGTGACGGCGCCGTTTGCCTACTTTCGCTTTCATGGCCGCAACGCGGAGAAGTGGTTCGGCCCCGACACGTCCAACGAGGAGCGCTACAACTATCTCTATTCGGAGCGCGAGCTCGCTCCCTGGACGAAGAGGATCGACGACGCCTCCCGCGCGGCCTCGAAGGGCGTGTACGCGATCCTGAACAACCACTTCCGCGGCCAGGCCGTCGCCAACGCCCTGCAGTTGCAGGCGATTCTGACTGGGGAAACGCGCGAGGTCACGGAGTCGCTGCGGGAGACCTATCCGATCCTTGCGGCGACCACGACCAGCACGCCATCCGAGTCGCAGAGGAAGCTCTTTTAGCCGATCGGTTCATCGGTTCATCGGTTCAATTGCCCCTCGTCGAGGGATGTTGAACCGATGATCCGATGGAAAGATGATCCGATTCCCCGACGTTCGTCCACAGCATCGTCTCGTCGTCGCAGGCGACGAGCTTCAACTTCGGCGGCACGCGCAGCTTCGAAGGGGACAGGGTCAGATAGAAGAGAGGCTGGCTGTCGGTCAGCTCGAACATTGTCGGCGTCGTCGAGACGAAGATCCCGCGGGTGTTTTCGAGGGTCGAGCCGAAGGCGAGATCTCCCTGGCCGACCGCGTCGACGACGAGCAGGGGCCGGAATCTCCGGGGCAGGTAAAACGCCAGCGACGAATGATTCTCGAACTTCCCCTCGACGGCGACCCGCGTCCCCTCGGGCGCACCGAGCGACGCAATCAGTCGGGCGGACGCTTCGTCCGAACGAAAGACCGGATGGCCGATTTCCGCGGCGAATCGGATCCCGACCACGACGGTCCCGAGAACTCCCGCTGCGATCGCGGCGAACGCCGCCTTTTCCCGGTGCGTCGCGATGAAGAGAGCGCCCGCGATCAGACCGGCCAACAGCCAACCGCCGCAGGCAAACGCCAGGGCGTGCCAGGCGGCATTGCGCAGCGATCCCCAACTCCCGAAGCCAGCGAAGAGCCACGCCGCCGCGACGACGACCGACAGACCGGCCGCGGGAAAAAGAAAGCCCCGCGGCCGAGGCCACGGCCGTGGTTGCTCCCACGCGCGAGCCCAGAAGCGACCGAGTAGAAGCGCGAGAGCGGGCACGCTCGGCAGCTGGTAGTAGTACGTGCGCGTACGCGAGAGCGTGAAGAAGAGCGCCGGAACGAGCGCCCAGCAGAAAAGGAAGACCGTCTCTGGCCGGAGGCGGCGCTCCTCCCTCTGTCTGAGCTCCGATCGCACCGCGCCGGCGAGGAAGACTCCCCACGGGAGCAGGAGGAGGATGAGCGAGAGGAGCGGGGAAAAAATCGGGTCCTCGTGGAAGTCGGGAGGCTGTCTTCGGCCGAGGAAGCGCAGCCAGTGCTCGTTGACGAAGTAGAACCAGGCGAAGCGCTTTTCGGCCAGCGCGGCCGCCACATGCCAGGGCGCCGCGATCGCGAGAAAGAGGACGATTCCTGGCGTGCTCCAGGCCCGGCGCAGGCGTCCGGCGTCGCGGGCCGCCGCGCTGTACGCGAGGACCGTCAGGACGGGCAGCGCCACGCCCACGAGGCCCTTGGTCAGGAGCGCGAAAGCCAGCGCCGCGTAACCGACGAGGACGAGCGGCGAGCGGCGGCGGCGCGTGCCGCTCTCGGGGGCGGTGCCGAACCAGAACGAGAGAAGCGCGACCGTGGTCCAGAGCGTCAAGAGGGAGTCGAAGAGGACCTGCCTGGCGACGAGCACGAGGCCCATGGAAGTCGTGAAGATCACTCCGGCGAGGGGAACGCTGCTCGGAGGCCCCAGGCGGCGTCCGGCCGCAACGAGCAGTCCCGCCGTCGCCAAGGCCGCCAGCGCCGAGGGAAGCCTCGCGGCGAACGCGTTTTCACCGAAGGCGCTCATCGAAGCAGCCGCGAGCCAGTAGAGAAGCGGCGGCTTCTCCAGATAGACCACCCCGTTGGCCCGCGGAATCACGCGGCTCGACCCCTCGACCATCTCCCGCGCGGTCTGCGCATAGAGCCCTTCGTTCGGGCTCGTCAAGGGAATCGTTCCCAGACCGAAGAAGAACGAGACGAGCGCGCAGGCGCCGACGAGAGCGAGAGAGGTCCAGGGACCCGCCCGACTTCTTCGACTGAGGACTGAGGACTGAGGACTGAGGACTCCAGAAGCTTCCGCCCCGATACCTCTCATTCCGGCGTCAGCCTCCTGAGTCCGCAGTCCTTGGTCCGCAGTCCTCATTCTTGAAGTCCCGGATGTCCCTGAACGGCGTGGCGCCGTCCGTAAAGTCGGGCCGGTAGTACTTGTTGGCGGTTTCGAATTCCTGCTGGTACCCGTTCTCAAAGCCGTGGGCCTCGAGCGCCGCGAGCGCCTCCTCCCACTCGGAGGCCGTGATCGACCGGGAGAGCTTCGCGTAGCGCTCGTCGGAGGCGGCACGGTGGATCGCGTAGTACTGGGACATCAACGAAATCGCAACCCGCGGCGACAGAGTCTCCGCGATCCAGCCGAGCGATTCCCCGATGCCGGCCGCGTTCTCCGGCAGGACGAGCATCCGCACGAGAAGACCGCTCTGCAGGAGCCCGCTCTCATCGAAGACGAGCCGGGACCCCTTCTGCCGATACATCTCGAGCAACGCCGCGCGCGACCGGCCGACATAGTCCGGGACCTTCGAATACAGCCATCCGGCCGCATCGTCCGCGTATTTGAAGTCCGGCAGGTAGATGTCCACGACGCCTTCGAGAAGCCGCAGGACCTCGACGGAATCGTAGCAGTTCGTGTTGTAGACGATCGGAAGCGAGAGCCCGCGCCGCGCCGCGAGGAGAATCGCCCGGGCAGCCTGAGGCGCGTCGTGCGTCGGGGAAACAAGCCCTATATTGTGGCAGCCGCGCTCCTGGAGCTCGAGCATCATCTCGGCCAGCCGCTCGACGGAGACCTCGTTCCCCTTCTGCGCGTGGTAGTCCTGGCTGATCTGGTAGTTCTGACAGTAGACACAGCGAAGGTTGCACTGGCCGAAGAAGATGTTCCCTGCGCCGCGGGTCCCGGAGAGCCCGGGCTCCTCCCCGAAGTGGGGTGTGTAGGAGGACACGATCGGATTCGCGCCCGAGGCGCACGAAGCGAGCACATTGGCGAGCCGGTCGTTGCCGCAATCCCGCGGGCAGACTGTGCAGGCCCGAAGCAGCGCATAGAGCCGCTCGACGCGGTCCTCCAGCTCGCCCGAGGCGAGCAGTGCGCGATATCCGGGCGCTTCCGTCACGTCGGGAAGGATAACCCTGCTGGCGAATCTCTTGCACTCAGAGAGTCCCGATGGAGAAAAGCAGCCGATTCAAGACGTTTGGATCGTTCGGCCTCCTGGCGGTCGAGGTTGCCATCTATGCCGTTCTCGTGGCGGGTTACCTCCTGCTCATCGTTCAATTCTTGAGCCCTTTTCTTCAGCACGCTTTCCAGGATCGCCGGATCCTGTATTCCGCCCTCGCGGTCCTCCTCATGCTCGGCCAGGGATTCCTGCTCGAGCTCCTGAC
>JBKPDV010000225.1:0-16350 GCA_046728075.1 Acidobacteriota bacterium | reverse complement strand
TTCGAAATGGAGATGGAGGAGCGGTCTGGCCGAAGAGCGCTTTCTTGATCGAGGGTAGCAGGGGCGCAACTTTTCGAACGAAACTGCGACCCGCAAGGGCGCTCGAGGCGACCGTCCGAGCAGCCCGCACGAGGTATGCCGCGGGCGGTAGCTCTTGCAATATCCGTACATTCAGCCGATCCAAGTCATCCAACCAGTCCGACGTTGGGTAGGACTTCAAAACCACGATGTACAGACCGTCGCTGCCGGTTGGCGTGTACGTTGGGTCGACCGCGGGAGTCACCTGGCCCGTGTCGGGATTGATTAAATAGTCGTGAAACTGAACGCGCTCGACGTCGGTAGCGATAGACGCGTCGTAGCCTTCCGCTTTGAGACTGGCGATCACGCTTGCCGCGGCCGTGGCCGGACCAAGGTAAACGGTGCGGGATCCGTAGTCCGCTAGCTGCGTGAAACCGCTGGCTGACGGAGCCGCTGAGGTGACTGGCAGCATGACCAAGACGGGGGTGCGCCCCGTTACAATCCGCTTTTTATTGACTGCAAGCCGTACAGTCTGGCAGAGCAGGATTTGCGCAGTACTCAGAAGAACCGTGAGAACTAGAAAAAATATTCGGGTCCTTACGAACCCGGAGTGGCGGGTTCGATTTGGCCGGGCGTTCAACCCGATGACAGGACCCATCCAGGGTGTTACGCCGGAAGCCGCAGAAAGACCAGGGTTGGTACCCACCTGAAGACCGTTAACTACTGGCCGTATATCACGAAGCTTAGGTTTCCGCCAGAGACTTGGAAAATTTCTGGATCATTCCTTTTTGAGCTCGGCTTTAATCTTGGCAACATCCCGGTCGGCGTTGCCGGCGACGAGGATGCGAAAAGTCTTCGATCGGTGACCGGGCGCTGACACGGTGAGGTCGTGGACTCTTGGTCCGGTGAGCTTTAAAGGAGATCCGGCGCCGAAAGACGAGGCGGGTCCAAACGTTCGGTCGTTTTCGGAGACGACGGCGTCTGCGGGCTCGACTTTCGTGAACTCGACGGGGCCGACCGTGCGATCGTCGACCTTCGGAATCTTGGGATAGTCGACCTTCGACTCGCGTTTCAGCTCATCGTTGATGTCCACGGTCTCGTCCCCGGAGGACGTCACCAGGACGTCCAGATGAAGCGTCCTGTAGCCCGGCAGCTCCAGGCGCACGCGGTGCGTCCCCTCGCGGCCGATCTCGAGCGTCTTGCCTCCCCCGCGGTCGTCCCAGTCATCGGCGATTCCGACGTAACGGCCGTCCAGGTAAATCCGCGCCTGGTCCGGGCTGACGCCGAACTTCGCGTATCGGCGTGTCCGGTACAGGTTGTCGGGCTCGCGGCTCTCGCGGGTCTCGCGGGAGGAAGTCGTTTTTTCAGCCGAGGCAATCGGTTGGGGCGGTTCCGATCGCGGCGCCGCCGTCGGAGCCTGCCGGGTCAGGGCCAGGGCCGTCAGCGTGCGGCGCGGAGAAGAGAGAGTCGAGATGGGAGTCCCGCCGGCCCCGACGATGCGCGGCGCGCCCACGATGGCGTCGGCTGCTTGAGCCGGGCCGGCGGTCGGAAGCGCGGGAGCAGTCGGCGGCGGTGTCGCGATCGCGGCCGTTGGAATCGGCGCGGCCGTTGGTTGGGCAGGAAGAGTCGTGGGGGCCGGCGAGACCGCGGCGTTCCGTTCCTGCGGGCGCGAGGTCGACTTCCAGATCCAGACAAGGACTGCCGCCGCGAGGATGAGAGCCGCCGCTCCGAAGAGATAACCGGGACCGCCGCCCAGCCGCCGGTCAGCAGAGGGAGGCTGCGCCGGCGGAAGGCCCGCTGCTCCCGACGCGACGGTTTTTTCTTCCGACGCCGGGCGCGGCATCACCGCCGTCTTGTCGGCACGGGAGAGGCGGCTCTGGATCCGGTCGACCTCCTGGAGAAACTCGCGCGCGCTGGCCGGCCGCTTTTCGGGCGTCTTGGCGAGCAGCCGCACGAACACATCGCTGGTCGAGGGAGGCAACTCGGGCTTGACGAGCACCGGATCGCGCGGCTCCAGGTGCAGGATCTGATAGACGAGCGTCGTAATCGATTCCCCGGGAAAGGGCTTGACCCCGGTCAGCAGCTCATAGAAGACCACGCCGAGCGAGAAGAGGTCCGATCGGCCGTCGAGCTTCTCGCCGCGGATCTGCTCGGGAGACATGTAGGCCGGGCTCCCGACCATGTGGCCGGTGCGCGTGAGCTCGCTGCCGCCGGGAATCAGCAGTTTGCCGATGCCGAAATCGGCGACCTTTACGCGCCGGTCCGGAGTCAGGAGGATATTGCCCGGTTTGATGTCGCGATGCAGGACGCCGCGATCGTGAGCATGCTCGAGGGCCTGGGCGACCTGGCGGACGATACCGATTCGATCGGGCAGCGACAGGACGCTCTGCTGCCCGAGCCACGCCGTCAGAGGCTGCCCCTCCACGTACTCCATCGCGATATAGGCCGTGCCCTTGTCCTCGCCCGCCTCGTAGATCGTCACCACGTTGGGATGGGAGAGGCGCCCGACGAGCTTGGCTTCCTTCAGGAACCGGCTCTCGATCTCTTTGCCGTGCTCGCCGACGAGCGCCTCGGGCCGCAGCATCTTCAGGGCGACCGGCCGGTCGATCTGCGGGTCGTGGGCCAGATAGACCACGCCCATCGCGCCTTCCCCCAGCACGCCGGTGATCTGGAATCGCCCGACCTTCGTGCCGATCGGCAGAAGCGCCATGCGCCTGCTACTCGTCCTCTTCGGAAGAGCTCGAGACATCCTCGAGCGGATGCTCGCGGAACTGTCTCTGCCGCTGAGCGAGAAGCTCCCTCGCCTGCGCGGCCCGCTCGGGCGGCACCAGGACCCGGCTCATGCCGAACGCGCCGAGATTCTCCGGCCACGGAGTGGATCCCGATGGGCTCTCCACCTCGACCGGTATGCCGAGCGATTCCAAAAGGCCCGCGATCAGTGCGGCCTCTTCGTCGTTACCCGTCTCGGCGACCGAGACCCAGTCCTTGGTTTGTGGGGGCATCTGGACTCCTTTTCTTAGGCCACGACCCTCAGCGTCTTTTCCCCCTTCGGCAGAACGCGGCCGATCACCGCGCCGGCAGGAGCGCCCCGCTCCCGACACCGCGACGCGTAGGACTCGGCTTGGCGCTCGGGCAGCGAGACCAGGAGGCCTCCGGAGGTCTGCGCGTCGCAGAGCAGCAGGAAGTCGTCGTCAGAGACCTCCGTTGCCACGTCGGCGCGGGGCCGCAGATGCCGCACATTGACCCGAGAGCCGTCCGGCGCGATTCCTCGGGCCGCCAGCCGCCGCGCCTGCGACAGCAAGGGGATCCGCGCGACGGAGAACTCTCCGGTCGTGCCCGAGGCGTCCATCATCTCGTAGGCATGGCCGAGCAGGCCATATCCCGTCACGTCGGTGGCGGCATGGATCTCGAATTCTTCCATCGCCTCGGCCGCCGCCCGGTTCAAGGTTCCCATCGCGGCAACCACTTCCGCGCGCGCGGATTCGTCCAGCAGATCGCGGTGAAAGATCCGGCCCATTCCCTCCGCCGAGAGGCTGTCGGCGCGGCCGGCGGAGACGGTCACGCCGATCCCCAGCGGCTTGGTCAGCACCAGCGCGTCTCCGGGGAGCGCTCCCATGTTGCGCGTGATCTGTGCTTCCGGCGCGAAGCCCGTGACCGCCAGACCGTAGAGCGGGATGTCGTGATCGATCGAGTGGCCGCCGCCGATCACCGCGCCCGCCTCCGCGACCTTCTCCGCTCCCCCGCGCAGGATCTCTTCGAGCATCTCGGGCGGAAGCGCGCCCGTCGGGAAGGCGGCCAGCGCCAGGGCGAGCACCGGGCGGGCGCGCATGGCGTACACGTCGGAGAGAGCGTTGGCGGCGGCGACCTGGCCAAAGACGTAAGGGTCGTCCACGACCGGCGTGAAGAAGTCCACCGTCTGAACGAGAACCTGGCCGGCGCCGATCCGGTAGACGGCGGCGTCGTCGGCCTGAGCGTTGCCCACCAGCAGATTGGGGTCCGCCGGGGCCGGCAGTCTTGCCAGAAGCGCGGAGAGGTCGAACTGACCGATCTTGCAGGCTCAACCCGCGCTCGACGCGAACGTCGAGAGCGCGGGATGGCCCGCCTGCTTGTAAGTCACCGCGCGATTATATGGAGGGCTGGATTATCGATCCTGGATGGCTCGCTGGACCGGGTTCTGCAACGAGTCGCCCCGGAGTCGTCGGCATCTCCCTCGGAGGCACGCGGCGGCCTGGCCGCGAAGGAATCCTCCGGACCGCCGCTCCGGTCTCTCGGGCACAGGGGGCAGATTCCCAAGTGCTCCATCATTGCGTGTGCCCTCGGACAGGGCCTCCTCCGGGAGATCCCGCCGTCTCCGGGGCTCGCACCTTGACCTAGAGGAACGCCGCAAGCCTCCGCGGCGGACCGCCTCCCGGCGGAGGTGATGGGTGAGGAGCAAGGAACAGGGAAACAGAAGGCAGGCAGTAACTGCGACGAACCCTCAGCGACGGCCGGTTTCTACTCTTCGCGGCCGGCCGCCGCGTGCCTCCAAGGGAGGCGGGCCGACGCGGAGGCGTCTTTTCTCGGTGAGTATCTGTTCGGCAGAACGTGCTAGCGCGCAGGCAACCCCGCTGCCCGTCGCACCTGGCGAATCGCGATCGCGATCGCCGTCGAAACGACTGCCGCCACCAGCCGCCGCCCGATGTGGCGGCTGCGGCGTCCGAGATAGAAGCCCGTTGCCGCGGCAGCCGCGGCCGAGAGCGCTGGATAATCCCGCACGACTCCCCGCCACTCCCGCGGCAGAGCTTCCTCGAAGGCGTCGATTTTGAACATGGGCGCTGGGCGCTCGGCGCTCGGCGCTAGTCGAGGAAGAATCAGAGTCTGAGCTCCGGTCGCCCATCGCCCATCGCCCAGCGCCTAGCGCCTGCGGACTTTAGTCGTCCCCGCGCAGCAGGTATCCGAGCAGGAAGCCTGCTCCGAGCGCGATCGCGATCGCCGTGCCCGGGCTCTCGCGGACATACTTGGCGGCGTCATCCCAGATGTAGCCGTAGTCCTTCTCGAGGCGCTTCGCGGTCTTCTTCACGTTCTTGCGAACATCGTCGCTGACGTCGTCGAACTGGTCGCGGGCGCGAGAATAGGAATCGCCCAGAACCTCCTTGGTCTGGTCGATCTTCTCTTCGACGAAATCCCGAGCCCGGTCAAACGGTGTTTCTTTTCCCATGTTTCACCCCTTTTTCGAAGGCGGAGCCATCTTATAACGTCGGCGCGCCCCGCCCGTGCGTGCGGACTGTTGCAAGACTCTCGCCGCTTGCGCCGGACACGCGATCCCGTTACGGTGATCCGGCGCTTGGTCGAGCGCCGCGAAGATGCCGAAGAGTCAGCGAGTAGGAGCGGCCCTACAGAAGGCCCGAAAACGCTTTCCGGGGATCCCGGAGCGTTTTCTACGGGGGGCCCTCGTCCTCAAGGAGATCCTGGTGGAGACGCTCCGGGGATTTCGGGCAGACAGAGGGGTGGACCTCGCCGATTCTCTCTCGTTTGCCTCGCTCCTGGCGGCGGTTCCTCTGCTCGCGACCTTCGCCTTTCTTCTGGCCGCCTTCTTTCAGGAGAACGTCGGGACGATTCTCGATATCGTCAACGCGATCCTTCCGTACCACACCGCCCGCGTCACCGATAACCTGCGCGAGTTCGTGTCCGAGTCCAGCGCGATCTCGGGCATCGGTCTCGTCATCCTTCTCGTCGCCTCGCTGCGCCTGATCTTCATCATCGAGGGAATCTTCAACGCTGTCTGGGGGGCGCCCAAGCGGCGGCGCTTCTGGTCGCGGGCGGCCCTCTATGTGCTCGTTCTGTTCGCATTTACCCTCCTGATGGGCTCGATCGCGCTCGGCGCGCGGCTGCTCCGTCGCTCCGGCATGGGAGGGTTCCTGGATTCCCAGGCGGCGAGCTCTCTCTTTCCCCTGGCGGCGGAGTTCACGGCGCTGACGCTTCTGTACCGCTTCCTGCCGAGCGTCCGGGTGAACTGGGGCTCCGCCGCGACCGCGGCGGCCTCCGTCGCTTTCTCCCTCGAGCTCTTGAGGTCTCTCTTCCGACTCTACGTTCGGGCGCTGTCCCGCGTGAACCTGATCACCGGCTCACTGACTCTTCTCCTCTTGTCGCTTGTCTCGATCTATCTCGTCTGGGTCCTGGTGCTCCTGGGAGTCGAGTTGACGCACGTCCTGCAGACGGGCGTCGCCCGCCGCCGTGTCGAAGGAAGCCGTCCCGCCGGCCGGGCGGAAAACGCGATTCGGATGCTGCTCATCCTGGCGCGCGAGGGCCCGCATACCTTCCGGGAGCTTTCGGATCGTCAGGAGGGTCGCACCTCCGAGGCCCAGGAGATGCTGAAATGCCTGCAGGACCGAAAGCTCGTGGAAGGGGATGAGCAGCATGGATACTGGCTCGCGCAGCGCCCCGACAGGATCACCGTGGCCGAGATCCTCGAGGCCGTGTCACCGAATCTCTACGCGATCTCGACAGAGCGGGAGGATCGCGTCGCGCTCGTGCTCGAGCCGCTGTTTCACCGTCTGGACGGCGAGCGCCGGGCCTTGCTCGATACGACACTGTCGGAATTGAGTGATTGATAGTCGACAGTCGACAGTCGACAGGCAAAAGGAGAGAGGATCACAATTCATATATTGTAATCATTCCTTGATTTCAGTCGACCATGCCCGGGAGCGGGCGACTTCCTGGGCGTACTGGTCGAGAGAGGCCTGACGCTGCTCGCGCGACCAACCGAGCTCCCGGGCGAGCAGGTCGGCGGCCCGCTCGGCCCCGCCCAGACCCTGATCGTGCGCCTGCCAGTAGAGATGGGTGCGGCGAATGAAAACGTCCGCCAGCGAGCGAGCGTCCTCGAAGCGCGCCGCGAAGACGATCTCCGCCTCGATGTCCGGAAGCCCCTCCGCTATCGGCCGGCGGAGCGCGCGATCCTCGGCGGTCAGCGCGAGGATCTGGGCGGTCCGGCGTCCGTACCGGCGGCCCAGGTGCTCGGAGGTCTCCGCAGAAAGCGGGGATCTCGCCTTCGCCGCGCTTTCCACCAACGTCGCAAGAAACGCTTCCATCGGGTCCGGCGGCGCGCCGGGATAGGGCCGCTCCCGGGTCGCACTCGGGCGAGTCGGGACCCCTTGAGCGGCCAGGAGCGGACCGATGCGATCGACGGCCTTCTCTCCGATCCGGCGGTGCGTGGTGAGCTTGCCGCCGGTGACCGTGACGAGGCCCCCCTCGGAAACCAGAATCGCTTCTTCACGGCTGGTTTCCATCAAGTTGCGGCCCGCCTGACGAACGAGGGGCCGCAGGCCGGCGAACGTCGAAAGCACGTCGCCGGCGGCGATCCGGGCGGAGGGAAACGTGCGCCCGGCGGCGTCGAGAAGATAGGCCACCTCCTGCGGCGTGGCGAAGACGTCATCGGGAGATCCACGATGGTCCTGGTCGGTCGTCCCGAGCAGCGTGACGTGCTCAAACGGAACCGCGAAGAGAAGCCGGCCGTCGTCCATCGGAAAGGCGATCGCCTCGAGCACGGGAAGGCGCGACGCCGGGACGGTCAGGTGTGAGCCGCGAGACACGCGCAGGACCGCCGGGACTCCGGGCTCTTCCAGGCGCCGGACCGAATCTCCCCAGGGACCGCCGGCGTTGACCACGACGCGCGCCCGCACGGTCAGGCTTCGCCCGCCTTCCCGATCCCGCGCGCGGACGCCGCAGAGGGTTCCGGCTTCGTTTTTCTCCAACCCTTCGACCTCGAGTCGAGTCACCGCCGTCGCGCCGAGAGAAGCCGCATCCAGAACGTTCTCGAAGGTCAGGCGGGAATCGTCCGTGCGCGCGTCGGAATAAAGCGCGCCGCCGGAAAGGTCGGCGCTCTCGAGCAGCCGCTCGTGTAAAACGACCTGCTCTCGCGAAAGCCGGCGGTGCCATCGCGGAGAACGCCCGAGCGCGAGCAGATCGTAGAGGATCAGGCCCAACTCGAGCTCCAGCGGTGAAAACCCGCGGTGCCGGTAACTCGGAAAGAGAAAATCGGTGGGTCGCACCAGGTGCGGAGCCAGGCGCAGCAGGCGCGCCCGTTCGGAGAGCGACTCGAAGACGAGGCGAAGGCTGCCCGACTTTAAGTAGCGAAGCCCCCCATGCACGAGCTTGGAGGAGCGCCAGGACGTCCCCGAAGCCCAGTCGTCCCGCTCGACGATCGCAACCGAGAGCCCTCGCGCCGCCGCGTCCCTCGCCACCGCCGCCCCGGTGATTCCCCCGCCGATGACGAGAAGGTCGAAGAATCCTTTCTCCAGCGCGGCGATTCGCTCGGAGCGCGGCGGGAAAGTCGCGATCATCTCGAGGCCACCCATCAGTCAACAGTCGACAGTCGACAGTTGATAGTCGATAGTCGAAAGGAGGCAGCTCCTCACGCTTTGACTCTCGACACTCGACCGTCAACCGGCTGCGGCGGACGCAGCCACTTCAACAGCGGCGGCGCGAGAAAGGTCGTCGCAAAAACGGCGAGCACGACCGCCACGAAGACACCACGCGGCAGGGCTCCGGTGGCCTTCCCGATCGAGGCGAAGATCAGGCCGACTTCCCCGCGCGGAATCAGTCCGGCGCCAATGAAGGCGCGGCGGACCTTTCCCCAGGCGGCGAAGCCGGCCGCGAATTTTCCCGCGAGCCCGATCACGGTGAGTCCCAGAGCCAGGAGGAGCGACGGCCGGTTTTCCGCCACCATGGGATTCAAGAGCGCCACGTCGACTTGAGCCCCTACGGCCACGAAAAAGATCGGACCAAACGTGTCGACGATCGGCTGGACCGCGCGATCGATGTCGTGCCGCCGGTTCGTGCGCGCCAGCACGAGGCCGGTCGCGAACGCCCCCACGATCTCCGCGGAGCCGGCCTTCTTCGCTGCGACCGCGGCGAGAAGCGCGAGAGCCACGGACGCCGCGATCAGGACGCCGCGGGCGTTTGACCGGCTGACGATCCCCATCAGGCGGGGCGCCAACGGAACTCCGGCTGCCAGAGCGACAGCGAGAAACCCGACCGCCAGTGCGAGAGAGCGTAGAACGACCGGCGCGCCGACGCTGCCCGATTCGGCGATGCGGCTCACGACCGAGAGAAGGACCAGGCCCAGAACATCGTCGACGACCGCAGCCCCGAGAATGATCTGCCCCTCCCGGGTCTTCAAGACCCCGAGCTCACCCAGGACGCGGGCCGTTATGCCGATCGACGTGGCGGTCAATGCCGCGCCGACGAAGACGGCAGTCAGCGACTCGTACCCGAGCACTCGCGTGAAGAGATAACCGCCGGCGAACGGGAGGACCATGCCGAACACCGCGACAGCGAGCGCGGGAGCGCCCACGCGGAGAAGGTCCTCGAGATCGGTCTCGAGCCCCACGCCAAAGAGAAGAAGAAGCACTCCGATCTCGGCGACCACAAGGATGCCCGCAGAAAGCGGGACCCATCCGAGGACCGAGGGCCCGAGAAGCACCCCCGCCGTGAGCTCGCCCAGCACCGCCGGTTGACCCAAACGCTCGGCCAGCTCCCCGAGAAGCTTGGCGGCGAGGAGAGCCGACGCGAAGGCGACCAGAAACGCGGCGAAGTCGATGCCGTGATTCATCGGCCAGCATCGTAGCGCGGCCTTCTTGCCTCGATTCACCTTTCGGTGAACCTCAGTCCGTGCTATCCTGCGCGCCCTCTGTGGGGCTGTAGCTCAGTTTGGGAGAGCGCCTGAATCGCACTCAGGAGGTCGTCGGTTCGATCCCGATCAGCTCCACCAATAAGCACTCCGCGTGAATCACGACTTGGATCTCCATCTGCCTAACGGCTGATGGATCGAACCGACGACCTCCTGGGGGGCTCGGGGGGGCTTGCCCCCCCGCTAAACGGAGCGCGTCGGACGACCCGCCCCGAGCGAAGCGAGAGCGGGTCGTTTCGATCCCGATCAGCTCCGCCAAAAAGAGATTCGCTGATCCCCGCGACACCCTCCCATTAGCGTGACTGCTGATGGATCGAACCGACGACCTCCTGGGGGCTCGGGGGGCCTTGCCCCCCGCTAAACGGAGCGCGACGATGTCCCGCTCGCGAGCGAGCGGGACGGTTCGATCCCGTTCAGCTCCACCAATTCCTTCAATCCTTTCCTTACCCCTGCGCGCCGAATGTGTCATGTATTCTGTCCGCTCGGTGCCAATTACCCCAGGAACGCGCCTCGGTCCATACGAGATTGTTGCGCCGCTCGGTGCGGGCGCGATGGGCGAGGTCTATCGCGCGCGCGACACGCGCCTGGACCGCAGCGTGGCCGTCAAAGTTCTTCCGGCGGAGCTCGCGCATGACCCCGAACTGCGCGCGCGCTTCGAGCGCGAAGCGAAGACCATCTCCTCGCTGAACCACCCGAACATCTGTGCGCTCTATGACGTCGGCGAAGACTACCTGGTCATGGAACTGCTCGAAGGCGAGAGCCTCGCCGACCGCATCGCCCGTGGTTCCGTACCGATCGAGCAGCTCCTGCGCACCGGCATCGAGATCGCCGACGCGCTCGACAAGGCCCACCGGCGCGGCATCATCCACCGCGACCTCAAGCCCGCCAACATCATGCTGACGAAGTCGGGAGCGAAACTGCTCGACTTCGGGCTGGCAAAAGAGAGCCCGCTCGGCGGCGGCGCCGAGACCGACGAAACCGTCGCCAAGGCCCTCACCACGGAAGGAACGATCCTCGGGACATTTCAATACATGGCGCCGGAGCAGCTCGAAGGCGCGAGCGCCGACGCGCGCACGGACATCTTCGCGTTCGGCGCGGTTCTCTATGAGATGGCCACCGGCCGCCGCGCCTTCGAGGGAAAGAGCCGCGCCAGCCTGATCGCCTCCATTCTCGGCACGCAGCCGCCGCCGATCGCGCAGCTCCGTCCCATGACACCGCCGGCGCTCGACCGCGTGGTGCAAGCCTGTCTGGCCAAGGATCCCGACGATCGCTGGCAGACCGCGCACGACGTCACGCTCCAGCTGCGCTTCATCGCCGAGAGCAGCTCCGCGGCCGGCGTGCCGGCTCCCGTCGCGCGCCGCCGCGCGTGGCGCGAGCGCGTCGCGTGGGTCGTCGCGGCGGTCGCCGTCGTCACGGCGGTCGCCGTCGGCGTGAACACGACGAAGCGCACGCCGCCCGCGGGCGGCCTCGTGCAGTTCGCCATCGACACGCCGCCGAACCTGGCGCTCTTCCCGTTCGACACCAAAGGAATGGCCATCTCGCCCGACGGGACGATGCTCGCGTTCGTCGCAAGCGACGTGCAGGGAAAGCCGTCGCTGTACATCCGCAACCTGGCCACGACGACGATCACGCCGCTCGCCGGCACCGGCGAAGCGTCGTATCCGTTCTGGTCGCCCGACAGCCGCCAGCTCGGCTTCTTCGCCGGCGGAAAACTGCACCGCATCGACGCCAAAGGCGGTACGACCGTGACGCTCTCCGACGCCGCGTCCGGCCGCGGCGGCACGTGGAATCGCGACGGCGTGATCGTCTTCGCGCCGACGATCTCGAGCGAGCTGTATCGGGTCTCCGCCGGCGGCGGCCGTCCCGAGCGCGTCACTTCGTTTGAAGGGAAGAGGGTCCGACACCGCTGGCCGTGGTTTCTCCCGGATGGCAAGCACTTTCTCTACGGTGCCGGCGAAGACCTCATGGCGGGCTCGCTCGACGGCAAGCTGCACAAGCAGGTCCTCGCCAATGTTTCGAATGCCGTCTTCGTCCCGCCCGACCGCCTCGTCTTCTCGCGCGGCGCGGTGCTGATGTCGCAGCGCTTCGATCCCGCGGACCTCGCGGTCAGCGGTGAAGCAGTCCCGCTTCCCTTCGGCAACGTCGCCAACATGAGCTCGAAGCAGCTCAGCATCGTGAGCGCATCGGAGAACGGCACGCTCGCCTTTCTTCCCGCGCCCGAAGGCGCCACGCGCCTGGTGTGGGTCGACGCCAAGGGGCACGAGGACGGCGAGATCGGCGAGGCTGCCGGCTACGACGACGCCGCGCTCTCACCTGACGGAAAGCGCATCGCCGTGGTGCGCAGCGCTCCCGACGGCACCGACATCTGGCTCGTCGACGCTTCCAATGGCAGCCTCTCGCGCTTCACGTTCCATCCAGGCCTGTACGGCTTCCCGTGCTGGAGCCGCGATTCGAAGCAGATCGCCTTCTTCCTTCAAATGGGTGCCGTCGGCCAGGTCTGCACCAAGTCGCTCGACGGCGCCGAGCGCATTCCCGTGTTGAGGTCCGAAACGTGGCAAATGCCCAATGACTATTCGCCCGACGGCACCACGCTCCTGACCTTCGTGCAGACGCCGTCGGCGGCAGGCGATCTCTACACGCTGACCCTCGGCCCGAAACCGGCGATGACGCCGTTCGTGGCGACGCCGTTCGACGAGAGCGGGGCGTCGTTCTCTCCCGACGGCCGATGGGTGGCCTATCAGTCGAACGCATCGATGCGCAACGAAGTCTACGTCCGCCGCTATCCCCTCGGGCCTGAGCAGTGGCAAATCTCGAACGCGGGAGGCGAGAGCCCGATGTGGAGCCCGGACGGGAAAGAGCTGTTCTACGCCTCCGGCGACACCATCATGCGCGTGCCGATCGGCGGCGGCGCGTCGCTCAAGCCCGGCACCCCCGCGCCGCTCTTTCGCATTCCGGGACATCACGCCGCGCCGAGGCTGAGCGGGTCGGTCTCGCGGCCGGTGATCAGCGGCATCACGCCCGACAAGCAACACTTCCTCTTCCGGCTCGGCACGGAGCAAGGGCTGCCGTCAATCAATGTCGTCCTGAACTGGCGGAAGGCGCTTCAGGATCGGTAGCCCGGAGTCACGCGGCCATCGGTCCAGAGCTGCTGCCATCGCGCCGCAGGGCGCCTCGCTTCGTGTCTAATCGTCTCATTCTCGCGTTTTCGCACATCGGAGATGGTCGCGTCGCCTGTCCGAGTTTGGAGGAGGACCCGACTCCTTCGGCCAACGCACTACAGCGAGGTCACTCCCGAGCGAGCGTGGCGCAGAAGGACGAAGCTGCCCATCGCCATGAGCACCGCGCCGTCCAGGATCAGGACGCGCGGAGCCCCCAGAAAGCTCGCCAGGACTCCGGCCGCGAGGTTGCCGAGCGGCATCGCGCCGCGGAAGGCGAGCGAGTAGACGGACACGACGCGGCCGCGCAGCCGGTCCTCGACGCTGGACTGAACCAGCGTCATGAACATCGCGAAGACGATCATCAGCGCCGCGCCGGCCAAGAGCAGGAGCGCGTAGGAAAGCGCCGGAAGTCGCGACAGCGCGAATCCCACGGTCAGGGCGCCGAAGGTCATCTGCATCGCCACGGCGAGGACTCCCTTGCGCCGGACGCGTTGCACGAAGCCGGCGAT
This sequence comes from Acidobacteriota bacterium, assembly GCA_046728075.1. Lineage (GTDB taxonomy): Bacteria > Acidobacteriota > Thermoanaerobaculia > UBA5066 > Gp7-AA6 > JBKPDV01. The sequence goes on along the minus strand of JBKPDV010000225.1, from coordinate 2,998 downwards.
TCCGACGGCGCCGGCGACCGCCCCGATTCCGAAGGCTGCGAGAAGAACGCTGTACCCCTTCGCATCGCGGTGGAAGATCTCGCGGGCGAAGACCGGCAGGAAGGTCACCAGCGGCATCGCGCAGAAGCTCCCGACGAAGGAGAGCGCGATCAGTCCCCGCAACGGCTTGGCATCCCTCACCGCCCGCAGCCCGGTCTTCAGGCTCTCGCGGAACGGCTCCGGCTTTCCCGGCGGGAGATCCAGCGCGCCGCGTTTCAAGGCGAGCAGAGCCACGATGACAGCCAGGAAGGAAAGTCCGTTCAGACCGAAACAGGCAGCCGCGCCGAGCTTGTAGAACGCGATGCCGGCGAGCACCGGACCGATCACTCGCGCCAGATTGAACTGGATCGCGTTCAACGTGACGGCGTTGCCGATGTCTTTTTTGTCGACGAGCGTCGGAATGAGGGCCTGATACGCCGGACCTCCGAAGGATTGCGCGAACCCGACGACGAAGGAGAGAGTGAGAATGATCCAGACCTGCACCGCGTGCCCCCAGATCAGGCCGGCCAGCAGAAACGCCGACGTGAGCTGAACGAGCTGCGATCCGAGCAGGATTCGCCGGCGGTCGACGCGATCCGCCAGCACGCCGCCGAAGAGCGAAAACGCCAGGAACGGCGCGTCGCCCAGAAATGCGTCGAGCCCCAGGAGAAAGGCGGAGCCGGTCATGGTCAGGATCAGCCAGTTCTGCGCGACCTCCTGCATCCAGGTCCCGACGCTCGACGTGAACGCTCCCGCCCAGAGCAGCCGGTAGTCTCGATAGGTGAAGGCGCGAAACGTGCGCCCGAGATGGGATTGTCCCGAAGAATCCGGGGCAGTCTCGGCGGCGGGAGTGACGCCGGTCGCGTCTGTTTCGGGGCGGCTCAATGCGGAGCCGGATTCGCCGGGGGCGTCTTCGCGATCTCGCCGGTCATTGGCACGAAACGCACCGGCAGGATGTCTTTCTCCGTCACTTTTCCGTTCTTATCCTTCGAGAAGACCTTCAGCTCCTGGAAAAAGTCTCCCACCGGAATCACCATGCGGCCGCCCGGCGCGAGCTGGTCGAGGAGGGGTTCGGGGATCCGCGGCGGGGCCGCTGTGACCACGATGCCGTCGAAGGGGGCATGCTCGGGCCAGCCGCGGTATCCGTCCCCTTCTCGGACGGTCACGTTCTGGAATCCCAGCTTTCGCAGCCGCTCCGCCGAGGCATTGGCGAGCTCCGGCACGATCTCGATCGAGTAGACCTCGCGGGCGAGCCGCGAAAGCACGGCGCTCTGATATCCCGACCCCGTCCCGATCTCGAGCACGCGATCCTCCGGCTGCAGGTCGAGCAGCTCGGTCATCAAAGCGACGATGTACGGCTGGGAGATGGTCTGGTTGCCTGCAATCGGGAGCGGATGGTCCTCGTAAGCTTGCGACTGATGCGCCGTGTCGACGAACAGGTGGCGGGGAACTTCCCGCATCACTTGGAGCACGCGCGGATCGCGCACCCCTCGCGCCACGATCTGGGTCTCGACCATGCGCGTTCGACGCTCCGCGTTGGGATGGTTTGTCGGAGTCATGGTTTCCGCCGGGGCCTCGGAAGTCCGGTGACAGGACGCCCCGACGATCGCGACCAAGAATAGCGTGACCGCGCCTCTCAAGGAGTCCCTCCGCCGGTCCGTCCGCGGCCGTACGCGACGCGCCCCCCGACCATCGTCAGGACCACGGGAATCGATGGAATGCGCTGGACCTGCGCGACGACCGGGTCCTCGGCAAAGACGGTGAAGTCTGCCTCGAAACCCGGGGCGATACGGCCGCGACGGTCTTCCTCGAAAGCCGCGTAGGAACCGTCGGACGTAAAAAGGGCGAGAGCCTGCTCTCGGGAAAGCTTTTCCTCGGGGCGCCATCCACCGGCGGGCTGGCCGGAAAGGTCCTGCCGTGTCACTGCGGCGTAGAACCCGAGGAGGGGGTTCTCGGATTCCACCGGGAAATCACTTCCGCCGGCCAGCCGGGCACCGGCCTTCTTCAGTTTCTGCCACGCGTAGGCTCCCGCGATGCGATCGGGGCCGACCCGCTGCTCTGCCCACGGCATGTCGGACGTCGCATGCGTGGGCTGCATCGAAGCAATGACGTGCTCGCGGGCAAAGCGCGGGATGTCGGAGAGCGCGATCACTTGCGCGTGCTCGATTCGCGGGCGGTCTCCTCCGGCCGGCGGCCTGGGCACCGCCCGGTTCGCCTTCGCGAAGGCGTCCAGGGCGATGCGATTGCCTCGATCGCCAATCGCGTGAACCCAGAGCTGCCAGCCATGGGCCCGAGCTTCGCGGGCGAGCTCCTCCAGCCTCTCCGGCGGCGTGACGAGAAGTCCGCGGTTTCCCTTCTCGTCGCTGTAGTCCTCCAGCAGCGCCGCTCCGCGCGAGCCCAGGGCGCCATCCGCGTACGACTTGATCGCGCGCACGGTCAGAAAGTCGTCTCCGCGCCCGATGCGCGCGCCGCGAGTGAAGAATCCGGAGAGGCCGCTCGCCTCCGGCGACACGGTCGCATAGATGCGGATGGGAAGCTCGCCCCGCTGCGCCAGCCCTTCGAGCGCGGCGATCTGGTTCGCGTCGTACGCGGACGCATCCTGCACCTGCGTCAGCCCGACCTTCGCGCAGGCGCGCGCCGCAGCCAGGATCTGGCGCTCGAAATCGCCGGCGGACGCGGCCGGCATTGCTTTCCCGATCAAGTTCATCGCGTTGTCGACGAAGACTCCGCTGGGCGATCCGTCGGACCGCCGCAGAATCCGTCCGCCCGCCGGTTCCGCGGTCGAAGCGTCGATTTTCGCCGCGGCCAGCGCGGCTGAGTTGACCCACAGGGCATGTCCGTCGACTCGGCGGGCAATCGCCGGCCGGTCCGCCACGGCGGCGTCCAGATCGCGGGCATCCGGGAACTTTCCGCCGGGCCATCGGTTCTGATCCCACCCTCTTCCTTCGGCCCAGGCGCCGACCGGGAGAGTCGCGGCGAT
>JBKPDV010000224.1:0-17542 GCA_046728075.1 Acidobacteriota bacterium | reverse complement strand
CCGGGGGACTCCCCCAAACAGCTGCCTGCTGTCCGCCTGATTCCAGCTCCTTTTCCGTTTTCGCCACTCGCCACCGGCCGTCCGAGGGCAGCTGCGTGCCGTCGGGAAGGGTGAGCAGGAAAAGTATCCCCCCCGCTCCGTCGGGACTCTCGGCGCCTATCACGATGCGATTGACGCCGCGCCGAAGCAAACCGGAAAGGTCGTAGGCGTCGAGCGGATCTCCCGGTTTCTGCCGGCCCTCCCCGACGAGTGCGCCATTGAAAAAAAGGGCGTACCGGCGATCGACGAAGAGGTACGCCTGGGCGGGCCGGCTGCCCGAGCCCTGCCAGTCGAATTCCCGGGCCGCAAAAAACTGCAGCGGGGCGGGCTCTTCGCCCACTTCATCTGCCAGCCAGATCCAACTCGCGGGACCCGTCGCCCGATGGAGTCGATCCTGATGCCGGCGCGCGACGCTCCAGGCCAGAGCGCTCCCGGCGACGGCGAGGGTCATCACCAAGAGAAACGCCGGAACGGGGCGCGCGAGCAGAGGTCGCGTTTGACGCAAGGCGCCGCTCAGAATATACTTTTATCCCCGACAACATGAAGATTGTCGGAGTCATCCCCGCCCGCTACGCCTCCGTCCGATTCCCCGGGAAACCTCTCGCCTCACTGGCCGGAAAGCCGATGGTGGTTCGCGTGTGGGAAGCCGCCCGGAGCGCAGGGCGGATCGATCGGGTCGTGGTCGCCACCGACGACGAAAGGATCGCGAGGGTGGTGCGGGAAGCCGGAGGGGAGGCCGTTCTGACTTCTCCCGACGCGGCGAGCGGGACCGACCGACTGGCCGAAGCCGCGCGCCAGATTCCGGCGGATATTTACGTCAACGTGCAGGGGGATGAGCCGCTCATGTCGCCGTCGAACATCGATAAAGCCGTGGAGACGCTCGTGTCCGATCCCCGAAGGGAGATCGCGACCCTGGCGCTCCCGATCCCGGCATCCGACGCGGCCGATCCCAATATCGTCAAGGCGGCGGTCGCCGCGGACGGCCGCGCGCTCTACTTCTCGCGCGCGGCGATTCCCTACGCGCGCCACGGACAGCCGGCTTACCGCAAGCACCTGGGAATCTACGGTTACCGGGCGGCCACGCTCCAGCGTCTGGCGGCGCTCTCTCCCTCTCCCCTCGAACGAACGGAATCTCTCGAGCAACTTCGGTGGCTCGAGGCGGGCTATACGATATGGGTCGGAGAAGCGACCGACGATTCGATCGGCGTCGACACACCCGAGGATCTCCGAAAAGCCGAACTCTTATTCAGAAAGGAGGCCGTCTCATGAGCGGCAAATATGTCTTCGTCACCGGCGGTGTCGTCTCGTCGCTCGGAAAAGGGATCGCGGCTTCCTCGATCGGCGCCCTGCTCGAAGCGCGCGGCTTTTCGGTCGCCCTGGCCAAATTCGATCCCTACATCAACGTGGACCCGGGCACGATGTCTCCCTTCCAGCATGGCGAGGTCTACGTCACCGACGACGGCGCCGAGACCGACCTCGATCTCGGGCACTACGAGCGTTTCACTACTATGACCTCCGCCCGAACGAACAATACGACCGCGGGCCGGATCTACCTTTCGGTGATCGAGCGGGAGCGCCGCGGTGACTATCTGGGCAAGACGGTTCAGGTCGTCCCGCACGTCACCGACGAAATCAAGGAGCACATCCATCGCGTCAGTCCCGACGCCGACGTCGTGCTCATCGAGATCGGCGGGACGGTCGGTGACATCGAGTCGCTTCCCTTCCTCGAAGCCATCCGTCAGATCCGCCAGGAGGCGGGACGCGGCAACGCCGTCAACGTGCATCTGACGCTCGTCCCGTACATCAAGGCCTCGGACGAGTTGAAGACGAAGCCGACGCAGCACTCCGTCAAGGATCTTCTTTCGATCGGGATTCAGCCCGATGTGCTGCTCTGCCGCACGGACCGCGCGTTGCCTCCGGAGGTGAAGAAGAAGATCTCCCTCTTTTGTAACGTGCCGGTCGAGGCCGTCATCACCGCCAAGGACGTGCCGTCGATTTACGAGGTGCCGCTCCAGTTCGCGGCGGAAGGGCTCGACGAGATCCTTCTCGATTTGCTCAATCTCCCCCACTACGACCGGGACCTCTCCAAGTGGGAGAACCTGGTCAATCGCATCAAGAACCCGTCGGGAGAGGTGGATATCGCCGTCGTCGGCAAGTACGTGGAATACGGCGACTCCTACAAGTCCTTGAACGAGGCGCTCGCCCACGGAGGAATCGCCAACAACCTCCGGGTGAAGCTGCACTACGTGGATGCGGAGACGCTCGAGAACGACCAGTATCCCGACGTTTTGGCGCGGGCGGACGCGATTCTCGTTCCGGGAGGATTCGGCCGGCGGGGCGTGGAAGGGATGATGAAAGCCATTCAGTACGCCCGGGAAAAGAAGGTTCCGTTCTTCGGGATCTGCCTCGGCCTTCAGACGGCTGTCATCGAATATGCGCGCCACGTCGCGGGGCTGGAGGAGGCCAACTCGACAGAGTTCGACGAGGAGCCGCGCCACAAAGTCATCTTCAAGCTCCGGGACTTGATCGGCGTCGAGGCCCTGGGCGGAACGATGCGCCTGGGCAAGTATCCGTGCGATCTGGCGTCCGGGTCGATCGCGCAGCGGGCTTACGGCGAGGCGTCGATCTCCGAGCGTCACCGGCACCGTTATGAGGTCAACCAGGAATACCTTCCCGTTCTGAAGGAGGCCGGCCTCTCCTTCACCGGAATGTCTCCGGATCGAAAGTTCGTCGAGATCATCGAGCTGCACGAGGATCACCCCTGGTTTCTCGGCTGCCAGTTCCATCCCGAGCTCAAGTCGAAGCCCTTCGCGTGTCACCCCCTGTTTCGGGACTTCATCCGCGCCGCCAAGGCGCACCGGGCCGCGCGGGAGAAGGAGCTGGAAGAGGCGCTCGCTCCTAAAGAGGACGCAGGTGGTAGGACATAAGGAATGAGTTCAAGGTTCAAGATTCAATGTTCAAAGTTGAGTTTTGGACAGGAAACGTTGAACCTTGAACTTTGAATTTTGAACTCTGAGCTTCTTCCGCGGGCGATCACGATCGCGCCCGGCTTCACGATCGGCGGCGACGCGCCTCCCCTCTTTTTCGCCGGGCCCTGCGTGATCGAGTCGCGCGAGCACGCGATCGCGATGGGCCGGCGGCTGAAAGAGATCGGCGAGGAGACAGGCGCGCGGATCGTTTACAAGTCGTCCTTCGACAAGGCGAACCGCTCCTCGAAGGACTCGTTCCGCGGGCCGGGGCTCGAGGAGGGCCTCGACATTCTTTCGGACGTGAAGGCAAAGACCGGCCTGCCACTCCTCTCGGATATCCACGAGCCTGCTCAAGCCGAGGTCGCGGCGCGCATTCTGGACGTGCTTCAGGTCCCGGCATTTCTTTCTCGTCAAACGGATCTGCTCGTCGCCGCCGCGAAGACGGGCAAGCCGGTCAACGTCAAGAAGGGACAGTTCCTGGCGCCGGACGACATGGGTCAGGTTGTCGATAAGCTCTTCGCGGCCGGAAACCGAGAGGTGATCCTCTGCGAGCGAGGAACCTCCTTCGGGTATCACAACCTCGTCGTCGACATGCGTTCGTTCGCGATGATGCGCGGCCTCGACTGCCCGATCGTCTACGACGTCACGCATTCGATGCAGCTGCCCGGAGGCGGGAAGGAAACGGGAGGGCTCAAGCAGTACGCTCCTATCCTGGCGCGCGCTGCGGCGGCCACCGGGGACGTCGATGGCTTCTTTCTGGAGGTGCACGACCACCCCGATCGTGCCCTTTCCGACGCGTCGACTCAGCTCGACGTCGCGATCGTGCCGGCGCTGATTCGTTCGGTGCTGGAGATTTGGAAAGTGGTCAGAGGCTGATCACGACTGAGGACTGAGGATCGAGGACTGAGGACTCGAGCGGCAATCGCCTGACCGCCGCTTCCTCCGACAGCGTCGGCCTGACGGCGGCGTTTTGAGATTAGCCTAGAACGAGGCCTTAGGAGGCGATGCGCGTGCTCCGGCGCGGCAGGAACGGCTTCTCGGCTACGCGGTGAAAGCCGAGCTGCGAAGGGCTTCCTCGTCCCCCTCGACGGGTCGCCCGGCTTCGACCCAGGCTTCCAGTCCACCCGCGAGCGGACGCACTCTCGTGAACCCTCTGTCGATCAGCGCGCGGGCCACACGGGCCGCCGAAGCCTCATTGGGTCACGTGCAGTACAGGATGAGGTCGCGGTCCAGGGGCAAATCTCCGGAGTGCTCCGGAATTTCGTCGAAGGTCAGGACACGGGCGCCAGGAATCCGTCGGGGATCCGCCCGCCGGGCGCTGGGCGTCCTCACGTCGAGCACGAGCGGGCCTTCGCCGGAATCGATCAAGCGGGCAAGATCGTCGACGGAGATGCGCGCCATCCGCAGCAGGGCGTAGAAACGGCGGCGCTGCCACCACTTCCAGGCGATGAAAAGCGCGAGCGCGACTCCCACGACGACCAGCGCCCAACCTCCCATCGCGCTCAGGAAGTCGAAGACGCGGTCGATCACTGGGTGAAAGATCATTCCCGCCCCGATTCCTGCTCCGGCCCAGATCAAGGCGCCTCCGGCGTCGAAGAGGATAAAGGCGACAAGGGACGCTCCGATGGCGCCCGCGAGCGGCGGAGCGACCGTCGAGAATCCGGGGACGAACTTGGCCACCAGGAGGGACGGCATTCCCCACTTCTCGAAGAAGGACGTGGTCTGGCGAACGCAGGAGTCGGGAGAGAGCGAGATCCGGCAGAGGGTCCGCAGGACACGAAATCCGTACCGGCGCCCGAGAAGGAACCAGACCATGTCGGCGATGACAGAAGCCAGGACAGCGAGCAAGAGGGCGTGCGAAGCCCGGAAGTTTTTTTCGACCGCGAGCGCGCCGGCAACGATCAGCGTCGGCATCGCGGGGATCGGGAGCCCCAGCTGTTCCCCGAGAACGGTGCCAAAGACGAGCGGCAGACCGTGCCGGGCGACGTAGCCGACAAACCCTTTCATCGTTGGGGCGGATCTTATGCGCGTTTTGCTCCCTCTCCCTCCGGGAGAGGGTCGGGGTGAGGGCAGGAGTTCTGCTGTGAACCAAGAAAGAGCGTAAGCCGTTACTCACTCGTGAAAAGGAATCTTCTCGGAGCTCTCATCCTCCTGGCCGTGGTGTCGGTCTTCCCGTGGTCTCTGTCCGCCAACGGGATCGCCACCGCCGTGGTGGACCGCGCCGGAAACGTCTATTTCCCTGGCTACATCCGCAATCGCGTCTGGAAGTTGGCCTCGGTCTGTCGGGCGAGACGCTCTCCGTGGTCGCGAACCTTCGCATTCCCACGCCGGGTTTTCTCGCCGGCGTCGTCGGCAATCCGAGCGTCTTCGCCCTGACACCGGCCGGCAAGCTTTCCAGCGTCGCGAGCGCGCGCGGCAGCCGCTAGCCGTCGCCCCGGAGACTCGCCCTCAGCGGCGGGGTTCGGCCGGATCCTCCGGCCGGAAACCAAAAGCGGCGATCGCGGCCACGCTCGCCGAGCAGACTTCGCAGGAGTCCAGATGACAAATGGCCTCTTGTCTCTCCTCCGGCGTCATTTCCCTGTTCACAAAGCGCGACATGGCCGCGTCGTCGAGGTGAGCAGAGGGTTTGGGGTCGCTCATGGGCGCGTCCGCGATCATATTAGCCTGCGAATGAGGCAAGGGATAGGCGCCGTGCGGGACCGAGGATTGCGCAACGGAATCGCAGGCCCGGATCAGCTGCTCCCGCTCTCGCAGGGCATCGCCGGGCCAGGCGAGTCCGCGCAGCAGCTCCGCGACTCGCTCCGCCATCTCGGCCCGATCCTCGAGGGGGAATGGCGGGTCTTCGAGCAGCTCCACCAACGCGTAGAGAACGTCCTTGCCCGAATCATCCAGAGCGAACGACGCCGGAAGCTCGCGGCCCTGTCGAATCCGTGCGCCCAGCTCCTCCGCCCTCGCGCGCGCCTCTTCCACGGAAAGCCCCGGCGGGGCAATCTTGCGATTGACGTCGAGCCAGCGCCGGATCGACTCTTTCCAACCAGGCCCGGTCATGAGCCTTCCTCTCGGAAATCACGGTCGTCGGAGGCCTCGTTCGATGTCCCGGTCGTGCCTGCAGCCGCGGCATGCTCGCGAAGCAGGCGCCCCCGCCGCGCGGCCTTGCGCTTGAAGTTGATCGCCAGATAGTCGACGACCCGAGTCAGCCACGCTCCGGCGTGGGCTTCGGGAAAGTCTTTCTGGAGGGCGAGGAAAAATGCCTCCTGCACGACATCCGTCGCGTCCGACTTGGAGAGGCCGTGCCGCCAGGTCGCGCGCCGCACCAGCGGAGCGAAGAGGGTCCCGTAGAGAGTCTCTAAGGAGGGACCCTCCTCGCTCCGTGGGTCGACGCGCGCGTTTCCCGTGCGTTCCTGTCGCGTGGCCTTGCCCGAGTGATGGGTCGGCTGCCGCTTAGCGTTTAGCGATCAGCGATCCGCGATCAGCGCCCTTCCCGGCCATGGCGCATGGGCTTGCGAGCCATCGCCAGAGCCGCTTTCACCGCCGCATCGACACCCGACTTCTCCCGGATTTTCTTGATCTTCGTGCGGGTGGTCTTCGGGAGCTGGCGGACCGCCGCCATGTAGCGTCCCTGCGCCTGATACTTCGCGCGCGTGGCCGCGGAGATCGCGCGCTTCGCGCGCTTGCGGCCGGCCTTGGCCGCCCGCCGGCCTGTCCGGGCCAGTCTGGGCCTCACGTCCCGGGCCACCCTCGAGACAAGACCTGTGGCGGATTCGCCCAGGGCCGCCAACCGATCGGTAATCTCGCGGATGATCTTCTGCCGCCGCTCGAGCGCGTTGACCACATCCCGAGCCGCGACCTTCCCCTCCGAAACCATGAATGCCAGTGCCCGCCGCGCATCATCCGCGGAAAGATTCAATCCCGTCTTACGTCTGCGTCTCAATTGTCAGCCTCCTTCAGCCATTGTGATTGCGGACCGTGACATTGTCATAAGAAACAAGACAAGGCAAGGAACAAACCGCAGAAGGAGCGTCTCCAGTTAGACGGCAATTAGTCGAGCGTTGAATATTGCATTAGAGGGAATACAGTTGCCTTGGTGCTTGCACCGGCTGTCGACAGAGTCGCAGACGCCACATCAATCGCTCAATGTCCCTGATCTTCATTAGGCAATAACACGACCGGATCAAGAAGTGAAGAGAGATCTCGGGTATAGACTCCTTAAAGGCCGCGTTGCCGGCTCGGCGAACAAAGAGATGAAGGTTATATAGGACTGAGTCCGCTTCCTGGCCACTCCATAAGAGGATGCTGAGAGGAGCGCTCCGCTTCTGCTTCCGGCGCAACCGATCCAGGACCCGGCGACTCATTCCTCCATCTACGCGCGGTCTACGGCGGAAGGGCTCGCCTTCGGGAAGGTCCTCAACCTCGAAATCGGCTCGGGGCGTCCGGGTTCGTCGTCAGAGCCTTCAACTCCCGATCCAGCTCATCGATTTCGGCCGCGACATGCCGGCAGGACTCACAGCCTTGAAGATGAAGCAGAACCACCCTTCGCTCGTCGTTGTTGAGATCCTCTGCGATGTACCGGAGCAGCGTGAAGTCGTCGAGGTGGGGAGTGTTCCGTTCAATCATGCACGCAATCTCTTGAGACAACGGCTGATTGTATTGCCGACGCCGGACGCGGCGCGGGCCAGGTCGGTGGCGGTCTCATGGAACCTCTTGCCTTCGATGTAGTGGGAGGCGAGGAGCTTCCGGCATACGGAGGAGATGCGGCAGAGGGCCTGGCGAATGGCCAGGGTTCTGTCGGACTCATCCAATTCCGCGGGATGGGAGGCCGGGTCGAGCATCGTTTCCTTGATTTCAACAGTCACCCCTGAGGCCTTCCGGTCCCGGATTCGCCCGCCGTTCAATCTGAGAAGCGGACGGGGTGAGGGGATGCGAGATAAGAGACCTACGCCTCCATCGCCCCCTCCCCGATTCGCCCACCGTTCCACCTGAGAAGCGGAGGGGGTGAGGGGGAGAGGGGGCGAGTGGGTGATCGAAGTCGGCCGTCTCCCACTCCCCCTCTCTCCCTCCTCCACTCCCCCCCTCCTGTCGCTAGAGCGGAGGGAGGGAAGTTGAGTCCCACCTAACCTTTTCACCCCCCTCACGTCTAACTAGAACGGATGGAAGGAAACGACGCCGAGGCCGTGGCGCGGGCGCGGGCCGGCGATCGGGAGGCCTTCCGGGAGCTGGTGGAAAGGCATAGCCATCAGGTGTTCCAGCTGGCCTACCGGCTGACCGGTAACGAGGAGGACGCTGAAGACGTGGTTCAGGAGACTTTTTTGCGCGCATACCGAGGCCTTTCGAGATTCGAGGAGAGGTCACAGTTTCTGACCTGGGTCCACCGGATCGCGTCCAATTGCGCCATGGATCTGGCGCGCCGGCGGCCGCTCCGGACCGACCGCGTCGAGCCGTTGGACGGGAGCCGGACGCAGGCAAGGGACGAGGCAGGCGATTCGGCTCCAGACCCGGAACGACTGGCCGCAGCCTCCGAGACCGGCCGCCGGGTCGCCGCCGCACTGACGCGGCTCTCCCCGATGGAGAGAACGGCGTTCGTCCTGCGCCATTTCGAGGGCAGACCCATCGCCGAGATCGCGCAAACGCTGCGGGTTCGCGCGGGCGCGGCCAAGAACTGCGTCTTTCGCGCCGTCTCGAAGCTGCGGCGCGAGCTCGCGCCTCTTTCGACGGAGCTTCCGTGAAACACGCCAGCGACGAAGACTTGATTCTGCTTGCCTGGGGAGAACCGACCCGGTCGGCCGCGCACGCGGACGCCTGCGAGCGCTGCCAGTCGAGGCTCTCCCGGATGCGCCTGTTCCTGGAGGCAGTCCCTCCCCCTTCCGTGCCGGATCGAGACGAAGGCTACGGGCGCGAGGTCTGGAGGCGGCTCGCTCCGAAACTGACGGACCGGTCTCGCCCCTGGCGACATTCTCTTTTTGCGCCCGCGAGTTTCGTCCGCGCCGCCGCGATCGCGGCGCTGCTGCTCGGCGCGTTCCTGATCGGGCGGCTCACGAGCCAGCGCGCGGCGCAGCCGAGCCCGGGACCCGTACGGGAGCGGATCCTGCTGGTGGCCGTCGGCGATCATCTGGAACGATCGGAAGTCGTGCTGCTCGACTTCGTCAACTCCGAGTCCTCCGCCGGCGCCTCCGAGCGGACTCGGGAACGCGCGCGCAACCTGCTTGCGGACAACCGCCTCTATCGCCAGACGGCGGCGAGGTCGGGCGATCCGGCCGTCGCGAGCGTCTTGGACGAGCTCGAGCGGGTGTTGATCGAGATGGCGCATGGGCCGGTCTCGGCCGAGTCGCGCGAGGCGCTGCGCCGCCGCATCGAGAGCGAGGGAGTTCTCTTCAAGATCCATGTGCTCGACACCCGCGTCCGCGCCGGCGAAAACGGCCGGGCGCCCGGCGCAAACCGTTCTTTGTCGCTCTAAAGGAGACGAAATGATCCGTCAGCGAATCGCGTGGGCTTCTCTCGGGCTGCTGCTCGCTCTGTCGGCCTCCGCCGCGGTCGTCGCGATGCCCGACATCGGCACCGATGACGAGGGCAACTCCCGCCAGGAGTCCCTCTATGAGCGAGGCAGCGACGCCCTGGACGAGGGGCGCTGGGAGCGAGCGCTCGAGGCGTTCACCGAGGCGGCGCGGTTGAGCGGCGATCGGACGGAAGGCTCTCTCTACTGGAAGGCGTATGCGGAAACCAAGCTCGGCCGCCGCAACGAGGCCGTGGCGACGATCGCCGATCTCAAACGGCGCTTCCCGAAGGGCCGCTGGACCAATGACGCCGCCGCGCTCGAGGTCGAGGCGGCAGGGCGAAACGCACGGCCGGAATCCGAGAGCGACGACGAGTTGAAACTCATTGCGATCAACAGCCTGGTCCACTCCGATCCGGAGAGGGCGCTTCCGCTCCTCCAGAAGATCCTGCAGGGGCCGCAGACGCCAAAAATGAAGGAGAGGGCTCTCTTCGTTCTCGCTCAGAGCGGGTCCGCCCAGGCGCGGCAGATGGTGGCCGAAATCGCGCGGGGCAAATCGAATCCCGGCCTCCAGGAAAAGGCCATCCAGTACCTCGGCCTCTTCGGCGGGAAAGAGAGCCGCCAGATCCTGTCGGAGATCTACGCTTCGAGCCCGAGCGTCGAAGCACGCGAGCGGATCCTCAAGAGCTTCATGACCGCCGGTGACCGCGAGCACGTCCTTGCCGCGGCCAGATCCGAGAAGGACGCGCGCCTGCGCGCCGCCGCGGCGCGCCTGCTCGGAGTCATGGGGGCTCGCCAGGAGCTCTGGGACCTCTACCGGACCGAACCGGACCGCGAAGTGAAGGAGTCGATCGTCCAGGGAATGTTCGTGGCGGGAGACGCGGAGCACATCTCCGAGCTCGCCCGCAACGAGAAGGACCCGGAGCTGCGGCACAACGCGATCAAGAAGCTCGGGCTTCTCGGACGAACGCGCACCGGGGAAATGCTGCTCTCCATCTACCGGGGCGACAAGGATCCGGAAGCCAGGCGGGCGGCCCTGCAGGGTCTCTTCGTGCAGAACAACGCCCATGCCCTGGTCGAGCTCGCGCGCGTGGAAAAGGACAGGGAGTGGAAGCAGGAGATCGTCCAGAAGCTCTCCGTCATGCACGACAAGGAAGCGACGGATTACCTGATCGAGATTCTCAATAAGTGAGGGACCGCTAGACGGTAGACGGTAGACGAAGGACGAGGGAGGAAGAGATGAACCGGACCATGATTCTTGGGACCATCTTGATCGCGAGTGCCTGGAGCGTAGCGGCGATTGCAGGCGAGCATCGCTATGGAGGTCACAACGTCAACGTCTCGACGACCGACGAAGGCCCGATCCAGGATTGCGGGCAGATTCGAGTCCAGTTCGACGGCTCCGAGGCCGCTCGCGCCGAGCAACAGCTCGCAGCGCCTGCTCCTTCCCAGCCGTTGGTGATGCGGATGCCGGCGAGCTCCGGCCTGTACGTGACGGGCGCGGACCGGCGCGACATAACGATCCGCGCCTGCAAGGCGGCTCGCCTGGCGGAGGATCTCTCCCGCGTTTCGATTTCGCTCGGGGCCGACGGGCAGGTCTCCACGAGCGGCCCGGACAACGGCGATTGGCTCGTGTATCTGCTGGTCGAGGCGCCGCGCGGAACGGCCGTGGATGTCGAGGCAAGCAACGGGCCGATCGCTCTTCGAGGACTTTCGGGCACCGTGCGGGCGCGAACGTCCAACGGGCCGCTCTCTCTGAAAGAGCTCTCCGGACGCGTGGAGGCGCGAGCGAAAAACGGTCCGATCTCCGTCAGCGACTCCGGCGGAGAGCTCGATGCCGAGGCGTCCAACGGGCCAATCAGCCTGCGCGGGGGCTCCGGCCGCCTCACGCTGCACACACAGAACGGTCCGATTTCGGTCGATCTGGCGGGGAGCAGCTGGGACGGCGCTGGACTCGAGGCGCATGCCGTCAATGGACCGCTCTCCGTCCGGATTCCGTCGAACTACCGGAGCGGGACCCGTATCGAGTCGGCGGGACATTCTCCCTTCAACTGCCGGGCGGCCGCCTGTGCGCAGGCTCGCCGCAGCTGGGAAGACGAATCGCGTGCAGTCGAGTTCGGAGACACACAAACGGTCGTTCGCCTCTCGACGGTCAACGGACCGGTGTCGATCAAAGGAAATGACGAGTGACGAGTGACGAGTGACAAGTGACAAGTGACAAGTGACAAGTGACAAGTGACAAGTGAGGAAACCATGAGAACCTTGCGGGGATTCGCGTTGGCGGCGCTTTCTTTGCTTGTCACAGACGCCACCTACGGGCAGGCCACGAGGATCACGAACGCCAGGCTGCGGTCCGAGGCCGCATCGGGCGGCCTCGGCTCTACAATAAATAGATTGTTACGTGCTTCCCCGGCGCGGATCTGGGCTGCCTGGGATGTTCCGATGGTCGGCCGCCGCCACATGTGCTGCTTCGGCACGATTGACGCGGCAGACAAGTCTCCCTGCGGGGGCCGCTGCTATCTGGAGAGCGAGAACCGCAACTCCGGGTTCTTCGACTCGGACAGCGGCGATTGCATCGACCACGACGCTGGTGACCGCCTGCTCCTCTTCGCGCGCCTGGAGGCGGGCAAGCTCACGCGCCTGCGCACGTTTTCTCAGGACTGCGCCCTGGAGGCCGAAGGGGCCACCGTGGTCTGGCTGACGGGCGTCTCCGCGGCGGAAAGCGTGGCTTTTCTCGAGCCTCTCGTTGCCGAGTCGGACCTGGGGCGCAAGCCCGGCAAGCACTCCGGAGAACCCGCTCTCTCCGCCATCGCGATGCACGAAGACGCGGCGGCAGACGCGGCCCTCCAACGCCTCGTGGCTCCGGGCCAGCCGGATCGCGTGCGCCAGCAGGCCGCCTTCTGGCTCGGCAATGCCCGGGGCCGGGCGGGGTACCTCATTCTCAAGGGTCTCGCCGAGAAAGATTCTTCCGACGACCTGCGCCGCCACGTCACGTTCGCTCTCTCGCAGAGCCCCGAGAAGGAAGCCGTGGACACCCTCATCGGGATGGCCCGAAACGACTCCTCGTCCCGAGTTCGCAGCCAGGCGCTCTTCTGGTTGGCTCAGAAGGCCGGGCACAAGGCGGTCGGAGCGATCCGCGACGCCATTGCCGAGGACCCGGAGACCGAGGTGAAAAAAAAGGCCGTCTTCGCTCTCTCGCAGCTTCCCAAGGACGAGGCGATCCCGCAGCTGATCCAGGTTGCGCGGACGAACCGGAACGCCGAAGTGCGCAAGCAGGCGATCTTCTGGCTTGGACAGTCCAATGATCCGCGGGCCTTGTCGTTTATCGAGGAGATCGTGCTGAAGTAGTTCTGAGTTCCGAGTCTTCAGTTATCAGTTTTCAGTTTTCGGTACTCGAAGCCGGAGTCCCGTCTTTGAACTGATCACTGTTCCTGGATTTGAACTGATAACTGATCACTGATAACTGACAACTCCGCTCTCGAGCAAAACCCTTCGAATAAGATACCGCCGTGATTCTCGAAACGGCCCGGCGGGTCCTTCAGATCGAGGCGGACTCCGTCCGGGAGCAGATCGGCAACCTTGGAGCCTCCTTCGAGCAGGCCGTACGGGAAATCGCGGAGATGCGCGGCCGGCTCTGTGTGACGGGGCTCGGCAAGTCGGGCCTGGTCGGCCAGAAGATCGCGGCGACTCTGGCGTCGACCGGTACACCGGCCTACTTCCTCCACGCGGCCGAGGCTTCGCACGGTGATCTGGGAATGCTCGTGGAAGGCGACCTCGTTCTCGCGCTGTCGTATTCGGGTGAGACGGCCGAAGTCGTCCGCCTGCTCGAGTTCGCGCGCTCGCGCAAGATCCGCACGATCGTACTGACCGGCGTGCCCGGCTCCCCCGTCGCGAAAGCCGCCGACCATGTCCTCTCCGTCGCCATCTCTCGCGAAGCCTGCCCCTTGAATCTCGCGCCGACCGCATCGACGACCGCGATGCTCGCTGTCGGGGACGCGCTGGCCATGGTCCTCTCGGAGATGCGAGGGTTCGGAGAGGCCGATTTCGCGGCGCTCCACCCGGGGGGCGAGCTCGGCAGGCGGTTCCTGAAGGTTCGCGATCTGATGCGAACGGGAGATCGAGTCCCCCGCGTCGAGCGCGACACCCCGATGGCGGAGGCAGTTCACGAGATGTCGCGAAAGATGATGGGGATCACGGCGGTGGTCGATGAAAAAGGTGAGCTTCTCGGCGTCATCAGCGACGGCGACCTGCGGCGGTTGATCGAGACCGACCTGCGCCTTCTCGCGCGCACGGCCGGCGACTGCCTCCACGCGCGGCCCAAGACGATTGATCCGGAAACCTTCGCCTCCACGGCTCTCGCGTTCATGGAGGAAGCCAAGATCACCTCTCTTTTCGTCGTGGACGGGCAACGGCGCCTGACGGGCGCGCTGCATCTGCACGATCTGTTGTCGGCCGGAATCAGCTAGCGCATTTGTGATTGGTGATTTGTGATTGGTGATTTGAAGAGACGCGCTTTCAATCGCAAATCACAAATCGCAAATCGCAAATCCCCGAAGATCAAGGCCTTGTTCTTCGACGTCGACGGCGTCCTGACCGACGGCCGTATCTACCTCGCGGGCGACGGCACGGAGTTCAAGGTCTTCGACACGAAGGACGGACACGGGACCCGCAAGGCGATCGCGGCCGGCCTGAAGGTGGCCTGGATCTCCGGGAGGACTTCTCGAGCCACATCGGCGCGCGCGCGCGATCTCGGAGTCCACGCCTGCATCCAGGGGCAGCATGAGAAGCGGGCTCCCTACGAGCGGCTCTGCCGGCGCTGGAAGCTCGATCGGAGCGAGACCGCGGCGATGGGTGACGACGAGCCGGATCTGCCGATGCTCGAGGCTGCCGGTTTCTCCGCCTGCCCCGCCGACGCGACGCCCGCCGCCCGGAAGGCGGCCCAGGTCGTCTTGAAGCGCGCCGGCGGCCGCGGAGCCGCCCGGGAGTTCATCGAGATGGTGCTGGCCCGGAATAAGAAGTCTAAGGTCTAAGGTCTAAGGTCTAAGGTTCGAGGACGGCGTCCTTCCACTTTAGACTTTAGACCTTAGACTTTAGACGCTTCTCTTCCTAAAGACCCAGGCAATCGCGATTCCCAAAAGATAGAGCAGGATCATCGGAAGCGCGAAGACGCACTGGGTCGCGATGTCCGGGGTCGGCGTGATGATGGCCGCGATGATGAAGATGACGAGGACCGCGTACTTGAACTTGGCGAGAAGCCACTTCTCCGAGACGATGCCCATCCGCGCAAGAAAAAAGATCAGGATCGGAGTCTCGAAGCAGAGTCCCAGTCCCATGATGATCTTGCTGGCCGTGGAGAGGTATTCGTTGATCGTGATGACAGCATTGAAATTCTTTCCCACTCCAACGAGGAAGCCGACCACCAGCGGAAACGCCTCGTAGTAACCGAATGCGCAGCCGGCCAGGAAGAAGAACACGCCGCCCAGGATGAAGGGAAGGACGTATTTCTTCTCTTTCCGGTAGAGCGCCGGCGCGACGAAGAGCCAGATCTGCCAGAGGATGATGGGAGAGGCGCCGATGATCGCCGCGAACAGGGCGACACGGAAATACATCAGGAACGGCTCGGTCAGCGTCGTATAGGAGAGGTTTTGACCGGGAGGAAGGACCTTGCGCACCGGCGCCGCGAGGAACTCGAAGAGCTGCGGCGCGAAGGCCCAGGCGACGAAAAAGAGAACGAAGACCGCCGCGAGACAGACGAGGATGCGCTTGCGCAGCTCCTCCAGATGCTCGAAAAAGCCCATCCGCGGGAGGTCGTCTTCCCCCTCGCCGCTCTTCGCGGGCTCCGCCAGCCGGCGGGGAATGAGCTTGCTCAAGCGGGGTGAATCGGCCGGGAGTCGATCTCGGCGGCGGCGACGTCCGCGGGGGGCGCCGCGGAAGGCTCCGGCGGAGGAGCGGCCTCAACCGGCCGGGGCCCCGTGGGAGTCTGCGCGATCGATTCCTTGACTGACGAAACCTCGGCTTTTGCCTGCTCCATCTCGGTTTCGATCGTTTTCTTCAGGTCGTCGGAGGCCCGCTTGAACTCCGCGAGCCCTTTGCCGATCGACTTTCCGATCTCGGGCAGCTTCTTGGGCCCAAACACAAGCAGCGCCACGATGAAAATCAGGATTAATTCGGGCATGCCGATGGAGCCGAACATGTTTCCTCCGACGGGGATTCTACGCCGTTTGGGCCGATGGGCGGGTGAATCCAGGTACGACTTTTGCCGCGGCCATGTCAGAATGGTTTGTTTCCTGAATCGGAACAGGAGGATCTCTTGAGCCAGCCCCGCTCCCGACTCTTCGTCGCCCTGGCGCTTCTGGCCGCCGCAACCCTCGTGGGGGGCGCGGTCGGCAACAAGCTCCTGGCTGCCCCGGAGCGCGAGACTCCGTCTTTGGACGAGTACGCCGACATCCTGACGACCCTCGCGGAGTGGGCGCCAGAACCCATGGGCCCTGAAAAGTTCGTCTATGCCTCGATCCACGGCATGCTCGGCCGGCTGGATCCGCACACCGCTTTCCTCGAGCCGGACGACTATGCGGCCATGAGAGAGAAGCAGGCCGGCTCCTTCTTTGGCCTCGGCATCCAGATCCAGAAGAGGATGGGCAAAATCACGGTCATCGCGCCGATGGAGGGGACTCCCGCGTACAAGATGGGAGTGCGGGCCGGCGACATCATCAGCGCCATCGAGGACGACGAGATCAAGGAAGACGCCTCGACTGACGAGGTCGTCAAGAAGCTGCGCGGCCCGAAAGGAAGCCAGGTCACGATCACGATCCGCCGGCCCGGCCTCGACGAGCCGATTCGAATGACGATTACCCGCGCGGAAATCCCGACCCTGTCGGTCCCCTATGCCTTCCTCGTCGCTCCGGAGACCGGGTACATCCTGCTGCGCGACTTCACGCATACCTCCAGCCGCGAGCTGGCCTCGGCGATCGAGAAGCTCGAAAAGCAGGGAATGAAGCGCCTGCTGCTCGACCTGCGCGGGAACCCCGGAGGGGTTCTCGATCAGGCGGTGGATGTGTCCGACATCTTCCTGCCGAAGGGATCGAAAGTCGTCTATACCCGCGGCCGCACGAATTCTTCCGCGCAGGACTTCTACGCGCCGGGAGAGGGCGTTCACTTCGACCGGCCGCTGGTCGTTCTGGTCAACCGCGGCTCCGCTTCGGCTTCGGAGATCGTCGCCGGCGCGATCCAAGACCATGACCGGGGCCTCCTGGTCGGCCAGCGGAGTTGGGGCAAGGGATTGGTCCAGAGCGTCTACACCCTCCCCTACGGGGCCGGTCTGGCTCTGACCACCGCGCGCTACTACACGCCATCCGGCCGCTGGATTCAGCGCGACTTTTCCGACCTGCTCGCGTACGTCAACCCGACGGATCCGGACTCTTCGGAGGCCAACACGAACGGGGACGAGTCGCGCAAGACGGGCCAGCCCTTCTATACCGACGCCGGGCGAATCGTCTACGCCGCCGGGGGGATCACGCCGGACGTCCTGGTCAAGAACAACTTCGGCGATTCGAAGCTCTTGAGCCAGCTGCTCGGGCGCAACATCCTGTTCAACTTCGCCGTCGACTGG
The DNA here is from genome assembly GCA_046728075.1 of Acidobacteriota bacterium. GTDB lineage: Bacteria > Acidobacteriota > Thermoanaerobaculia > UBA5066 > Gp7-AA6 > JBKPDV01. The sequence continues at coordinate 438 of JBKPDV010000224.1, read as the reverse complement.
CTGAGCCGCCACCCTCAAGTCCAGCAGGAGATTACGGTGACGCCGGCCCTCCGGGAAGACCTCTTCCGTTTCGCCGAGAAATCGGGCTATTCGACGGCGGAGGAGCTGCAACGCCAGTACAACGAAGACCCCAACCGCAACATCGTCGACCTCGCGCTGCGCGTGGAAGTCGCCAACTCGAAGTTCGGACTGGAGGCAGGCCGGCGCGTTCAGGTTAGCGGAGACCAGCAGGTTCAGAAGGCCTTGACGATGTTCGACGAGGCCGCCCGCATCGCGGCGCTGCCGAAGAAGACGAGCCCCTCGCGGGCGTCGAAGACCGGAGCCTGACCGTCGCTTCCGCTTGCTCGGGATCTGCGCCTTGCGGCGCACCGGCGCTCGGCTCGCCCAAAGGGGCTCGACCGAGCTCCTGATCCCCTGTCTCTTATACACATCTCCGAG
>JBKPDV010000223.1:0-21511 GCA_046728075.1 Acidobacteriota bacterium | reverse complement strand
CGTATCCCCCAACTGTCGCGGGTCTGGCGCTCTGCTATTCGGCGGCGGTCCCCTGGTTCTGGAACACCCTTGCCGGTGACCTGCTCGGCACGGCTCTGCTCTTCGGACTGGATGGACTCGCGCGGCGCAGCCGGCTCGAGCGAGCCGCCGCGGTCGTCGGCCTCGGAGCCGCGCTCTTGTTCGCGCCCCGGGCCGCGTGCGGGCAGACGGCGCCCGTCTCGGAAACGGTCGTCGTCACGGCCACCGCCTTTCCGGCGGAGGAGACCGAGGTGGGCTCCGCCGCGACGGTGATCACGCGCAGACAGATCGAGCAGAACGGCTGGAAAACGGTCGCCGACGCGCTGCGTACTGTCGAGGGCGTCGAAGTCGCGCGCTCCGGCGGTCCGGGCGCCCAGACCTCCGTGTTCCTGCGCGGGGCCGCTTCGACGCAGACGCTCGTTCTCGTAGACGGCGTACGCGTGAATTCCCCGTTTTTTCCGGGTTATGACTTCGCGCTCCTGTCGACGGAGAACGTCGAGCGCATCGAGGTCGTGCGTGGTCCCTTCTCCGCCCTCCACGGGTCGGACGCGATCGGCGGAGTCGTTCAGATCTTCACGCGGCCGGCGGGGGACAAGACCTCGGTTCACGTCTCGGCGGAGGCGGGCAATGCGAGCCAGCGCGAGGCAACCGGCTTCCTCACGACGGGCGCGGAAGCATGGGGCGTCGCGGCGAGCTTTCGCGACCACCGGGCCGATGGCGACCGCGGCAATGACGACTGGCGGGAACGATCCGGCTCGGCGCGACTCGAGGGTCGCTTCGGCGAGCGCCTGACGCTGGCACTGGAGGGCGCGATTTTCGACGGCGACCTCGGCCTGCCCGGTCCCGTCGGCCGGGAGACTCCCAACGACCGGTACAGATCGCGGGAGGAGCGGATCTCGCTACCGGCGACGTTTCATCCGGCGGAGGGCCATACCGCGTCGGCGGTGCTCGGCTGGGTGGCCTCGCGCCCCACGTTCGAGACGACGGGATTCCGCGACGACACCGACGCGCGAACGTTTCAGGCTCGTGTCTCGGACTCGTTTTCTCTCGGGAGTCACCGCATCACCGGCTTCGGAGGCTGGGAGCGGTGGACGGTGGACGACACCACCAACTTTGGACCGAATCTCGAGGGATCCCGCGCGACGCTCTGGCATGTGGGCGCGGAGGACTCGGCCCGCCTCGGCCCGGCGCTCCTGACGGCGGGGCTTCGGTACGACCACCACTCGCAATTCGGGGACGCCTGGAGTCCCCGCGCGACCTTGGCCTGGACGGCGGGAGACTGGAAGCTGCGCGGCTCGGCAGGCACCGGGTTCCGCGCGCCCTCCGTCGGAGAGCTCTACTATCCTTTCTCGGGCAACCCCCAGCTTCAACCCGAGCGCTCGGTTTCCTACGACATCGGAGCGGAATGGCAGCGGAAAGGCGCCCGCGCGGAAATCTCTCTCTTCTGGAACGACTACCGGGATCTGATCGTCTACGACTTCACCCGCAACTCCAATTTCAACGTCGGGCGCGCGCGAACCCGCGGCGTCGAGGTCAGCGGGCGGGCAGATCTCGGCGCGGCGGCCTCCCTCGAGGCGAGCTACACCTACCTCGACGCGAAGGATCTCGGAACCGGGCTGGACCTCGTCCGCCGCCCGCGCCATCAGGGCTCCATCGGCCTGGTTCTGCGCCCGATCTCCAAGCTCGAGGTCGCGCCGCGCGCCGTGCTCGTCGGGAATCGCGCGGATTTCAACGCCTTGACGAGCGAGCGCCTCGAAGACCCGGGCTACGTCCGCGTGGACGTCTTCGCCCGGTATCCGATCGGGCGCTTCGTCCCCTATGCGCGGATCGAGAATCTTTTCGACCGGCGGTATGCCGAGGTCGACGGCTTCCCGGCGCCGCGGCGCCGCTACGCCGCCGGCCTGGAAGTGAGACTTTGAAAGAAGTCTGTAGTCGGTAGTGGATAAGAGGTCGGTAGTCGGTAGTCGATAGTCGATAGTTGATACGCCGAAGTCATGCGATGAAGACAGTGCCACTTGCGTCCCTACTGACTACTGACTACTGACTACCGACTACCGACTACCGACGCCTGACTACCGACTCGGAGGAGTTGCCATGCCACGAATTACCAGGGTCTACACGCGCACGGGAGACGACGGGACAACGGGCCTTGGCGCGGGAGGGCGCGTTCCCAAGGACTCACCCCGCATCGAGGCCTACGGTACGGTCGATGAGTTGAACTCCCAGATCGGCGTGGCGCTCGCGGCGGGTCTGACGGAGGAGGTCTCCGCGGCGCTTCAGACGATCCAGAACGAGCTCTTCCACCTGGGCTCGGATCTCTGCATCCTCGAAGAGGAGAAGGAGCGCGTTCCGGCCCCTCGGATCGAGGAACGCCATGTGGTGGCGCTCGAGAGTCTGATGGACCGTCTTTCGGAGACCTTGCCGCCGCTCGAGAACTTCGTTCTGCCGGGCGGCTGCCTCGGCGCGGCGCATCTCCACGTCGCCAGGACGGTCTGCCGCCGCGCCGAGCGGCTGGTGATCGCGCTCTCTCGTCGGGAAAAGATCGGCCCTTTTACGATCCGCTATTTGAACCGGCTCTCCGACGCGCTCTTCGTTCTGGCCCGCGCCGAGAACCACCGGCGGGGCGTTGCCGACGTGCTCTGGAACAGCCGCGCGTGACGCCGGGGCGGCCTCGCGCGATCGTCTCGTGGAGCTCCGGCAAGGACAGCGCCTGGGCTCTCGAGACGGTGCGGCGCGCCGGCGCATGGGACCTCGTCGGGCTCTTGACGACGGTGACGGAAGGGTTTGACCGCGTCTCGATGCACGGCGTGCGCGAGGAGATCCTGGACCTCCAGGCGGACCGGGTCGGCCTTCCATGCCTCAAGGTGAGGATCCCGCCGCGCTGCACAAACGCCGACTACGAGAGGGCGATGGGAGAAGCGATCTCCCTCTCTCGCGGCCGCGGTGTCACGCACGTCGTCTTCGGCGATCTTTTTCTCGAGGACGTGCGGCGCTACCGGGAGGAACGCCTCGCGGGATCCGGAATCGAACCGGTCTTTCCCCTCTGGGGTCGAGACACGACCGAGCTCGCCTCCGAAATGATCACGGCGGGCCTCCGGGCCGTCGTCGTCTGCGTCGATCCGCGCGCTCTGCCGGGTTCCTTTGCGGGACGCTGGTTCGACTCGCGGTTTCTCCAGGACCTGCCCGAGTCCGTCGACCCCTGCGGAGAAAAAGGGGAGTTCCACACCTGCGTCACGGCGGGGCCGATGTTCCAGTCGCCCGTTTTCGTCCGGCCCGGGGAAATCCTCGTGAGAGAAGGCTTTCTCTTCGCCGACCTGTTGACCGATCTGGCGGGCGGCGTTCCCGAGAAACGGCAGCCGGTCTCACCATGACGCCCCTTCGCGTCGTCTCTCTTCTTCCGAGCGCGACGGAGATCGTCGCGTCGCTGGGCTTCGGAGACGCTCTCGTCGGGCGCTCACACGAATGCGACTTCCCGCCGGAAGTCGAGAGGCTTCCCATCTGTACCGCGCCGAAACTCGACCCCTCGGGGTCGACGCAGGAGATCCATGCGAGAGTGGAGGAGTTGCTCAGCCGAAGCCTCTCCGTCTATCGGGTCGATGCGGAGCTCCTGCGTGACCTTTCGCCGACCCATGTCGTGACCCAGGTTCAATGCGAGGTGTGCGCGGTGAGCCTGGAGGAGGTCGAGCGGGCGCTCGTCCGCTGGTCCCCGCCGCGGCCTCTTCTGATCCCGTTGAATGCCTCGAGCCTTGAGGAGGTATTGGAGGACATTGCGCGGGTGGCCGCCGGCCTCGGATCCCCGCACCGGGGAAGAGAGCTTTCCACCCAGATGCGCGCACGCTTCGACGAGGTCGCGCGCCAGGCAAGATCCAGCGCGGCGCGTCCTCGCGTGGCGACGATCGAGTGGCTCTCCCCGCTGATGGCCGCCGGCAACTGGATGCCGGAGCTCGTCGAGATGGCGGGCGGTGTGAACCTCTTCGGCCGCGCCGGGCGGCATTCGCCCTGGCTCTCTTGGGAGCAACTGCGGGCCGCCGACCCCGACCGAATCGTTCTCTTTCCCTGCGGGTTCTCCCTGGAGCGATTGCGATCCGAGATCGATCTTGTGACGCGGCTGCCCGGGTGGAGAACTCTCTCCGCGGCCCGCTCCCGGCAGGTCTTCCTGGCGGAAGGCAATCAACTTTTCAACCGGCCGGGCCCGCGGCTGGTGGAGACTCTCGAGGCGCTCGCCGAGATGCTTCACCCGGAGCTCTTCCCCTTCGGTCTGGAGGGAAGCGCCTGGGAACGGCTTTGAGGAAGGCCCGGCCGTGCGTCGTCAGCGCTTGTCGATCTCGATCGTCTCCTTCTTGCCGCCGCTCGTGACGGCCAGAATGATTCCCACTCCCACTGCCACCAGGACGGCCACGGCGGTCCAGAAGGCGCCGAGCGATTGGAGCACGCCAGTCTTCCAGAGCGCGAGCCCGAGGGCGACCATCAGGATGACGTACCCCAGCAGATAGAGGCCGGTCCATTTCATGTTCGAGCCCTCCAGCTGCCAGCCAGCAATTTCCCTGCCCGGGCATGGGGAGTGCAAGCAGGATTAAATAGAGGTTCTTTTCCGAAGAGGAGTCGTCATGAAATCGCGTCTTTGGATTCTCCTGATCCTCTGCGGTTTATTTGCCGTCGCGTCCTGCAGCAGCAGCTCGGCTAAGCCCCCGTCGGGTCCCCCTTCTCCGGGAGCCGGAACCGTTCCCCCCGCGCCCCCGAATCCGGCTCCCCCCCCGGTGACACCGCCGCCGCCTCCCCCGACGGCGCCCCCGTCCGACATCGCCGCGGCCTCCCCTCCGCCGGCCGCGGCGGTGCCGACGCAGCCCCCTTCCTATTCCGCGGCGCCCCGTCCGTATGCCGACGTCATTCGACTGAAGCAATCAGGACTCTCGGACGAGTTCCTCCTGAACAAGATCCACACCGACAACACGAGCTATCACTTGACGACGTCCGACATCCTCGAGTTACGCGGCGCGGGGCTTTCGGAGGCGGTGATCGAAGCGATGATGCGGTCCGGCCAGCCCGTCACGGCGACGGCCGGCTCACCGATTGCTCGCCACGCGGAATTCAACGGTCTGACCCGCGTGGGGAAGGGTTTTCTGGTTTTCGGGACATCGACCAAACACAACGTCGGCCGGCTCGTCGTGGATGGCGACAAGATCTCCTGGTACGAGGCCGACGACCCCAAGAAGAACTTCTCGATCTACGCCAAGAACGCCAAGGAGGTCTTCAACACCTGCGTCCTGCGGCCTGAGCAAAATCTTTGTCTGGAGTTTGGGATCGTCACCTTCACCGGAGAGGAGTACAAGTTCCGCGATCCGGGCTGGAAGAAGGGCGAAAATCACCTGGTCACGCAGGCCACCGATTATTTCCGGCAGGCGTTTCCAACTCTGTTCTTCAGCCAGCGCGCGGTCTCGGAACTCTAGCTTTCAGCTCACAGCTCTCAGCCGCGGCGCAGTTGTAGCAAGTTCTGGCTGGAAGCTGATCGCTACGCCGCGTTTCGCGGAAGTCTTGCTGGTACCGGACTGTGGCGCTTGCGCCACCAGAGGAGAAGGAGCCAGGCCGTCGGCACGGCCGCGAGCGAGTAGGCGAGGATGTGGCCGATCTTTCCGTCCGGTCCCAGGATCTCCGTCGCGTCGTGGATCGCCTGAGAGGAGGGGAACACCCGGGCCTCCGCGAGCTCGTGGATGCCGTACAGCAGAAGCTGGACGACGAAGATCGCCAGGAAGACGGCCAGAATGTTCAACAACGCCTTCAGGTCCACGCCGCGGCCCAACCGGGTCCAGGCGAAACCGATCGAAACCGCGGCCGCGAGACCCAGAAGCAGGCCCCACGAAACGGCGGCGGATCGCATCTGGAAGAGAGCGGTCGAGACGAGCAGCGCCGTCTCCATACCCTCACGAGTGATCATCAGCAGGGTGAAGGCGAAGATTCCCCAGTAAGCGGATCCCGATTGCGCCCCGCGCTCGACGCGAGCTTCGATTTCGGTTTTCAGCTTTGCGGAGACCCGCTTCATGTAGATGAGCAGGCTCGCCACCGAAGCCGCCGCCACGAGGGCGAGGATTCCCTCCCAAAGAGACTGATTCGAGGCCCGGCGGAAGAGCAGGAAGGCGCCGAAACAGGTCGCCGCAGAGACCACGGTCGCGGCGTAGACCGCGCGGGCCAGAGCCGCGCGTCCGGTGCGCCGCAGGTAGGCGAGGATAAGGGCCACGATCAGGAACATCTCGATTCCTTCGCGCAGAGCGATCGTGAAACCCTGCCACATGGCGGCAGTGACCTCCTACCCGGGCTTGACAGACCCCTCCGGGGAGACGGAGAATACCGCAACTGAGACTGAGTCGCAATCGCATGAGTGTCCGAGAACGCGAGATCTTCCGCAAGTACCTCGAACGCCGTGGCTTGAAGCTGACGGCCGAGCGGCAGGCGCTTTACGACGAGCTCTTCGCCCGGCATGAGCATTTCGAGGCGGACGAGCTGCTCGTCCGGCTGCGCGCCAAGCACAAGAAGATCTCGCGAGCGACGATCTATCGCACGCTCGACCTCCTGGTCGATTCTGGGATCGTCGGTCGGGTCCGAATCGGGGAGTCCGGCTATCGCTACGAGCGGCTGCGCGCGGGCGAGCACCACGACCACTTGATCTGCAACGAATGCGGTCGGGTCATCGAGTTCTTCGAGCCCAAGATCGAGAGCCTGCAGGACGAGGTTTGCGACCGGTACGGATTCCTGGCGTTGTCCCACAGCCACCAGCTCCGCGGGATCTGCAGGCAGTGCCGTCCCCGCGTCAAGCGAGGCGATGCGAAAAAGAAGAGCGCTCAGGAGAAGAGCGACTGGGCGCTCCGCAACTCCGCCCGCTCGCCCCGGCTCGGAGGCTGACCCGGTGACATCTTCGCGGTTCGTCCTCGGGAGGCTGCGGCGCCTGCGAGGATTGAGACTGAGTCTTTGTCTCATGACGATGCTGCCTGCCTGCCTGCCGGCCGCAGCAGAAGCGACAGAAGCGGAGCGACGCCTGGTCGCGATGGGCACCACGCTCGATCTGCGCGTCGAGGCGTCCGATCGACCGGCCGCTCTGCGGGCGAGCGAGGAGGCCGTCGCCGAGATCTCCCGAATCGAGAACCTGCTCTCCACCTGGAAGCCCGGAGGAGCTCTCGACAAGTTGAACCGATCCCGCCCCGGAGAGCGCGTCGCCGTTGGCGGGGAAGCGGCGAACCTTCTCGCGGAAGTGGAGGCATGGTCGCAGCGGACGGACGGTGCCTTCGATCCCACCGTTCTGCCTCTCGTGCTCGCTTGGGGTCTCCGCGGCGAGGGACGAATCCCTTCCGACCGCGAGCGGCGGCGCGCGATCGCGGCGGTCGGGGCGCGGCACTTCCGGATCGATGCGGAGAGGGGGGAGGCGGCGCGCCTTTCGTTCGCCGCCGGAATCGACGAGGGCGCCTGGGGGAAAGGCTACGCGTTGGACGCCGCGGCCACGCGGCTGAAGAAGGCGGGCGTCCGCGAAGCCCTGCTCGACCTGGGCGGCCAGCTCTTCGTGCTCGGCCACAGAGACGTCTCGGTCGCCGATCCCTCGAACCGCGGCCGGGCGGCCGCGTCGCTCTCTCTGACCGACGCCTCGCTTTCGACCTCGGGCAATTCGGAGCGCGGGCTCACGGTCAGAGGACGGCGCGTCGGCCACCTGCTGAATCCTGGCACCGGCCGGCCGGCGCCGGACTTCGGCTCCGCGACCGCGATCGCACCCTCGGGTCTCGTGGCCGACATCCTGTCCACCGCGTTCTTCGTCCTGGGCCCGGAGAAGGGCCTCGCCCTCTCCGAGCGGCTGCGCCGCGAGGGCTATCCGAACGAAGCGCTCTTTCTTATCAACCGCGGCAATCACGTCGACGCGAGGTCTTCGCCCGGTCTGCGGTTTCAACTGGAGGGAATTTCGCGATGATCTCTTGCAGAACGCTCGTCACCGCGTTTGCCGTCTCGATCTTCTATTGCCTCGCCGCGGCCGCGGCCGCGGCCTCCGTCGCGCCGCAATCCTCTCCGACCCTCGAAGAGCGCTTGGAGCGGCTGGAGAAGCTTCTGGAAGAGACCCGAGCCGAGCTGGCTGCGGCGAAAGCGGCGCCCTCGGCCGACGCCGCGCGTCTTTCAGAGATCGAGCGCCAGATCGAGATCCTGGCCAGGGAGATCGAACAGCTGAAGCTCGGCGAGGCGGCGGCGGCTCCGCCGGCGGCGACGGGCGGGGCGTTCGGGGTGGGACCGGCGGCCGCCAAGGTCTATTCCGGCAAGACGGGAGTTTCCATCGGAGGCTACGGTGAGGCGCTCTACCAGAATTTCGCGAGGAACGATCAGAGCGGCGCACCTTCGGGAAAGGACGATCAGGTCACTCTCCTTCGCGCCGTGGTCTACCTCGGTTACAAGTTCGATGACCACTTCCTCCTGAATACCGAGCTCGAGTACGAGAACGCGGTCGTGGCCTCGGACAAGAACGGAGAAGCCGAGGTCGAGTTCGCGTACCTCGATTATCGTCACTCGCGCGCATTCAACGCGAGGGCGGGACTCGTTCTGATTCCGATGGGGCTCGTCAATCCGCTGCACGAACCGACGAGCTTTCTCGGCGCGCTGCGGCCCGACGTGGAAGACCGGATCATTCCCTCCACCTGGCGCGAGCTCGGCCTCGGCTTCTACGGAGAGGCCGGACCCGTGACGTACTACGGCTATCTCGTGAACGGCTTGAACGCGCAGGGATACACGGCCGAGGGGATTCGCGAAGGGCGGCAGGAGGGCTCGGAGGCGCTGGCGAGGAATTGGGCCGCCACCGCGCGACTCGACTACACCGGCGCGCCCGGCCTGGCTGCGGGCGCCTCGATTTTTTCGGGGAGGGCCGGCCAGGGCCGTGTCACGCCGTCCGGGCGGCCCATCGGCGCGTCGACGACGGTGTGGGATGCGCATGCCGACTGGCGCTGGCGCGGCCTCTGGCTGCGGGGCCTCTACGCCAGCTCCCATGTCGCAGATGCGGCCCTGATCAACGAGCACAACGGCTTCGTGGGGAATGAATCGGTCGGGAGCCGGCAGGAAGGCTGGTATTTGCAGGCGGCATTTGACGTGCTCTCGCTGAAGGCGGGCTCGCGATCGTCGCTCTTCCCGTTCCTGCGATACGAAAAGTACGACACGCAGGCGGAGGTCCCGGTCGGCTACGAGCGCAATCCGGAAAACGACGCGAACGTGCTGACGGTGGGCCTTGGCTTCAAACCGATCGAGCAACTGATCGTCAAGACGGATTGGCAGAGGCGCCGCAACGCAGCGCGCACGGGGGTGGACCAATGGAACGTCGCCCTCGGCTACATCTTCTGAGGCGCACGTGAAAGCACAGCGATCTCCGCGCTTCTCCACCCGGCTTCTCCGTGGCGCCGGGCTCTGGCTCGCGCTCACATCCGCGGCGAGCGCGAAGGTCTTTCTCACTCAGGAGGAAGCCCTGGCTCTCGCGTTCCCTCAGGGCGTGGCCGTCGAGCGCAGGACCGCGTTCTTGACGCCCGTGCAGCAACAAGAGATCAAGAAGCTCTCCGGCGCCGACCGTCTCCCTGGCGCGCTCGTCACCTCCTACGTGGGGCGGCGCGACGGCCGCGAGATCGGTACCGCGTACTTCGAGACCCACGTCGTCCGCACGCAGCCGGAGACCCTGATGGTCCTGGTCGATCCGGCCGGGTCGATCGCTCGCATCGAGATCCTTTCCTTCGCGGAACCGGAGGAGTACCTGCTGCGGCCGTTCTGGTACGGCCAGTTTCCAGGGCACAGGCTCGACGGCGACCTCGCGCTTTCTCGCGGTATCCGGCCCGTTTCCGGGGCGACGTTGACGGCGCGCGCCACTCTCGAGGCGGCGCGGCGGGTTCTGGCGATTCATCAGGTGGTCGGGCGGCGCGCGCCATGAAGCGCTGGGTGGCCCGCCTCAATCACGTCGGGTGGGGCCTGACCGCCGCGAGCGGTGTCCTCTATGGGGTTCTCAAGTACTTCGTCAGCGGGTCCGATCCGGACTCGCGCCTCGCCGTGCCGTGGCAGCCTGCGGTCCTCGCCGCGCACGTCCTCGCCGCGCCGGTCGCGGTTTTCGCGCTCGGGTTGATCTTTCGCAAGCACGTCCTGATCCGGCTGCTCGTCCGCCAGCGCGAAGGGCGGCCGACGGGCAGCCTCCTGACCTGGAGCGCGTTCCCGCTCACGTTGAGCGGCTACCTGCTGCAAGTCTTCAGCGGGGAAGGGGCCCGGCGCTGGACCGGGTGGATCCACGCCGGCATCGGCCTGCTCTTTGCCGCAGGCTACGCGCTCCACCCGCGCGGATCAGACGCGCCAATCGATCCGGCGGAACCTGCGCCCGAGCCTTAGAGTCGTCGAGCGCGTCGTGTCGAACCGTTCCTCGGAGTCGCGGACGATCCGGGGCTGACTTCCCTCGAACACGGAGAGCGCCCCCTCGGCAATCTTTCGCCGAGCCTCGCGCATGGATGTCGCCAGGCCGGAGGCGACGAGCGTCCGCGCGGCGGAAGATTCCTCCGGCGCGAGCGTCGTCTGCTCCAGGACGTCGGGCAACTGGCCGCGGGAGAACGCCCTGCGGAAATCTTCCTCGGCCCGGCGAGCCTCTTCCTCGCTGTGAAACTGCGCCGTGATCGTGTGCGCGAGCTCCGCCTTCGCGTCGCGCGGATTCTCCTCCCCCTTCTCTACGCGCCGGCGGCGGGAGGCCAGCTCCTCGGCAGCGACGTCAGTCAAGAGCTCGAAGTAGCTCCACATCAAGGCGTCGGGAATCGACATGAGCTTTCCGTAGATCTCTCCGGGAGGGTCCTGGATCCCGATCGCGTTGCCGAGCGACTTGGACATCTTCTCGACGCCGTCGGTCCCGACCAAGAGCGGGAGAGTCATGACGACCTGCGGCTCGAGCCCCTCCTCGCGCATGAGATCCCGGCCGACGAGGAGGTTGAAGAGCTGGTCCGTTCCGCCGAGCTCGACGTCCGCCTTCAGGGCCACGGAGTCGTACCCCTGAGCGAGCGGGTAGAGGAGCTCATGCAGCGCGATCGGTTGCTGCGCCCGCCAGCGCTTCTGGAAATCGTCTCGTTCGAGGATCCGGGCGACGGTGATCTTGGAGGCGAGCCGGATCAGCCCGGCCGACCCGAGCGCCGTCAGCCACCGGCCGTTGAACTCGATGACCGTCTTCTTCTCGTCCAGGATGCGAAACGCCTGCGTCGTGTAGGTCCGTGCGTTCTCTTCGACCTGCTCGCGGGTCAGCTGCGGCCGCGTCGCTTTTTTTCCGGAGGGGTCGCCGATCATGCCCGTGAAGTCGCCGACGACGAAGACCACCCGGTTGCCCGTGTCCTGGAACTGACGCATTTTGCGAAGGACGACCGTGTGCCCCAGATGGATGTCGGGCGCCGATGGGTCGAATCCCACCTTGACCGTCACGGGGCCGCGTTCGAGCTTTCGAGTCAGGTCTTTTTCGTCGATCAGGTCGACGACGCCCCGTTTGAGCAAAGGGAGAGAAGAGGAGACTGGGGTCACGGCGGGCCGGAATTATACGTTGTCAGCGTTGGACTTATCGGCAGACAAGCGAAGTCTTTGGCGGAGCTTAAAGCCGGGACCGCCGCCCGAAACGAGCTGTAGAGTTCTTCGCATGAAGAATGCGGATATCACTCTGCGGCGGCTGTCGATCGGGAAGGCTCTTCTTGCCGGCGCGCTTCTCTCTACGTTGACAGCCACCGGGCTTCTCGCGGACACGGTGACGCTGCCTGCCGCGGCCTCGGTGCAGGGGCTGGCGCCGTTTATCTCCGACGTGCGCGTGTTCAACACCTCCTACGCCGCCAGCGTGACGGTGACGGCGACCTATCGATTTGGGTCACAGCCGGCGAAGACGTTTACGCTCTCTCCACGCGAGGCAAAGTCGTTTGACGATATTTGTGTGAGTTTGTTTGCGACGCCGAACTCTTTAGGCGCGGTGGAGTTTACGAGCTCGGCTGCGGCCGGGACGGTCGTCGTGACGTCGCGATTGTATTCGCCGTTTCCGGCGCCTGTGGGCGGTGCCGTTGGGATGTTCATTCCCGGGCTGCCGTCGTCGGCGGCGCAGCCGGTGACGGTGCTGCCGGGCTTGATGAACGGGGCGTCGCGAACGAACGTCGGCGTGTACAACCCCAATGACGCCTCGGTGAATGTGGCGGTGCGCTTGTACGACGGACCGGTGTTGCTTGGAACGGTGCCGTTGACGCTCGGACCGAGGACCGGGACGCAGATTTCGAACATCTACAAGAGCCTCGGATTCGAGACGTTGGTGAGGACGGACGGGTACTGCACGGTGGACAGCGGAGGGGCCTCGCCGTTGTTCAGTTACGCGGCGATGGCGGACAACGCGACGCAGGACACGATCCTGGTTGTCGGAGCTCCCGATGTGGCCGCCCCCGTCGGCTTCAACCCGCCCACACCTACGAAGACCGGGGGCTCGGGCGGTACCAGCCCGACGCCCACGCCTACGCCGACGACCCCGCCGTCCAGCGCGCAGACGATTTCGATCGACGTGAGCCGCTACAGTTACACGCCAGGTTCCTCCAATCCGATCGAGGTGACGGTGGGCGTGGCGACGACGCTCATCTTCAGCTCGACCGACGTGACTCACGGCTTCTCCGGCGTTCCGGCTCTCGGCATCGCGGGCACGAACGTGATCTCGCCCGGAGATCCTGGCGATCCTTACGGCGGAGGGTCCAGGCCGGTGATCTACACCGTCACCTTCACGGCGCCGGCCTCCGCCCGCGGCCAGATGTACCCATTCAAGTGCACGGCGTCGCCGGAGTGCGGACCCGGGCACAACGGGATGGTCGGCATGCTTCACGTAAACTGAAATAGAGGGGACATCGTCCTACCTGGGCCATGGTTTTCAAACCGCGTGTCTCCTCGGTGCTCTTCCTGGCGAGCCTTGCCGTCTGTCTGAGGGCGGATACGGTGACGTTGCCTGCCGCGGCGTCGGTGCAGGGCCTGGCGCCTTTTATCTCGGACGTGCGCGTGTTCAACACGTCCTATACGGCAAGTGTGGCGGTGACGGCGACCTATCGATTTGGGTCGCAGCCGGCGAAGACGTTTACATTGGCGCCGCGAGAGGCGAAGTCGTTTGACGATATTTGTGTGAGCTTGTTTGCGACACCGAACTCATTAGGCGCGGTGGAGTTTACGAGCTCGGCTGCGGCCGGGACGATCGTAGTGACGTCTCGGCTGTATTCGCCGTTTCCCTCGGGTGGGTCAGTGGGGATGTTCATCCCCGGGTTGCCGACCTCTGCTGCGCAGGCGGTGACGGTGTTGCCCGGGTTGATGAATGGGGCGTCTCGAACGAACGTGGGCGTCTACAACCCCAATGACGTGTCGGTGAATGTGGCAGTTCGGTTGTACGACGGACCGGTGTTGCTGGGCACGGTGCCGTTGACGTTGGCAGCCAGGACCGGGACGCAGATATCGAACGTTTACAAGAGTCTGGGGTTTGACACGTTGGTGAGGACGGACGGGTACTGCACGGTGGACAGCGGAGGGGCGTTGCCGTTGTTCAGTTACGCGGCGATGGCGGACAACGCGACGCAGGACACGATCCTGGTTGTCGGAGCTCCCGACGTGGCTGCCCCAGTCGGCTTCAACCCGCCTACACCCACGAAGACCGGAGGCACCGGCCCGACTCCCACCCCGACGCCGACTCCATCTACGGCTTCGACGCGAATCGTGAACGTCGGCAAGACGGGCAATTCCTTTTCCGATGCACAGGACGGCGGCAGTACGTCGACGATTCACGTCGGCGACACCATCCAGTGGGTGTGGTTCGGTGGGACCCATTCGGCGACCTCCGGCACGTGCACGTCCGGCGGCTATGCTGATGGCGGGACCTGTAATCCCGATGGCATCTGGGATTCCGGTTTGAAGTCCCCGACTTTCACCTTTTCGCAGACCTTCCATGCGGCCGGGACGTTTAGCTACTTCTGCAGCAGCCATCTCGGCGACATGACCGGCACCATTCGGGTTCAGCCTTAGCAGGCTGCTGAAAAATGGATGCGGGCGTCGCGTCAGGTTTTTCGCATCTCGCGTCGCGTGAGAACATCCGGACTCTGTCGTTTCTCTTCTCTTCGCGCTCCGCGAGCGAAAAGCCCGCCGCCGCAAGCGGTTGCGGCGGCGCAGGGCCGTCTGCGGCGTTGCCGCTCCTCCCCGATGCATCCAGCATCGCCTTCGTCGCGGCGCCTTGCATCCGACCCCGCGGCGCTCGCAACGCCGCCTCACACCCTTTTTCAGCAGCCTGCTAGCAGGCTTCGCTGTAATCGAAGACCCGGGAGTCGAGCCGAGCCTCGGCGCACGAGCATTTCGCCGAATTGCGTCGAGGTGCGCACTGGCCTGCGACAACAGAGGTCGACTCGCTCTACTTGAGCTGAAACCCGGCAAGGACTGCACTTGCGATCAGGCCGGGACCCATCCCGGGCCGACACCGACCTCGACCCGGCGCCCGCCGGGACGTCAACGCTTCCCGGGCCGGCCTCGTCCAATCGGCAGGGCAAAATAGACCGGGAGGCCCGTTGATCATTCGCCGAGTCGTGGTCCCCATTTTTCTTTCTGTCTGCTCGATTGGTCTTCGGGCGGACACAGTGACGTTGCCGGTGGCGGCGTCGGTGCAGGGTTTGGCGCCGTTCTTTTCGGACGTGCGTGTGTTCAATACGTCGTATACGGCGAGCGTGACGGTGACGGCGACGTATCGGTTTGGGTCGCAGCCGGCGAAGACGTTTACATTGGCGCCGCGAGAGGCGAAGTCGTTTGACGATATCTGTGTGAGTTTGTTTGCGACGCCGAACTCTTTGGGTGCGGTGGAGTTTGCAAGCTCGGCTCCGGCCGGGACGATCGTGGTGACGTCGCGGCTGTATTCGCCGTTTCCCTCGGGTGGGGCAGTGGGGATGTTCATCCCCGGGTTGCCGACCTCTGCGGCGCAGGCGGTGACTGTGTTGCCCGGGTTGATGAATGGGGCGTCTCGAACGAACGTGGGCGTCTACAACCCCAACGATGCGTCGGTGAATGTGTCGGTGAGGTTGTACGACGGACCGGTGTTGCTGGGCACGGTGCCGTTGACGTTAGCAGCCAGGACCGGGACACAGATATCGAACGTTTACAAGAGTCTGGGGTTTGACACGTTGGTGAGGACGGACGGGTACTGCACGGTGGACAGCGGAGGGGCCTCGCCGTTGTTCAGTTACGCGGCGATGGCGGACAACGCGACGCAGGACACGATCCTGGTTGTCGGAGCTCCCGATGTGGCCGCCCCCGCCGGCTACAATCCGCCCAGCCCGACGCCGACCGGGAGCTCCGGCGGCCCAACCCCGACGCCGACCCCGACCGGCCCCTCCCCGACTCCCACGCGCACGCCGACGCCCGGGACGCAGACGATCACGATCAGCGTCAAGACCTGGGATTTCTCTCCTGGAGGACCCGTCTCCCCTTCGCTCATCCTGCAGGTCGGCACGACCTACCGGCTCGTCTTTCACGATGTCGATTCCGCCTCGACGCTGAATCCGAAGCACGGCTTCTCGGGAGTCTCCGATCTCGGCCTGCCTGCCGGCGATTGCGCTCGGGGCGGCCCCGATTTCGTGATCCCCTCTTTCACGCCTCAGGCGTTTCAGCGAGGCAACTGGCCTTTCAAATGCACGCAGGAACAGCCACCCTGCGGCGGGGACGCCGAATCCCATCAGGGAATGATCGGATTGATCATTATTCAGTAGCGTCGCTTCCGCTTGTTCGGCGCTGTTGCGGAGGTGTCGAGCTAGAATCTCTTGCGATGGCGGATGTTGTAGAAGCTCCGGCGCCCGTGACCGAGGGGGCCGGTGAGGTGGAAGAGGTCAGCGATGACGATCGGCGCGCGGCGGCGGCCACCGCCAATCGCAAGCGGGCGTTGGAGGATTGGGAAGAGAAGAAGCGCCGCTGGCGAGACATGGGTGTTCCGCCCGCGATGCCAGCCAAGAAATGAGTCCTCGCGCGAAGCGAGCGATCCCGTTTTGCTCGCTCCCGCACCGGCTCGGATAAGAAAAAGGCAGCTCCGGTGACAGAGTTCGTTTTGAAGAGCGGCGCTTTCCAAGAGGGTGCTCCGATTCCTCGCCTCTATACCTGCGACGGGAAGGATCTTTCGCCCCCTCTCTCCTGGAGCCATCCTCCCGAGAAGACGGTGTCCTTCGTCCTGATAGTCGAAGACCCGGACGCGCCTCGCAAGACCTGGGTCCATTGGGTAATCTTCGACCTTCCTCCGACGGCAGCGTCGCTGCCCGAAGCTGTTCCTCCGCGCCCGACGGTCGAAGGGGGAGGCGTCCAGGGCGTAAACGATTTTGGCAATCTGGGCTATGGCGGGCCCTGTCCTCCCTCGGGAACGCACCGCTACGTCTTCACGCTGTCCGCGCTCGACGGAAAGCTCGGGCTGCCCGCGCGGTCCACGCGCGAAGAGGTCGTGTCGGCGATGGACGGACACACTCTGGCACAGGCGCGGCTCGTTGGCCGCTACACTCGGTCCTAGGGAATTGCGAATTTCGAATTGCGAATCTCGAATTGAATAGGCGTATCCCGATCTTCAAATTCGAAATTCGAAATCCGAAATCCGAAATCCAGAAGGCCTTTCTGGCTGTGGAGCGGCAAGTCGTCTTCTGCCGGCGCTGCCCGCGCCTGGTCTCCTGGCGCGAGCTCTCCGCGCGCAATCCGCCCAAACGATTCGCGAAGGAGACCTACTGGGCCCGACCTCTTCCGGCCCTGGGCGATCCCCGCGCGAAGGTTTTGATCGTGGGCCTGGCTCCGGCAGCCCATGGCGGCAATCGAACGGGACGCATGTTCACGGGAGACGAATCCGGGCGTTTTCTCTTCCGCGCCCTCTACGCGACCGGATTTGCCAACAGGGCCGAATCGCTCCACCCCGGCGATGGCTTCGAGCTCCGTGACGCTCTTCTTTCCGCAGCCTGCCGATGCGCTCCGCCGGCCAATCGGCCGACGCCTGAAGAATTCGACAACTGCCGCGGTTATCTCGCGGCGGAGCTCGCCTTACTGGCAGCCGATACGGTTCTGGTGGCGCTCGGCGCGCTTGCCTTCGACGCCTGCCTTCGCGTCCTCTCGCAACGCGGCGAACAGATCCCGTCGCCGCGTCCCCGCTTCGCCCACGGAGCCCGATACGAGATTGGCCGGCACGTTCTCTTGGCCACCTACCATCCGAGCCAGCAGAACACGTTTACGGGAAAGCTGACGCAGGGGATGTTGCGCGATGTTTTTCGGAGAGCCAGAAAAGAAGTCGGTAGTCGATAGTCGATTGTGGGGGTGCGGAGCCTCGAAACGACGAGAGCAGATCCCTCGCTGCGCTCGGGATGACAAAAGGGGGATGTTTCCGGAACTGTCGATTGTCGACTCTTGACCTACCGACTACCGACTACCGACTGCTGTCGACTGTCGACTCCTGACCTACCGACTACCGACTACCTACTACCGACTTGTTCTTCACTTCTTGAAAAGGTTGTCGAAAGCGCTGCGGGCGTCGTCAGGCGTTTCGGTGGCACGTGTGCCGGTCAAGTCGAACGAGCGGGCTGGAGCGTAGAACGTGCAAGTATTGGCGGCGGTCTTGGAGGGGATGCGCGCCGGAATCGGCTGCGTGCACTGGAAGCGAGCGGCGGTATCGAAGTAAGTGCACTGGCGGCAGGCGTGCAAAGGCGCGCCGCACTTGGCGCAGGAAGAGTCGTTTCCGATCTGGTCCAGATCGCGGCGCTTTTCACCGCACGCACGGCATGGGAAAACGACCGCCTTGTTCAGATCGATTCCCCGTCCGCGCGGCGCGCCGCTTTCGTCTCGAGGCGGGCGCGGTCCCGAGCCCGAGCCCGAGCGCCCTCGGGGTTCGCTGCCGCCGGAGTCCATGTAACCCCGGTGACGGTATTTGCGGTCGTCTGACATCTGATGTGAGTCTACGCCTACCGTCGCTTCCGCTTACTGTTACCGGGTCGGCGAAGGAATAGCCTGGCGGGCGTGACGCGACGCGGAAGGAGCGGAAGCGAAGTTGGAAGCGTCCCCTTCAGTCTTTCGGGGCCGCTGCCAGGAGCATCGGGTAGGGGTTGATGGAGATTCCCTCCCACCAGCGCTTGTCCGGACCCAGGCGCGTCACGGCGAAGTGCAGGTGGGGCGTATTGGGAGGAGCGTCGCCGCTCGTCCCCACATAACCGATTCGCTCCCCGCGCCGGACGTGCTGCCCCTCCTTGAGCCCTTCGGCGTATCGATCGAGATGGGCGTAGTAATAGCAGTAGACCGATTTCCCATCGAACTCGTAAATCGTCAATCCGCCCTGGACGCTCGTGAAGAGCTTGGCAATCGATCCGTCCACGGCGGCCACAACCGGAGTTCCGCGCGGCGCCAGGATGTCGATCGCCTCGTGCCGTCTCCTGCCTCGGGTCTCCGCGAAGGAATCGTGCAGATCCGAGCGCTTGGCTCCTTCGACCGGCAGGACGAGAGCGTCCGGAGTGAGCGAGAAGTTGGCGAGGGATGGCGTCTGAAGCGGGGGCGGAGTGGCCGGAGCGAGAAGAGTCGCCGCGGGCTCCGCTCTCGGGGACGCGGGAACAGAGATCGCGGGAGCCGTCGTCGGTGTCGGGAACGGAATCGTCGGGAGAGGGCGCGGCGTCGGCGGCTCGCCCGAGGTGAGCTCATGGGTCGTGCGAGTCAGGAGGCGGCCGGGAATGAGGCCGCCCGTCCGCCAGAGGATGTAGTAAACCGTGAGCGCTCCGGCGAGAAACCCCAGGCAAAAGATTCCGATCGCACGCGCGCGCATCAGTCCGTCAAGACCGCCGGCGTACCCGGCTTCACCATCTGGGAGAGCTCCGACACGTCCCAATTGGTCAACCGAATGCAACCGTGAGACTGGGTTTTTCCGATTTGTGCGGGCTCCGCGGTCCCATGGATTCCGTAGTGCGGCTTGGAGAGATCGATCCAGCAGACACCCACCGGATTGTTGGGGCCCGGCGGCACCGCCGCCTTTTCGTTCTCCTTGGCGTCCCAGAAGAGGTCGGGGTTGTAATGAAAAACGGGATCGCGCGCGACGCCAAGAATCTTCCATTGGCCGAGCGGCAGCGGGTCGTGCTCGCTCCCGATCGAGGCGGGGTAGGACGCGAGAATCCTCCCATCGGCATCGAGCGCCTCGACCGTATGCCGCGACTTCGAGACGACGACCTTCGCGGCCTTTCCGGCCGGATCGGTCGCGGCATTCGGCACCAGAATCTGCGTGCCCGCCTGATCGAACGCTGCCTTCGGATTGAGCTTCTCGAGAAGCTTCGGGCTCGAATGGTACTTCTCCGCGATCGCCTCCAGCGGAGAACTGTACCCGAGGCGGGGCAGCTTCGCCTTCTCGAGCATGTCGTCGGGAACCGGCGTAAAGGGCCCGGCCACGTCTTCCGGCGTGATGGCAACGGTGACGAGAGCGGGCGCGGTGTCGGCGTTGAGCGCGTCCCAGGTGTCGCCGCGCACGACGCCGTCCGGCGACGATCCCCGCGATTCCTGAAAAGCGAGGATCGCGCCGCGAAGGTTCTTGCCGTAGTGGCCGTCGATCTCACCGCAGGAAAAGTGGGCTCGGGAGAGCAGGATTTCGGCGCGGAGGACTCCCGACCCGGCCGAGCCCGGCGCCACGACAGGCCTCGTCGCGGGATCGTTGACGGCGGTCGCGTCAAACGTCGCTTGCGCCCGCTTTGCCCGGCGATGGGCGTGGGTCCGCTTCGGATGCGGGCGTGCGACGGTCTCCTGCGGGCACAGGGCGAGAGACAGAAACGCCAGACCCCACCACCGGGCAATCATCGAAGGGGGTCTTTTCAAGAAGAATGCCGGGCACGCTCCGGAGGCAGCGGCTCCGCGATCAGGACCAGGCGCTCGGGGGCCGAGCCGATGTAGTTGAACGGGTAGCACGTAATCAGGGTCAGCCGCGCTTTTTCGCTCGGGGCGAGCACGGAAACGGCGTCGGGCTTCACGATCTCGCGCCGGACGATCCGGTAGGACCGTTGTCCCGCCGGTGTTTCCAGGAAGATCTGGTGTCCGGGTTTCAACCATCCCAGGTGGCGGAAATGGGAATCGCGATGTCCCGTGAGCACGCAGTTGTTCGGCGGCCCGTCGACGCCGGGCAGTGCAGTCCCCGGCACGTGCCCAGGGCCCTTCTCGAGAATCGCGGCGTCCGCGCCGCCGAAGACGACCACGTCGATCTGTGCCGAAGGGATTCGCAGGCGCGCGAGCGCGCGTCCGTAAGGATACGCGGGCTCGGGAGTCGGGGTCGGGACGGAGGGTAGCGAAACGCTCGGATCCTCCGCTTGTGTTTGCGTCTGCGTCGGTACGGCCTCTGGAGTCGCAACGATCGGATCGGCCGCAGTCGGGCGAAGCCTCTCGAGCTCGGCGCGTCCTTCTCGCTGGGCCACCGTTCCGCGCCAGTAGTGAAGGACCGCCGTCCCGCAAAGGGCGAGCCCCGCTACGATCAGCCCTGTCCCCAAAAGACCGCGCGCTCTCATCCAGGCATCTCCATTCACGCTTCGCGCCAGAACCGTTTTTGCACTCTCCGGGGGTAGTATCGTGGAGTCGTGGACGTGCAAGAGAACGCGCTCGAGCTCTGGCGCGAGGGAACGGCCCGGCTTCTGGCAGGGGACCTCGCGGAGGCGATCGATCTTTTCACGCGCTCGCTCGAGATCTGCCCGAGCGCCGAGGCCTACACGTTTCGGGGCTGGGCCTATTCCTTCACGGGCAACCTCGACCGGGCCATCGAGGAATGCCGCAAGGCGATCGCGACCGACCCGACGTTCGGCAATCCCTATAACGATATCGGCTGCTACCTGATGGAGCAGGGGAAGCTCGACGAGGCTCCGGCCTGGTTCGAGCGCGCGAAGAGGGCGTCCCGCTACGAGCCGAGGCATTTCCCCTACCTGAACCTGGGGCGCCTCTATGCGGCGCGGGGCGACGTCGCGGAGGCGATGGCGGAGTTCGAGGGCGCGCTCGCCGAGAACCCGGGCGATCCGATGGCGCTGAAGTATCTGGAGACGCTGAAGTACAGGGTGAATTGAGAAGGAAAGTCGGTAGTCGATAGTCGGTAGTCGGTAGTCCATAAGGGGAATCGAAGGCTCCCCAAAAGCGTTTCCATAACGGGCGCGTGTGCGCTCACAAGGAGCGGAAAAAATGGACCGGTCTGAGATGGATCGCTTTTCGATGACGCCGCAGTCTGCGTTCGCGACGACCACGGTCGCGACCGCCGAGCGCGTGACGGCGTTCCTCCGGAAGGTTTACGGCTGGATGAGCTTGGGGCTCGGAATTTCTGCCTGTACGGCGCTGGCCGTCGCCGCTTCGGACTTCAATCGAGTCATCGCGACAAACCAATTGCTCTTCTGGGGATTCTGGCTCGCCCCCTTTATCTTGGCGATGGTGCTCCAGTTTCGCGTCAACCGACTTGCCCCGGCTACGGCAAGCCTGCTTTTCATTGTCTATGCCGGGC
>JBKPDV010000222.1:0-29257 GCA_046728075.1 Acidobacteriota bacterium | reverse complement strand
GAATCAGTCCGCCTTGACGAGCGGCACGTCCAAGAGATGCTCCGAGACGAACCAGCCAGCCCCACTGCGTGTGACTCCGCTCGTCGGCGAGCCGGATTTCGAAATGGGTGTCGGTATTGCAGCGCGGAAATCAATTGGAGACTACCGAGAGGCGTCATGACCCCTGATACAGGAGCGCCGGATCGCGTTCATCCCGTAACGCCCGGCTTCCTGGCGACGGAGCCGACAAGGAACGCGCTCGTGATCACCCCCCTTCGGGAGATCACAAGCCCGGCTGGAATGAATCGGTGTTTCTGCGTAATTGGGTCATGCGAGGGTCCTTCGGGATCCGTTGCGCGTACTCGAATCCGTCCGCTGTTCGACAGATCGGATTCGTATACGAACCGGATCAGAGCCCACGCGAGACGGTGAGGCAATTACACGTTGGTATCGGTCGATAGCTTTGTCCGCGTCTGAGGCTGCCGCCCCGGAATCCGCTCCCGGGCAGCGACCGGTCGTTCTCCGTCCAGTAAGACGTGCTGTCTGGGCGCTCCTGAGCGGCAACCATCGGGGCAAATAGCCCATATGTCGTTGAGAGGGCCTGAAGCGGGAGTGCGCTCCAGGCCTGAAAGGCTGGCATGAACGGGGGAAGACGTCACATTCCAACGACCTGTCCGGTCTAACGTTTCGAGGCCGGGGCAGCTCGAAATCGCGAGCCGGGCCGGCGGGCTCAACCAGAATCGGAGGACCTCATGACTCAGAGGCTGACGAAACGAGAGAGAGTGATTTATTGGCTCGCCACGGGAGCGGTGTGCGCCGTCATGGTGTTCAGCGCCATCAACTTCAACCTGAAGGTACCGTTGGGCCCGATGAAAGGAGCATTCAAGCATCTGGGCTACCCGGACTATTTCCGCATCGAGCTGACGATCGCCAAGGCGCTGGGTGTCCTGGCGCTGCTGATCCCTACCGTCCCGATCAAAGTGAAGGAATTTGCCTACGCCGGCTTCGCCATTACGCTCGCATCCGCCAGCATCGCGCATTTCTCGGTCGGCGACCCCGCTCTCTTCGTGGTCGATCCCTTGTTCTTTCTGACGGCATTGATCGTTTCGTATGTCGGTTTCCAGAAGAGGACTCGTTCCGGGAGCGAGCCGCAGCCCGCCGAGCGCCGGTCCAACCATGGCGGAGAGCCACTGGCGGCGGCGCCGGTAAGACAGTCCGCGTAAGCGAGCGATGACCACCGAATCTGACGAATCCTCGGCGACGCCGTTGGTGAGCGGCCGAGAGGAAAACCGCCTGGCCGTGTTCGAACAGCATCGCATTCTCCTCTTCTCCATCGCGTACCGCATGCTGGGAAGCGTGGCCGATGCCGAGGACGCCCTCCAGGACGCGTTCCTCCGATGGCAGCGTGCGTCGCGGGACGACATTCGGTCGCCCAAGGCTTTCCTGGTCACGCTCGTGAGCCGTGTTTGCATCAACCAACTCGGATCTGCCCGTGCGCGGCGCGAGACATACGTGGGCGAGTGGCTGCCCGAGCCGCTCGTGACCGAGCCGGGAAGCGACGTCTCCCGAATTGCGGAAGTCGACGAGTCCGTTTCGATGGCGGTCCTCTTATTGCTGGAGCGCCTGACACCGGTCGAGCGAGCCGTGTTTCTCCTGAGCGAGGTCTTCGATTACAAGCACGCGGAGATCGCCGCAATGCTCGGCCTGACCGAAGACAATTGCCGGCAGCTCTTGCACAGGGCTCGACGGCATGTCCGGTTGGAGCGGCGGCGCTTCAGCGCATCCGCCCGGGAGCGAACCGAGCTCCTCGAGCGCTTCCACCACGCGGCCGGAAACGGCGACATGGAGGGTCTGATCGCGCTGCTCGCGAGCGACGTCGTGATGCACACGGATGGTGGAGGCAAAGCGGCCGCCCTCGCGCTTCCGATCCACGGCGCGGACAACGTGGCCCGGGTGAGCGTTTATGGGTTGAGAAGGCTCGCGTCCATGAACGTTCTTCAGCAGATTGTGGAGATCAACGGCGAGCCGGGCATCGTGAGCTATCTGGACGGACGGCCACAGTCGGTGTTTACCGTCGAGGCGAGGGACGGACGTATCCAGTCAATCTACATCGTCACGAATCCCGAAAAACTGTCCCACTTGCCTCCGCCGCCGGCCTAGTCACTCCCGTCACGAACGCGCAAGAGCCCTGGTGAGCACGGCATCGGTGGGATCTATTCACCCTTCCAGATCACACCGGGATAGAGGCTCGGGATGCGATACGCGCGGTAGGCGCCTCCCGAGGTGACCGTCATCCGCCAGACGACTTGAGGATTCGGGCCGTTGGTCAGCTCCACGACCTGGGACGGCGCGTCGGACGAGGGCGGAGGCGAACCGATCGGTACGGGCTCGGAGGCGCAGACTTCGATGTCGCCGTTGATGAGCGGCACGACGTTTCCACCCCAGAAGGAATACTGGTTCAAGGGATACTGCCAGACGATGCTCGCCTGCATCGCGGTTTCGTCGATCGTCAGGATCGCGCCGCGGCTAAACGGCGGCGGCGGCGCCGGGCTCGTCGCGCCGCAGCCTCCGGGAAGGGCGAAACAGCGGTCGTTGCCGTTGTCGAAGACGGACAGCCGTGTGATCTGGTTGCCCTTCGCCTCGAGCAGCAACGGGTAGTGTTGGGCGAAGAACCAGTCGGTGTCGGCCGTCTGGCTCCCCACGAGCGTGAAATCGCCCTGATAGCCGAGCTTCCAGAGGATCGCCCCGCCTCCGCTGCCCCCCTCGTAGTCGATCTTCATCACCCAGTTCTGGTGGCGTGAAGACAGGACGAGGTTGCCGTCCGGCCCGATCTGGACACAGTTGCAGTGCGTCCAGTCGTAGCCGTCGGCAGCGTCGAACTCGTAGGGGTGCCGGTTCGGATCGAGATTGTCGAAGACGGACCACACCCAGACGGGGTTGAAGTTCGGATCGAGGTCGACCAGAGCGTCGCCCAGGATCGTGAACTGTCCGGGGCCGGGCGGATCCGTCAACCAGACGCTCTTCTGCTGCTGGACAAGAAGGATCGTGTGTCCGTTCCAGAGCGGCAGCACGTCGTGGCTGTAGCAGAGCGCCTGGACGACGGAACCCTGCGGGGTCTTCATCTTCGAGAGCGCGGTGTTCAGGTCCGCCAGGTACAGCTCGCGGATCGGATTGCCGGTCAGGTCGATCTCGCGCAGGACGCTGTTGTATGGGATCGTCTGCGGCACGCTGGCCGAATACAAGTTGGTGATGCTCGCGAGCAGGTTTCCGTTCTTCAGCTGCTTGATCGGGAACGCATACCCCTCCCAGCTCTTGTCGGCGGCGTTGTTGTAGTACCAGAGGATGTTCGCCTCGAAGTCCGTCACGACCGAGATGCCGATCGGGTCGATCACGTTCACGAGCTCGACGCCCGGGCTCGGCGTCTGCCCGGCGGTGGTCGAGGCGGTGATCGTCGGAAGGATGCCCGAGGGCAGGGCGCCCGTCGCGAAGGTCTGATCCGGGGTCGTGAGCCACTTCCCGTTCGGGAACTGGATCCGCGCCCGCATGTGGTACGTGGTGCTCGCCTTCATGCCCGCCACGAGGATCGACACCGGACCGCCGCCAGGAGGCGCCGGCACGGGCACGGTGGACCATCCGTAGCTCGTATCCGTGCCGAACTCGACCTCGACTGTAGAGTCCGCGGGGGCCGTGATGGAGAACCTGGCCACCTGCGGGTGGCTCGTCGGAGTCACCGAAGACGCAAAATCTCCGGATCGTGAATCGCTCGACATCCTCAACCTCCTCTGCTCGTCGCCGCGGTTCGCGGGCGAGTGTTAACATGCTCGCGCCAATCGTGCCGTTCCCCTCGAGAGAGCCCGCTCCACAGCGGATTCAAATCACAGACAGCGCATTGCCAGAGTGCTAGACAAGACGTTTTCCCACTATCGCGTCCTCAAGATGCTCGGTCAGGGCGGAATGGGCGTGGTCTACGAGGCCGAGGATATCCGGCTCGGGCGCCACGTCGCTCTGAAGTTCGTCGCGGAGAATCGTCTGGTACCCGAGGCCGTCGAGCGATTCCAGCGTGAGGCGCGCGCGGCTTCCCTCCTGAACCACCCGAACATCTGCACGGTCCATGACGTCGGCGAGGACGGAGGGTACCACTTCATCGCCATGGAGTTTCTCGAGGGCTCGACTCTCGAGGAGCTGCTGAAGCAGGGTCCACTCCCGCTCGAGCGGCTCCTCCCGCTCGCCATTCAGATCGCCGATGGGTTGGACGCGGCGCACGGCCGGAGTGTCATTCACCGCGACATCAAGTCGGCCAACATCTTCGTGACCGCCTCCGGCCGCGCCAAGATCATGGATTTCGGCCTCGCCAAGTTCCTGCAGCCGCCCGCCGGCTCCCTCGTCGTCCCGGCGGACACGCAGACCACCATGCCTCACCTCACGACGCCGGGCGCCCCGGTGGGCACCGTTGCATTCATGTCGCCGGAGCAGGCCCGCGGCCTGGAGCTCGACGCGCGTACCGACCTCTTCTCTTTCGGCACGGTCCTTTATCAGATGGCCGTCGGCGATCTTCCGTTTCGCGGCGAGACGCCGGCCGTGATCTTGAGCGGCATCCTCGAGCGTGCGCCCGTGCCTCCCCGGCAGATCAATCCCGGCCTGCCCGAAAAGCTGCAGGACATCATTCTCAAGGCGCTCGAAAAAGACCGCGACGAGCGCTATCAATCCGCCCGAGACATGTTCGTGGACCTGCGGCGGCTCCTCCGGGACTTGAGCGGCGGGTCGCCGATGATCACGTCCGAAATCACAGGCGCACTGCCGCCCGGAAGCCTCTCTTCCAGCGGCTCCATTCAGAGAACGCCCGCTCGGACGAGCTCCTGGCTCAGACGGCCGGCGGTCCTCGCCGCGGCGGCAGGCGTGGCGCTCGTGGCCGTCGCGTTTGCTCTCTGGAAGGTCGCGGGACCGCGCGCTCGCCCACCTGCCGAGCCGGCAGCCGCAGCGGAGATCAAGTCGCTCGTCGTTCTGCCGCTGGAAAACCTCTCCCGCGACTCCGCGCAGGACTATTTCGCCGACGGAATGACCGACGAGCTGATCGCCAAGCTCTCGAAGATCTCGGCGCTCCGCGTGATTTCCCGCACGTCGGCGATGCGCTACAAAGGCGCGAAGAAGTCTCTTCCGGAGATCGGAAAAGAGCTCAACGTCGATGCCGTCGTGGAGGGCTCGGTCCTTCGCTCGAACGACCGTGTGCGCATCAACACGCGGCTCATTCAGGTCGCCTCCGACAGGCAGATGTGGGCGGAGACCTACGAGCGCGACCTCCGCGACGTTCTGGTCCTGCAGGGCGAGGTCGCCAGCGCGATCGCGCGTGAGATTCGCATCCAGGTCGCGCCGGAGGAGAGCTCGCAGCTGGCCGGCGGACGCGCGGTCGATCCGGAGGCGTATCAGGCATATCTCCAGGGACGGGTCGCGTTTTCTCGAGTCACTCCGGAATCGCTGACGCAGGCGGTCGAGTACTTCAATCGCGCGATCGACAAGGACCCGAACTACGCCCTCGCATATGCCGGCCTCGCCGACACCTACATCCAGCTGGCCGGCCGCCTTCTGCCTCCGCGCGAAGCGATGCCCAAGGCCAAAGCCGCGATCGAGCGCGCGTTGCAGCTCGACGGGAGCCTCGGCGAGGGCCATTCCTCGCTCGCCCAGGTCAAGCTCTTCTACGAGTTCGACTGGCAGGGAGCGCGCGCCGAGTTCCGCCGCGCCTCGGAGCTGAATCCCGGCTCCGCGCTGATTCACCAGATGAACGGCCTCTTCTTGAGCGCTCAGGGAAAGGCGGACGAATCTCTGGCCGAGGCGTCGCGGGCCCTGGAGTTCGACCCCGTCAGCACGAGCTCCGGATGCGTACGAGCCCGGCTCCTCTACTACGCTCGCCGGTACGATCAGTCGATCGATCTTTATCGGAAGATCCTCGAAACGGACCCGACCGTCGCCGGCCACTGCACCTGGGCCAGCTTCGCCTATCAGAAGGTCTCCCGTTTCGAAGACGCGATCGCCGCAGCCAAACGGTCGAGCGAATCGTCTCCAAACGAGATGCTGCCGAGGGCCGCTCTCGCGCGTGCCTACGGAGTCATGGGCAACAAGGACGAAGCGCGGAAAGTGCTGCGGCAGATGCTGGACCTTTCCAGGCGCCGCTTCATTTCAGAGTATGACTTCGCAGCGGCGTATTCCGGCTGGGATCGCGAGGAGTCTCTCGCCTGGCTTCAGAAAGGCTACGAAGGCCGCGGCGGCCTGCTCGTCTACCTCAAAGTCGACGGCTCTTTCGACGACTCTCGATCCGACCCGCGCTTCCAGGACCTGATCCGCCGCCTTGCCATCCCGTAACGTTTGAAGTGTGAGAGACGGATGACTCAATCGAACGGCTCCAGCGTTGCTGAAACGCACGCTCCGCGGAGCGCGGGGCGGGCGATATTGTGGGGAGGCTTGATCTGCGGTGTGCTCGACATCACCTCCGCCGTCATCATCTCGCTCGCGAACAAAGGTTCGCCGATCCGCATGCTTCAGGGCATCGCCGGGGCTCTGCTGGGACCGGTGACCTTTCAGGGCGGAGCCGCTACGGCGGCGCTGGGTCTCGCGATGCACTTCGGCGTGGCCTTCACCGCCACTGCGGTTTTCTATTGGCTCAGCCGTCGCTTTCCGGTGATGGTCGAATGGGCCGTCCCGGCCGGCCTCCTCTTCGGCGTGGTGTGGCTCTTCGTCATGTATCGCGGAGTCATTCCCTTAACGGCCGCATTGCGGTCGCTCTATCTTTCGAATTACGTCAAGCGACCGCTACCGGCCCTGTGGCCGCTGCCTCTTCTCGTTCACATGACGTGCGTGGGATTGCCCATCGCTCTGGCGGTCCGGCATTTCGGACCGTGGCCGCGCGGCACTCAGGAGGAACGGTAAAGAGTGGAATGATGGGGTCTGTCCAGAAATCCTGATTTCGACACTCGCCTCGAACGTTCCCGAAGTCAGCCCTCGGTTCCCAAACTTCCAAACCACGGCCCGCAGCTTGCACTCTTAGCGTCGTCATGCCCGAAGCTGAACCTCTCGCCCGTCATTGCGGCGAAAGGGGTCCAGATCGGAAATCCAGGCTTACTGGAAACACCGGCGGAGCCCTCAGGTTGCGGGCCGGCGCTCTCGGCCCGGACCAATACCGTCGGGACCGAAACGATCCATACAGATGGCTCGGCGGGTGAAGAAGGGAGGTGGCGAGCTCGACGAGCGAGTGTAGTGGGTGACGGCCGCACTGAAACGGGACGGCCCATCACCACCCGAAAATCCCAACAAGGTGGAGGTCAATCATGAATCGACTGAAGAAGAGCGCGCCCGCATGCATCTTGATCGCGATCGCGTTGATCGCGGCCCTCGGACTCGGGGTCGCTCGAAGCTCCGAGGCGAGTAAGGCCCACTGGGTCGCGGCGTGGGGCTTTTCGATCCAGGGCCTGGCGCCCGCCACCACAGTCGTGGCAAACGAGACCGTTCGAATGATCGCGCGTCCGACGGCCGCGGGCGAATCCGTGCGAGTGCGGCTGGACAACACGTTCGGCACGGTTCCGCTGACGATCGGCGCGGCTTCGATCGCCTATCGCAACAACGGCGCGCAGCTCGTGCCGGGAACAGTCCGCCCCCTGACGTTCAGCGGGTCGTCCTCGGTGACGATCCCCGCGGGAGCGGGCGTCTACAGTGACGCGGTGTCTTTCGTCGCTCGCGCGTGGGAAGACGTCGCCGTCAGTTTGTATCTGCCTGGGACGGAGACAGGACAGATCAGCCGCCACAACAACGCGCGAACGACGTCGTACCTGACCGCCGCGGGGGCCGGAGATCATACGGCGGACGAGGCGTCGACGGCTTTCACCGGCACGACGGTCGAGATGTACTGGGTCTCGACGATCGACGTCTTCTCGGAAGTCGACGGCGCCGTCGTTTTTCTCGGCGACTCGATCACCGACGGCACGGCCACCACAACAGACGGCCACGATCGCTGGCATGACATCGCCTTCCTCCGCCTGCTCCTCGGCTCGAACGGCGGCCCTGACAAGGCGTTCGTCAACGAGGGCATCGGAGGCAACCGGGTGACCGTCACCGCAACTCAGGGCAGTCCCGCCGCAGTGGAACGGCTCGACCGCGATGTCCTTTCGCGATCCGGGATCGACCACGTCGTCTTCTTCGAGGGCACCAACGATCTCGCGAGCGGGCTCGTCACAGGGGACCAGTTGATCGCCGGAATGACGAACATCATTCAACGCGTGAAGGCGCAGAAGCTGAAGATCGTGGGGGCGACCATCATCCCGCGATCCAACGCGACCTGGACTCCCCAGATGACCGCGTACCGGAACCAGGTGAACGACTGGATCCGTCACGGGGCGCATTTCGACCGTGTGCTGGATTTCGACCAGGTCATGAAGGACTCGACGAATCCAGACATCATGAATCCGATCCTGGAGTTTGGCGACCATATCCATCCGAATCCGTACGGCTATCTCCTGATGGGACAGTCCATCAACCTCTCGGTCTTCCAGGGCGGCGAGTCCGACTGATCACCGCGCTCAGCCCGCCTCGTCTGGGGAAGCGTCCTCGCCGCCATATCCATCGCGGCGAGGAACTCCTTTCCCATTCCGCAAAGCACGACTGACCCCGATACTCACCTCTCCCACTCCAACTCTTGAATAAGCTTGCGTCATGGCGACCAGGTCGGAGACCACCGAAACGCGCTGGCCCGTGCTGATCACGGTGATCGGGCTCGGCGGAATCTACCTGGCGCTGCCGGATTCCCTGTCGGTCGGACCGTCCTGGCTTCTGCTCGTGCTCGTCGCGGCATCGGCGGTTCCGGCCATCGTGGCGCACTACGCGGGCCGCCATCGGCTCGACACGATCCTCGGGTACGTCATCAGCATCCTCGTGACGCTGGCATTGGTCGGCTCGCTCGTCCTTCTCATCCGATCCCTGGCGTCCAAGAGCGAGCCTCCGGCGATTCTCCTGCGCTCCGCCGCAGCGCTGTGGGTGACCAACATCCTCGTCTTCGCGCTCTGGTACTGGAGACTGGATGCCGGCGGCCCACACGAGCGGGCCAAGCGCTCCAGACACAAGTCGGGGGCGTTCTTTTTCCCTCAGATGATGCAGGGCGCTCCAATCGAGCACGCCGAGAGGTGGTCTCCCAGGTTCGTCGACTACGTCTTCCTCGCCTTCAACACGAGCACCGCGTTCTCCCCCACCGACACACCCGTCCTTTCCAGGTGGGCAAAGGTTCTATCGATGCTGCAAGCGTTGATCTCGTTGCTTGTCGTGGCGCTCCTGGCATCGCGCGCGGTCGGATTGCTCTGATGAGAGACTGACCCAATCTCATCCAATTCACCCGATCGGCGTCGGTCGACCACCTGTCAGGTAAACGAGCAACGCAATCGATCTCTCCAAATCACACCTCCGAAAGGTCGCGCCTCGATTCCGACAGCTGGAACAATGAGACCTCGCGGGAAGGCCGAGGCGAGGACCGCGAGAAGGAAAGAGAGAGAGAGGAATTGCGGCGCGGATAAGGCTGCAAGAGACAATCGTGTCTGGCTTTGATCCCTTTTTCCTCGTTCACGCGCATCGGGCGGTGGGACATAATCCGCCAGGGGGCCCAGGAGGCTTCGCCTCGGGAGCAAGCCGCCCGAGCCGGGAGGCGAGCGTGAACAGATTCGGTTCATCGCATATCCCCCGTCGGCATTGGCATCCGGGATGGGCTCTGGCGACAGCGGGCGCCTTCCTGCTCATTCCTCTCTCTGCACTCTGTCAGGCGCCCGCCGTCTCGCGCCTCGTGCCTGCCTTTGGACCGGCCGCGGGCAACAACATCGTCATCGTCAGCGGGACGGGTTTTGCGGCAGGGGCGACAGTCACCTTCGGAGGCGTTCCCGCAGCATCCGTCACGGTCGTCAACTCGACCTCGCTCACGGCCAAACCGCCAACCCATTCCGCCGGACTCGTGACCGTTTCTGTGACGAATCCGGATTCTCAAGTCGGCAGCCTGGCGAACGCCTACAGGTACCTGGTGACCTCGGGCTCGCTCTCTTTCCAGTATTTCCCGATCCCGGTTTCCGACGTCGCGGTGACCGACATCACGGCTGGCCCGGACGGCAATCTCTGGTTCCTGACCAATGGAGGCGAGTCCCTGAACCCGGACGGGCTCGCCAAGATGACGCCCTCCGGGACGTTCACCAACTACCCTCTGGCCGATCCCGGTTTGTTGCGGGACATCGCGCCGGGCCCGGATGGCAACGTCTGGTATGTCCGAAAGAGCCCGGACAAGATCGGGCGCGTCACGCCCTCCGGCGTCGCCACTGAGTTTCTGAATGGCAGCGGCAGGTCTTTCGAAGGCATCGCCGCTGGCCCGGATGGCGCCATGTGGGTGACTGAGAGTCTCGTCAACGTCGTCGGGCAGATGACGACGAGCGGAAGCTTCACGGAGTTCATCGTCAACAATCTGGCGTACGGGATCACCCTGGGCTCCGACGGCGCTCTGTGGCTGGCCGGTTGCTACTCCAGCAGCCCAACTTGAACGCGCGTGCTGCCCGGCGGGCAGTACCAGAACTTCCCCATTCCCAATCCGGGCTCCGGGCTCTGCCCTCACAAAATCGTCACCGGGCCCGACGGGAATCTCTGGTTCCAGTACGGGAGTGGCTTGAAGATCGGCCGGCTCACGACGGGCGGCGCGTACGCGGAGTTTCAAGTGCCCTCCGGTATCGACGTTCATGACATCGCCGCCGCGGTGGATGGCAACCTGTGGGTGACGTACAGCGATTACGTGGACGCGTGGGTCGGCCGCATCACGCCGACCGGCCAGGTCACCGAGTTTCCGATTCCGTTTGGGAGCATTCCCCGGGGCATCGTCGCCGGTCCGGACGGCGCGATCTGGTTTGCCAACGGTTACAACGTCGGCCGGATCAATCCCGGCGCTTCCACGACGCCGTCCGCGTCTTTCTTCAGCATCGCACCCTGCCGCGTGCTCGATACGCGCAATGCCATCGGCCCGCTCGGAGGTCCCGCTCTCGCCGGCGGAGCGGCGCGAACCTTCGAGATCGCCAACCACTGCGGCATCCCGACGACGGCCACGGCAATCTCGGGAAACATCACCATAACCCGACCGACGATCGCCGGGTATCTGACGCTCTATCCGTCGGGATCGACGCCTCCGCTGGCCTCGGTCATCAATTTCCGAGCCGGGCAGACACGAGCAAACAACGCGATCATTCCCCTGGGATCTTCCGGAAGACTGGACGTGTTGTGCGGCATGTCCGGTGGCAATTCCGTCGACTTCATCTTGGACCTGAACGGATACTTCCAGTAGCCGAGACTGTAGGCCGGGGAGGAGAGGCTCCGCCCCCCCCAAACGTCGGCGGCGCCGGTGACTCGGGTGTCGGCAATCCCGCGGTTCTCAAGACGAGATTAATTCTGTAGACCGGCGAAATCCGTTCCTCACCCGCCGGTGAACTCCTTACTGAACGCGGGACGTCCCCCGCTTTCAGTACTTGAGGAGGCTTGAAATGACGGAGAAGCCCGATACGGCTCGTCCGGTCAAGTTGAACGAGGTCGGATCCTTGAAGGCACTCGGTCGCTATCGCGAACGAGTCGACGTCGAAATCAGCAAGGCGTCGGAACACGGCGCGCGCTGGTGGAGCCGCCGGCTCGTCGAGGTGTGCGAAGAGGCCGGGTTGGTGCGTCTTGAGAAATAGCTTTGCTCGCGCGAATCCCCTCCTCGGTCTAACCGCAGAGGAGTACCAGGACTTCGCCTGCGCGCTGGTCAGCTACGTCGCGAACCGAATGGAGTTCATTCACCATGTTTGAAGGTCTCTTACAGCCGATGCATTTACTCGTGATCCTTGGGATCGCTCTGCTCGTTTTCGGGCCGAAAAAGCTCCCGGAGCTGGGGAAAGGATTGGGTGAAGGTATCCGAGGATTCAAGAATTCGTTCAACGGTGGTGAGGCGACACCGCCAACACCGGTCATCCGAGACGAAGATGCACTCGGATCCCGTTCGACCTCCGAGTCCTCCGACTTCCCGCACCACACGCCGAGCCGTTCGAAAACCATCTGAAACGAAATGCCCGGTGTATTAGCCCTGCGGCAGCTGAATTTTGCCGCTTAGAAAGGACTGGTCATGAAAAGACTCGTTGCCTGGATTCTCAATCCTCCCGTCTCCGCGCCCAAGGCGGCAATCGTGATTCGGTTGATGGCTGGCGGCGTGTTCCTGTGGGAGGGAATTCTCAAGTTTGTCTACAAGAATCAGGGGGTGGGCCGCTTCACCAAGATTGGTATTCCCACTCCTCACGCCACCGCAGTGTTCGTCGGCGGGCTGGAGATCCTGGGGGGAATCCTCTTGATCGCCGGTTTCCTGACGCGCCTCATCGCGATCCCGTTCGTGATCGAGATGCTCGTCGCGATAGCCTCGACGAAGATCACGTTATATCTGGGGACGTCTCCGCTGCCCCTTCCTCCGGCCCCCCCAACGGTGGGGATCTGGGCCGTTTTGCATGAGGTGCGTTCCGAGTACGCTCAAATGATGAGCGTCCTCTTCCTGGGCATCGTGGGCTCGGGACCGTGGTCTCTGGATGCGGTTCGCGGCAACCGCTTACGCGCGCGGGCCACGGCAGACCTGAACACTCGCCACATGCAATTAGCGGCTGAGCGCTTCGCCGGGCGGAAGTCAATGGCCCACGGATAGCGAAGGGCTACCGGCCCTCGGCTCCGCACGATTCATCGATCAGATAGGCGCAGCGAACCTGACGCGCGGTTCAGCACAAATCCTGAGCTCATGATCACTCTCATCGACAACGTGCTGAACCGCGTCACGATGTATCGTCTCGTTCTTTACTACCTCATCTTCCTCGTGGTGACTGCGGCAGCGCTGTCTTTCTTCGGGGTTCTCCCGTTCCGGCCGGTGGATCTTCTGTTTTCAGTCTCGGTCCTGGTATTCGTCTGCTGGATCGCAAACAGTGCTCTCGCGAAGCTATTTGGGGTTCCCGCCAACACCGAGTCCCTCTACATCACCGCGTTTATTCTGGCTTTGATCATGACACCGCGTTCGGCTTCGGGACATTGGCCTGCCGCCGCTGCGCCCGTAGTCCTGGCCGGCGTGTTCGCCATGGCGTCGAAATACATCCTGGCGTTCCGCCGAAAGCACATTTTCAACCCTGCGGCGGTAGCGGTGGCGCTCACCGCATTCACGTTGGGTCAGGCGGCAAGCTGGTGGGTGGGGACGATTGCGATGATGCCCTTTGTGCTCCTCGGCGGACTCCTCTTGGCAAGAAAGATAGCCCGGTTCGATTTAATATTGAGTTTCTTTGCAGCCGCGTCCACGGTGATCGTTGGAGCCGGGCTCGCGAAAGGCGCAAGCCTCGCTCCTGCCGCGAGCCAATTACTTGCCGAGACGCCGATTCTTTTCTTTGCGTTCGCGATGCTAACGGAGCCGCTCACGACACCCCCCGCGAGACCGCTCCGGGTTGCGTACGGCGCAATCGTGGGATTTCTCTTCGCGCCGTTTCTGCATTTCGGCCAGGTCTATTTGACCCCGGAGCTCGCGCTTCTCGCGGGAAACGTATTCTCATATCTCGTGAGCCCGAAGGCTCGATATTTGCTGAGGCTCAAGGCCAGGGCGCAGCTCGCCCCGGACATATACGACTTTCGGTTTGCAAGCGACAGGCGATTGAGGTTTCGACCCGGGCAGTACCTGGAATGGACCCTGGAGCATGCTCATCCTGATAATCGTGGCAACAGGCGGTACTTCACGATTGCCTCCTCCGCCGACGAGCGCGAGGTGCGGATTGGTGTGAAGGTCTACCCCGGTGCGAGCAGTTTCAAAAGATCGCTTCTCGCGATGAGGCCGGGAAATGAAATCGTGGCTTCCCAGCTTGCCGGTGAATTCGTGTTGCCGGCGAACCAGCAGGAGAAGCTCGTCTTCATGGCTGGCGGTATCGGCATCACGCCGTTCAGAAGCATGATCCGATATCTTCTGGATCGTAGAGAAAGGCGCCCCATCACGGTTTTCTATTCAAACAGAACCGCGCCGGAAATCGTGTACGCGGACGTTCTCGAGGACGCCCGCAAGGAATTGGGAATCAGAACTGTCTACACGCTCACGGACGCGAACAATATTCCGCCGGATTGGCAGGGCCGGACTGGGCGAGTGGATGCGGAGATGATCGCCAGAGTGGTTCCGGACTACCGCGAGAGGACGTTCTATCTGTCAGGCCCGCGCTCGCTTGTCGTTGGCTTCCAGGAAGTCTTGAGAAAGATCGGCATTCCAAAGAGCCGGATCAAGACCGATTTTTTCCCGGGCTTCGCCTGATCCAAGAATCGGAATCCTGGTTTCGACCGGGTTGACTGGTCCCGGGCGCATTCAAGCGAGGCTCGTAGCTGGGTCCCCGGAGAGCGACGGCGCCGTGCCGCGCGCCGGTCGCCTGATTGGGCCAGTCCTGTGCGCGAGGGGCCAGGGGGATCAGGTCTGTGAATCTGCGAGCCGACTCATATGTTCACAGACCTGATCCCGGGTCTTCTTTACTCCGGTCGTTTCTTACTGGCCCACGACTATCAAATGGCCTGCGTTCTCAGTGTAGATCTTTCCATCAGGTCCGATCGCAAGCGGTGTGTAGGCGGCGCCCAGCGCCAGCTGGAGGAAGATGTTCGCCTTCAGCGAGCCACCCTGGTTGATGGCGTAGAGATTGCCGTCTTCGCTATTGGCGTAGACCACTCCATTCGCATCGATCACCGGCGCGTTGATGCACCATTCGAAGCCGACGTTTGGCCATTGGTTACCGGAGCTGTTCGGAACGCAGGTGATGCTTCCGTCGGGATTCCGAGTGCACGCCTGGTTGTTCGTGTTCTGAAACTTCCATTCGACGTGCAGGTTCGAGTCGAGCTGAGTCATGAAGAACGGCCCGTTCTGCCGAGGCGGGCAAAGGCTGTCCACGTTGCAGTAGGAACCGAAGCCCGGTCCACCGCCGTACTCGTTGTCCTTGATGACGATCGAGTAGGTGCCGCTGTGCGTGTAGATCGCCGGCGTCGTGTCCCACCCGAAGCTGTAAGCGCCCTGGAACTGGCCACTGGCGCTGAATTTCAGAAGGTGTCCGCGAGCGAAATCGTACCGAGTGTAGGAGCCATACAGAATGCTCCCGTCTGGAGCAACAGTCGGAGAAGACGAGGCGTCGTCCAGGACACGAGCTCCGGGTTTGGTGTTTTGTGCCGGGTCCACACCGGGCGTCGTTCCGAGGCGGCAGCCGCCGGGGGTCCCATTGGCGGGCAGTAAGGCCCCGGGAAAAGTGCCCGTGTCGTTGTTGCAGGCGTCGTTCAACCGATCCCGGAACGAAGTCCACCATTTCGGAGTGAGATCCGAATTGACCGCCGCCATGCCCGAATAGCGTCCCGTCACATCGGCGAGGTTTCGAGTAACCGTATAAATCGTGCCGTTCGGCGCGACGGCGGGCGCCGCGTTCAGGCCGGGGCGCATATGCCCGCACGGAACAGATGGCGGGACGGCGTCGGGGCTCGGCGGAAAGGGAAGCTGTTTGACACTGAAGATCCCGAGACACTGGTCTGTCGGCTGCGGCGCCGCCTGACTTCCGGTCGCCGTGGCGGCGGTGAGGACCGAATAGCTCACCTTGGCCGTCGAATCCTGGGGAGTGACCTTCACCAGCCAGGAGTCGTCGATGTCGTGTTGATAGAAGCTGACGTTGCCAGGATTATGTTGCTGGATCGCGTTGTAGTAGATGTTGCCGGCGCTGTCGACGGTTAGCACGCCGGCCACGAAGATCGATGGATCGAGCGAACCGAACGGATTGATCCGGGAGACGACACCGCCATCCGTCTTACGCAGCTTGAAGATCGTTCCGCCGGCGCCCGGAACGTAGATATAGCCGTTCGCCAGGACGCCGTGGAAGACCGGCTCCCAAAAATCGGCCAGCGATCCGACGGCCTTCCAGTCGCTCGTGAAGCTCCAGATTTGAGTCAGCTGGCCGTTGGTCCACTGAAACCCGTTCTCACCCCAAGTCTGCGCGTCGTATCGATTCTTGTTGTAACTGCCCGACTTGAATTCCATGAATACGTTCGCGCCGTCGATGAGAGGAACCTGATAGTGGGTCACAAGCTCGTTTCCGCTGGCCGCCATTTCCTGCGGCACCAACGAGTCATAGACGATGTCGGCCAACTCGCGGTTCAGGGGCTGACCAACGACATTGACCTGGCCGGTGTGTTGTGGATCCAGTGCCCACTGCGGCCAAAACTGCGCCTCCACCACGCCCGGCGAAGCAGCAAGCACGCAAACGAGGGGCAAGACTCTGCGAACCACGCTCCGTCGCAGTAAGGATCTCATCAGTACCTCCTTGGGAATGAGTTTCAGACCGTGCGCAAAATCAACGAGATCGCGCCAACGCGAATTCGTAGGGGTATACGGGATCGCTCGTGGTGAAGCCCGTGGAGGCGGGTGCGGGGTTGGTCGTGGGGAACGGAACCACGACCACCGCCTGCTGATCGACCCCATGGCGACCTCCCCGGGAGGGGCGAGTCTATCGCACGGGCGGATTCGCCGCCAGAACACCAAGGCAGCCGTTTCGCAAAGGAGGACCGTGTTCAACCGGGTTCATCCAGTCCTGTTCCAAATTCCTCAGCGGCCGCGCCGTCTGACCAGACCGAAAGAGTCGTCGACCATCCTTCCTCCGACCATCAACGACGGCTCCGTGGCGTCGGTCCCGATGAATTGCCGAAATCGTGTATTTCCAGAAGGGTTCCGGAAGGCGGTCGGCGCAATTGAAATGGTAGATGAGTGCGATGCTACGATCTCGCGGTGGTCGCGGCCTCCGCGCTTTATCGCGATTTGGCGTATGTGTTCCTCGCGGCGGTCGCCGGCGGATTCGTGGCGAGGCGGTTGCATCAGCCGCTGATCCTCGGATATGTCCTGGCCGGCATTCTGGTTGGTCCCTTTACTCCAGGTCCCACGCTTTCCGAGGTCCACGCGCTGGAGCTGCTCGCCGAAGTCGGCGTGATCCTGTTGATGTACTCGATCGGAATGGAGTTCTCGCTGGCGGAGCTCCTCAAGGTCAAATGGGTTGCGATCGTCGGCGGTCCGCTCGGCATTCTTCTGTCCATCGCGCTCGGCGTCGGAATCGGACGGTGGATGGGATGGAGCGTTGCCCAGGGCATCGTGGTCGGGGCCGTGGTCTCCGTGGCGAGCACAATGGTTCTGTCGCGCCTCCTCGTCGATCGCGGCCAGCTTCACTTCGAGCAGGGCCGGCTGATGATCGGGATCACCCTGATCGAGGACCTTGCCGTGGTGATACTGACAATCCTCCTTCCCTTCGCCGGTTCGTTCGACGGCCTCAAGCTCGTCCAGGTCACCCTTGCGGTCGGAAAGGCTCTTCTCCTTCTCGTGCCGGTCGTGTTTGCCGCGGCCAAGCTCGTGCCCTTGCTTCTCGAATGGGTTGCGCGGATGAAGAACGACGAGCTCTACCTCCTCGTAGCGCTAGCCCTGGGGTTTGCCGTCGCGGCCTTGAGCCAGGCGCTCGGGCTCTCTCTCGCGCTCGGCGCCTTCCTCGCGGGAATGATCGTGAGCGGATCCGAGCACGCGCACGAAATGCTGACTCGCCTCTCACCGATGCGCGACGCATTCGTGGCTCTCTTCTTCGTGACAGTCGGCGCCCTCATCAACCCTCGGGCGCTCCTCTCGAATCCCCTTCTCCTGGGCGTGATCGTCGCCCTCGTCGTCGTCGGGAAGATGATCGTGTGGACGGCTGTCGTCCTGCTCTTCCGCTACCCGCTCCGGACGTCCCTGCTCGTCGGGATGGGCCTCACCCAGATCGGCGAGTTCTCGTACGTCCTGGTTCAGGTGGGACGGCAGGCGGGATTGGTCGAAGACGCCGTGTACAACGCCACACTGGCGGCTTCTCTGATATCCATCCTTGCCAACTCAGCGCTGATGCGCGTCGGACCGAAATGGCTGGACCGGTGGCGAATCGGGACCGTGCGCGCCGTCCCGCGCACGGCCGCTCCCTGAGTTAGTCCGCGAAGAAAGTAACCGCCCCGGTCTCGAGATCGTACATTCCTCCAACCATGCCGACGGCGCCGGAGTCGAGCATCTCCTTTATGACGGGGCTCTTCTCGCGGATTTCTTTCATGGCCAGGTGCACGTTGTGATCACCCACCTTGTCCACGTAGGCGTGGTCCTTGCTGGTTCCCGACCCGGAAGCCGCGACCGCCGGCTCGATCTTGGCGACCAGCTCGGTCAGGTTGCCGAGCTTGACATTGTCGATTGCGCCCTTGATTGCGCCGCAACTGGTGTGACCGAGGACGACGATGAGCTTGACTCCGATGACTTTCGTCGCATATTCGAGGGAGCCCAGGTTGTCGGCGTTCACCACATTTCCAGCCACGCGGATGTTGAAGAGATCTCCGATGGACTGATCGAAGACCGCCTCCGCCGGGACGCGCGAGTCCATGCAGCCCAGGACCACGGCGAAGGGATACTGCCCGGCGGCCGATGCCTTCACCTTCGCGGGGAGGTCCTTCTGGATCGATGTTCCAGCGCGGAACCGCTTGTTTCCTTCCTTCAAGGTATCGAGCGCCTTGCCCGGTGTCATGGCTGCTTGCGACTCCTTGGTCTGCACGACGGACCCCTTGGCGGCGGGCTTGGCTGCGGGCTTCGGATCATCCGACAACGCAACACCGGTGAAAGCGACGAGAAGAGCGAGGGCGATCCAGGGCCGCGAGTGACGAATGCGCATGATTTCTCCTTCGAGAGTTTTCTCCAGCCTATCTCAAAACATCGATCCGAACGCCAGCCGGCCCGCGCCCCCCGCTGGGCCGCGACTGCGGTCGGCGCGCACTCAGAGCGTAGTCGACTCGCCGGCGTGGCGGTCGGCTTTCAAAGATGGAACGGACCCCATAGGCCAACCCAGACCGATCATCCGGCCTTCGAGACCTTGACCGCTCGAACGGAAGAGATCGGTCCGCAGATGGTTTCGCCACTGGCGTTTGTGAAGACGAACCCGGTGGCGGGGAGCACGAGCCCTTCCTGACCGGCGCGAAAGAGCGTCTTTCCGCCCTTTACGTACTCGTAGGCGTCCAGGCTAAAGGACCCTTTCGCAACGGTATGCCACCCGTCTGGGAGCATCACCTCCGTGATTTTGTCTGTGTCGATAGCGAGACCCATCGGCAGGCGCTCCTTTGCTCGAATTATCGCTCTCGACCCCATCTCGTTCACTGCCCCAATGCGGGCCGCCGCAGCCCGTGGGCGGGGACCTTCAAAATTCCTTATTGGCCTTGACGTCCCACTTCAGCACGATAGGTGTATCCGGTTGCCCGTTTGGCTTTTGCGGTATGTACGCGTAGATCACCTTCGCGAAGGCGATCAAAATGCTTTCGGTCGGCCTCGCTGCCTCGAGGCCACTGAAATCATCTACGCTGGAAATGATGGCGTCCTTCAGCGTTATCGTCAGGAAGTTGGTATTCCCCGCGCCGGCCCGCCGCTGTGCCAGCTCCACGTCCTTGATGTGCTTGCCAGTGAGGCAGGATCTGAAAAGGTCGGGAGAAGCCTTGTCGACCAGCTTGCCGACGACGAGCTCGCGTGTGTCGGGTTTTCCGCTGCTGGCCCCGCTGCCGGCGGATGACCCGAGCGTCTGCCTTACACCCCAGGACCATGAAAGCACTTCGATCTCGTCCTTGTGATTGACATCGGTCGATTCGCCTTTGATGCCGTCCACTTTGAGGAAGATGTCGCTAGCCACGGTCAGCCTCCGAAATTCACCGACCCGCTTTCCG
Source organism: Acidobacteriota bacterium (assembly GCA_046728075.1). Taxonomy (GTDB): domain Bacteria; phylum Acidobacteriota; class Thermoanaerobaculia; order UBA5066; family Gp7-AA6; genus JBKPDV01. The sequence continues at coordinate 9,487 of JBKPDV010000222.1, read as the reverse complement.
AGGAGGGATAGCTAACGGTCGGATTTACCTCGTTTGCGCGGACTGGGCTTGCGCAGCGCTGATGGCCGGCCGCCCTCCGCTTGGGCGCCGAGTCGCTCATTCGCCTCCAGGAAGACCCGCTTCGCTTTCTCCACGTCGTAAGGACGCTCTTCGAGAGTCTCCGGATCCCACTCGCTCCGGGGCACAGCGAAGAAGTCCCCACCATACACATCTAATGCGCCCGTGAACGTGCGGAGCGGGTTTGTGACGGAATGGATGGTGTCTTTGCCGAGAAGAATCGTGTCGGCAGATTCCAGGTCTTTTCCGCCGGAGGGTTTCAGTCCCTCCGGAGTGCGACGGTAGAAAACGTTGTCCTCTCTGCCGCCGTACAGTCCGATGGCTGCCCACATGCGGTGGTCGTGGGGGTAAAGGTACATGCCTGGCGCCCAGATGATGTTCAGGATCGTCAGCTCGGGTGAGCGATACAGCGTTGCGATCTCCGCCCATTGCGGCGTCCCGAGTGCCGCCTCCACGTCAGCCGGCCGCGACACGGCGCGATCGACAAGCTCCTTGATCGCTAATTGAGGAACGGATTCCTTCAGAGCCGCACGGCAGTCCGCGATGAAACGCTCGAGCTCAAACATCCTGCACGTCTTCCCGGCCCTGCGATTCTAGCGCGTCGACGACCGCGGCCTTCCCGGCGAGGGACCAACCCTTCGGTTGGGTCAGGTCGCTCATATGGAACGACCGGTCCCCAGAGTCTAGTAGCTAATTAGCCTTGTAAAGATTTGCAGTGCTCTTGTCGGTGGATTTCGATATCGAAATCTCGCTCCCTCCCTTGACGCCCTTAGCGCTCCGGCGGTTGACCGCTTTAACGGGAAGGTCTTTCACCGATTTGGCTGTCCTGGACTTTGTGCTTTTCTTCTTGTCCATATCGCCCTGCCTTTCTTATCGCCTCACCACGTTTTCAGTGCCCGCGCTCTCACGGCCCAGCGTCTAGCGACATCGATCCTCGAGCAGATCCCTCGTTGATCTGCCGAATTGATTCCCTATCCTCTACAGGATCGATGCCAGTCGGTGTGGTTCGCAGTGCCAGATCTGTAGCCGCAAAGGGTTGGGGTCCGATGCGAGGCGACGTCTGATTCAAAGTCCGTTGATCAGCCTGACGCCGCGGCCGGCAAGGGCCTGTCGTTCGATGTCTCTCCGGGCCCTTTGAGTTGTACCCCCCGCATCCGGGCCAGGAAATACGCCGCGCAGATCCAGAGGAGCGCCAGGGTGAGCCAGGCGACGAGCGAGGGGCTCAGGGCAAGGGGATTCGTGGCGCCTGGCACTGCCGACGGCACGATGTCCTTGGTGTTGTTGATGGCGGCGTGAAACAGCATCACGAGCAACAAACTTCCCTGGGTGCGCCAGTAGAGCCAGGCCATCGCAACGGAGATCGCCGTGACTTGAATCAGATACACGGGGAACGACTGACCGAGCGTGTCCGTGCCCCGAATGAAGAAGAAGGGCAAATGCCAGCAGGCCCAGAGGACGCCGAGCACGACGCTGGCGCCCCCGAGCCCGAGATGCGCCAGGCGTGGAAGCGCGTATCCGCGCCATCCGATCTCCTCCCCCGCCTGTACCGGCGTCGAGAGGAGGATGGCGCCCGCCATGACGATCAACGGGGTCTGGCCAAACCGAGGCCAGGCACCTGTCGCGAGGCGATGGAGCAGCGCCGCGGAAAGTTTGATCGCCGCGAAGTAGCCGATCGCGAAGGCGTACCATCGCGCGCCGACGGATCCCTGGACTGTCCGGCGGAGCAGCGCCAGCGCTCCCGCGCGTCCCTGCCCTCGAGCTGTAAGCGCAAGCGCCACGAACGATGGCGTGATGACGCCAAGGAAAGTCACGGCGCCGCTCACGAACAGGAGCCCGGAAGTGGCCGGACCGGCCCGGGCCGCGATGGCCGCCCCTGCGGCGAAAAGGCTCCAGCTGACGACGTAAACGACCGCGAAGAAAGTGAAAAGCGATCGCATACCGTCCCACTTCTTGTTACGAGAATCGCTCTTCAAGGTTCGCGCACGCTGCGAGCGGATGGTCCGAATCGACCGGCGACTCTCCACCGGAGCGACCCGCAACCCACGACGTTGACAGCGCTCCCGCGCGGTGCTAGCTTTCCCGGAGTAAGTCCGGGGAGGCGTGATGGCCAGGGAATCCGAGGACCTGCTGCACGGAACGCTCGATGCGTTGATCCTGAAAGCGCTCACCTGGGGACCCCGCCACGGATATGGCGTCGCCGGCTGGATCAAGGAAACGTCCCGCGACACTCTCGCCGTCGAAGATCGCGCGCTTTATCTCGCGCTGCACCGTCTCGAGGACAAAGGGTGGCTCGAAAGCCATTGGGGCCTCTCCGATAACAACCGGCGCGCCAAGTTCTACCAGCTGACCGCGCGCGGGCGCGCGCAGCTGCGCGCGGAATCGTCGCGCTTGACCCGATACGCCGAAGGCTTGTTTCGCGTCTTGAACGCGTCCGCCTGGGGGAACCGCTGATGCGACGCGAGCCGCGCAGTTATGTCGGCCGCTGATGAATGATTGTCCAGAGCGTTCCGAACCTGTCACGCAGCTGGGCAAAACGAGAGGCGAAGAACGTCTCAGCGATTGGCATGCCTATTTCACCGCCCTCTGCAAGAACTGCGTAAATCTTGTCCGCAGCTTCCGAGGAGTCGACGGAGAGGAACAGATAGCAGCTGCGTATCGGCTTGAAATGTTCCGGCGGTACGTCGTTGCCGATCAGCTCCACTCCCGCGATATTCATGCGCGCGTGAACGACGGCATTCTCCGAGCCAGGCGCAACTTTGTACTCAACCGGCAGCTGACTCTGTTTCATCATCGCCGTAATCTTTCCACCGAGGTGCTTCTCATAGAAGCGGAATGCCTCTTCGCAGTTTCCGCCGAAGTTGAGATGAGGGTAAAGCTTCATTGAACGTCTCCTCCTTTCAACGCAGGATTGCCCTTGTATCAACGGCTCTGCGGTTGTACGTGTCTGACGTTACGTCCTCCCGCCGTCTTGAAGCGCAGAAGTTCATCAAGCCGGAGAGTCTGGGTTCGTCGGCTCATATCTCGCAATAGCCACTTCGGGTGAAAAGCAATGTGACCACTCCCGTCGCGGTCTGGACGGCGGTCGCCGGAGCCGGCGCGCGCTTTCAGCGACGTTCGTAGACGAACTGGGAGCCGGTCACACCTCGGTCGGCGGTTCGGGCGGAGCGGCGGCGTCAGGCATTCGAGCTCGCGCGGTCGAGCGCGGCGAGGATCGCCGCCGCCGATCGATCGATGTCCTCCTCCGTCGTCGACCAGTTGCAGATCGAGATCCGTACCGCGCCCCTCCCCTGCCATTGGGTCGTGCCCAGCCAGCAAGTGCCGTCGGCCTGGATGCGCGCAACGAGATCCTGCGTGAACGCATCCTGGTCGCGGGGATCGCCGGCCGGCGGGACGATTCCCACGAGCACCTGGTTCATCATGACCTCGTTCAGCACGCGCACTTGCGGGTGCCGTCGCAGCGCATCGGCTATCCGGCGGGCATGGCTGCAGCAGCGCTCCACGAGCTCGCGCACGCCGCGCCGGCCGAGCGCCCGCAGCGCCGCATAGATCGGCACGCCGCGGGCGCGGCGGGACTCGTCGGGCGTGAAGGCGCGTGGATCCCGCTCGCCGGGAGTTCTCTGGATGTAGTGCGCCGGCATCGTCAAAGCGCGCTCGTGCGCCTCCGGATGCGCGGTGAACACGATGCCGGAGTCGTAGGGCACGTTGAGCCACTTGTGGCCATCGGTCGCGATGGAATCGACGCATTCGATCCCCGCCACGAGATGGCGCAGATCCGGGCTGGCCGCGGCCCACAGGCCGAAGGCTCCGTCGACATGGACCCACGCGCCTCGCCGACGGGCAATCGGAACGATGGCCGCGAGCGGATCGGCGCTTCCGGTGTTGACGTTTCCGACCTGGGCGCACACGATGCACGGGCCAGATCCTCCCTGCAGCGCCTCCTCCAGGCGATCGGCGCGCATCCTCCCCTGCCCGTCGGTTTCGACCCGTCGGAGTCGTTCGGCTCCTAAGCCGAGCATCCGAAGGGCGGTAAAGATCGTGCGGTGCGCCGCATCGCTCACGACGACGTCGACGGATGGCGCGCCGAACAGGCCGTCGCGCTCGACGTCCCAGCCAACGTCGCGCAACACCTGGTGCCTTGCGGTGACGAGAGCGGTGAAGCTCGCCATCTGAGCGCCGGTCACGAAGCCCACGCTCCAGGTCGCCGGCAGTCCCAGCAGGTCCTTCAGCCGCTCCGCGGCGATTTCCTCGGCGACTGCGGCGAGCGGCGACATGACGTACATCTGGGCGTTCTGGTCCCATGCCGAGACCAGCCAGTCGGCCGCCGTCGCGATAGGCAGGCTGCCGCCCGTCACGAACCCGAAGTAGCGCGGACCCTGCGAGGCCGTGGTGCCGACTTGCCCCGCCTGCGCAAGATCATCGACGATCTGGCCGTTGTCCTCTCCCTCCTCCGCGAGAGGACGTCGAAGGAGACCGCGGAGCGCGTCCCCCGAGACCATCGCGCCCGCAGGCCGTTCGTGGATCGTGTCGAGATACCGCTCCGCGTGCCGGGCGGCGCGCGTCAGCAACTCCGCGCGCGTTGTCACTGCGTCCCCGCCGCCACCGCCCGAGTCTCTCTCAGTTTCCTCTTGTTGCAAAGCGGGCGAGTACGAACTCGCTACTGCGCAGGACAAACGGCGAGAGCGAACGTCGCGGAGATCGGCATCGAGTATCAGAGATTCGGCCCTATGTCAGATCTGATATCGATATCAAAAAATATAGACCTGACCCCGTCCTCCCCCAGTCCTCCCTCGCGCTCTCGCTGAGTCGGCCCCTTACTTCCCCGATTGGACGGGGACGCGCACGGCGATCGTGTCGTGATGAGAGGCCATGTGCTCGCGCAGCGCCAGGCCGGGGTCCGATGTCAGTCCCACGCGTTTGACGCGCGCGGCCGCCTCCGGATCCTCCTGCTGAAAGGCGTAGTCCTTGAAGCCGTTGTAGCGCGTGAGGTAGAGGTAGTCCCACGCGGAGCCGTCGCGGTGCTGCAGGAGGACCGTGTCCGCGGGCCGGAGGCTGCTGGCCGCAACCTTCTTCAGAGTTTCCTCGAGCTGCGCGCGATGGCCGGCGGCCCCGCGGTAGTCGGAGACGACGTACACGTCCGAACCGGCGGGCGCGGCGCCTGCCTGTGGCTGGCCGATCCCCATCGCCTTGGAGAACTCCGCCCAGGACGGTCCCTGCGCGTACGTGTCGTAATGCCACGCGCGCAGCTCGCGCTCCACACCCGCGCCGATCGGGCTGGACGCGTCGAGCGTGAACTTGGCTCCCAGGTGCTGGATGACGGCGTAATCCCAGTCGTCGCCGTCCACGTGCCGGAGGATCAGGGCATGGGTCGGCATCGGGGTGTCCGCGGAAGGCGCCTTAATAGCGTTGAGCAGCTCGGTCGCCTTCCCCGGCGCGGCCTTGACGATGTAGACCGCATAGAGATCCGTGCGAGGGGACGACGCGGGGCCGCTGCCGGCCGGCTGTGCCGGCGGCGTCTGCTGAGCGACGGCCGCGGCGGTGGTCAGGACCAGCAAGGTCAGGGAGAGGAGTGCCCGGTTCTTCATGTGTCCTCCGGTTTCGGTCTTCGAGCTGCGTTTTTTCCGCAGGGTTGCGGAGCATCCTATCGCCTATCGCGCTTTGAGGTCAGTCCTGATTCGCTGACTTCACAGCAGGACCCCCCGATCCTGTCCCGTCGTGCGGTGATCCTTCGCAAAAGCTTCACACCAAACTGATGCGCGCTCGACACCTGATGGGTAGCGTTTGGCGGGCTACTAGCCGCAAGGTCTCCAAGGAGGATGGGCAGAATGAAAGTCGACATTTACGTCTCCGAAAGGGACAACATCCCAAGCTACGGCTTCCTCTCAGCCGGCAGATCAGTCTCCCTGCTTCCCCCAGGCGAACAGTGGAGATTCGTGCGGTCGGTAGACAGCGCGGACTTCAATCTGCCGGAAGCCATCGAAGAAGAAATCGCAGGCCACGGCTTCTGGGCTTTCGGCGGAGGCAGCCGATTCGCAATCGACACCGGAAGAGTAGTCCCAAGACTTCCCGCTCTTCCTTGCAGATAGCAAGATGGCAAGACTGACACCGATCACCCTCGTCACGACTCACCAAATAACCCCATACCGAAAACCCCGATCTCTTCCCTCCGCCGTATGATGCCGCGATGCCTTCTTCGTCGTCTGTCTGGCGGCGGCTCGGCCGCGGGCTGCGGCGCTTCGCCATCCTCATCCTCGCCATCCTCGCCACGATCGTCGCCGTCCGAGCGTGGGACGCGCGGCGTCCGCCGGGGTTGAAGCCGTGGCATCGCTTCGCGCCGCCGTCGGAGCTGACCGCGCGCGACCTGACCGACTCCTTCACCCTCGACGACTACTTGAAGCGCGAAGATGCCGTCTTCCGCGAAGTCGAGACGCACATCGAGCGATCGCTCGCCCCCGAGGACCGGTCCGCGACGAACCGCTACGACCCCGACGGTCTCCTGTCCCCGCGCCGCTTCTCCCGCGACTGGAATCGCTCTTTTGAGCTCGTTCCCGAGACGATCCGCGGGGGCGCGCTCCTCCTGCACGGGCTGACCGATTCGCCGTACAGCATGCGGTCCGTCGCGGAGCTCCTCCGCGACCGCGGCTATTACGCGCTCGCGCTGCGCCTGCCGGGACACGGAACGGTGCCGGGCGCCTTGACGCGCGTGGTCTGGGAGGACTGGATGGCGGCCGTCCGGATGGCCGCCCGGCACGTCGCTCGTCGGGCGGGACCGGGCCGTCCGTTCGTTCTCGTCGGTTACTCCAACGGAGGCGCGCTCTCGGTCAAGTACGCGCTCGACGTCGCCGACGGCGCGCCGCTGCCGCGCTCAGACGCGATCGTCCTGATGTCGCCGATGATCGGCGTGACGCCCGCGGCCTCACTCGCGAAATTCCTCGGGAAGCTCGCGGTCTTTCCGTACTTCGAGAAGACGCGGTGGCTCGACGTCCTGCCCGAATACAACCCGTTCAAGTACAACTCGTTTCCCGTCAACGCCGGCGTGCAGACCTCGCGTCTGACCGGGGCGCTCCAGGATCAGCTCGCTCGTGACACCTCGAACGGGCGGCTCGGCGCGCTGCCGCGCATCCTGACGTTCCAGTCGATCTCCGATGCCACCGTCGTGACGGCGGCCGTGGTCAACAAGCTCTACGACGCTCTTCCGTCAAACGGAAGCGAGCTCGTTCTCTTCGATCTGAATCGCGGGGGCCACGCGAACGCTTTCTTCCAGCCGGGGGCGAGCCGGCTGCTCGCCGAGCTGACGGCCCCGAGATCCCGCCGCTATGCGGTGACGATCGTCGCCAACCGCGCGCCCGGCACCCGCGAGGTGGTCGCGCGCACCTATCCGCCGGGCAACGCCCCTGTCTCCGAAACCCCGCTCAGTGCGAGCTGGCCCCTTCAGGTCTATTCCCTCTCGCACGTCGCCATTCCTTTTTCGACGCGGGACCCCCTCTACGGAGGCGACCCGGAAGCGGGAATTGCCGCGATCCCTCTCGGGATCATCGCCCCTCGGGGCGAACGCGGCGTCCTGACGGTCTCCCCGGACCAGTTTCTTCGCGTCACCTACAACCCGTTCTTCCCATATCTCGCCGACCGCGTCGCCAGCTGGACGGCTATCCCGTGAACGCGAAGCGCGAGCCTCGTGGGATGTTTCTGGCCGGCGCACGGCTACTTAGTACATAAGACCGACCTTCTCTGAAGACGAAGGAGCTCGAGCGAGCGACCGACGTTGATGAGGAGCGTTAGATCAATCAGTCTTCTCTTCGTGGCCTGGCGGCACACATTGTTACAAATAGGATCCCCGGCTCGCTAACCTGACCCAGAGCCCTTGCGGCTAGTCTTTTAGGAGGGCAGCCGGGGTCATTGGAAGGGCTGGGGGTCAGTCTTTCGAAATGGTATTTCGGGTCGTGGTCACCAGCCGTTCGTGGAATAACCCCATAATCTTCTGACACGTCCGAGCGACGGGGAGGCCAGACCGAACGCGGAGTACAGCTATGGATGAAAGGGACCGACAATCGGCGTTCATGTCCGCGCTGGTGACAGAGCACTTCGTGCTTCAGACGGCGGCGAGCGCGACGGTGACCGAAGCGGCGTCTCGGTCCTCTCTCTATGTTTTTTCGCTCTCGAGCTCTCTCGTCGCGATGGGATTCGCCTCGCGGTCCCGGGAGCTGTTCCTGCCCTTCGCCGTGACTCTCCTCTCCGGCGTGTTCCTTCTGGGCCTCTTTACGATCATGCGGCTCATCGACACGATGCTCGAGTACCAAAGATGCCTTGTCGGAATCGCCCGCCTCCGCGCCTACTACCGCTCGCTGACGCCCGAGGCGGCCGTGTACTTCTCGGCCGAGACAGGGCGGTGGCCGGAGGCGAATCCTCCGCACTGGCTCGGACCGGTCGTTGGGTTTCTGACCACTGCCGCAAGCATCGTCTCCTTACTCAACAGCATTGTCGCGGGCGCCGCCGTTGCGCTGGTCGTGGGCTATGCCCGCGCCGGCGAACAGCCCGGTTTCGCACTGTGGCCGGGCGTCGCCACGACCGTGGTGCTAATGGTTGCCTTCCTCGCGTACCAAGGATGGTGTTACAAGGTCTCGAGAACCGCGGAGTCGCATGAGGTCCGGGAAGCAAGCCATCTGACCTCCAACAAAGGAGGCTGATTCATGCCTGGAATCAATATTTGGGCGGTCGTCGTGGCGGCGGTGGCAGCATTTGTAGCGAGCTCGGTTTGGTACATCTTGTTCGGCAAAGAGCGGATGAAGCTGCTCCGCAACGACCCTGCCGCATCGGCCGATATGAAGAAATCGCCGGCGTGGAAAAAGCCGGTCGAGCTCGTTCGTGGCCTGATCGTCGCCTATGTGCTCGCTCGCTTCGTGGTGCTTCTCGGGGTCGCCGACTGGAAGGCTGCGGCTCAACTGGGGTTCTGGCTGTGGATTGGGTTTCCCGCCATGATTCTTGCGGGCTCGGTCCTGTGGGATAACAGACCAGGGAAGCTTGCCGCCATTCACGCCGGCGATTGGCTAATCAAGTTACTCCTCATGACAGTCATACTCGCCGTGTGGCGATAAAGAACGACGACAGCTTTCCGTCAACAGTCGAGCGCGAGATGTGGAGAGGCTTGGCTGTGCGGAAACTCCTGAGCAGACGCTGGATTAGCCGGACTTCTTATTCTGGACAAGGTCCCATGCCCCTCCCTTGATACCCTTAGCTCTCTTGGCGTTGAGCGTTTTCGCGGGAAGGTCTCTCACCGACTTGGCCGACTTTCTGGTCTTCTTCCCGGTCTTCTTCTTGTCCATATCGCCCTACCTTTCTTATCACCTCAGGACGTGTCCTCAGTGCCCGCGCTCTCACGGTCCAGCGTCTCATCACATCGATCCTCGAGCAGATCCCTCGTTGATCTGCCGAATCG
>JBKPDV010000221.1:0-13060 GCA_046728075.1 Acidobacteriota bacterium | reverse complement strand
GTGTGAACTGGAAGCCGTTAGACTACGGCAGAGGGAAAGTATGAATGGGCCGTTTCTGGTGACCGGCAAGCCGCCGGGGGCTCGTAGAATCGGCCGTCCTTTTTCCGCATTTCTTCTTCTCGGCCTCTGCTCGGTGATCGGCTTCGCGGATGCGCCTCTGCGCGCCCCGTCCCTGGTCACCATGTGCTCGAACTCCAAGATCTTCTGCCTGCTCACGGATCCCAAGACCGGCACACATGCGTACCGCGTTCGTCCCGATGGCTCTCGCCAACCTCTCTGGTCCATGCCGGGCTGGTACCGCGTCATTTTCCTGGCCGATGACGGCCGGCATGCTGTGACGGGCTACGACGGCGCTCTCCTGCCGCTCGACTACTCACCGGATGAGCCTCTTCTCACCTTCTGGCGAGACGGTTCCCGCATTCGCGCGATTCCTGTTTCCGGCCTGGTCAAGGATCTCAGGAAGCTCCAGCGCACGTCCTCTCACTATCGCTGGGGGAGCTACATCGGCTTCAACGCCGCCGGCAACCTGGTCGTCTCGGCGAGAGAGTGTCGCCTTTGATGTCACCACCGGCAAGGAGGTGGGGCGTTAGCCGGTCAGTCTTTACGTAGCGGATGACCAACGGAGATGCAGAGGGAACCGCGGTCTGATCGGCACCGCCGGCAGGATTCCTGGTCCAGCCGCGCGCGGCTCAGCCGCAAACGACGGTGCTAGCATCACACGAGCCGGAATGAAGCACAGATCTCGCGCCGGAATCGCTGTCCTTGCAGGACTCCTTCTCACCGTCGGGACCGGCTTGCCGGCGTATTCACAAACTCCGTCCCGAACCCCGAGTGCGGGTCGAAAGGTGGCTTCGATGGGGGGTCGCGCACAGGGAACCTTCGATGTGAAATTGACGCCGCAGGCGGCGGACGAGAAAAGCGAAAGCCCGGCGCTCGGCCGGATGTCGATCGAGAAACAGTTTCACGGCGACCTCGAAGCTTGGAGCAAAGGAGAGATGCTGACCGCCGGCACGGGCGTCAAGGGCTCGGCCGGCTACGTCGCGATGGAACGAGTCACGGGAACCCTGAACGGGCGCACTGGCTCCTTCGCGCTCCAGCACAGCGGCACGATGACGCGCGGCGCCCCGCAGTTGACGATTACGGTCGTGCCGGATTCCGGCACCGGCCAGCTCACGGGACTCTCGGGAAAGATGGTGATCCAGATCGCGGACGGAAAACATTCCTACGAGTTCGATTACACGCTCGCCGAAACTCCCTGACGATTCGCCCGCCCGCGGCACGTCGTCGGCGGTCCCCGACGTCAGGCAGAGAGGAGGCTCGGGATGCCCGTCTCACCCGCATTCGCCCAGAGCAATCGGACGCAGACAGATCGCCTGCGACAGTTAGTCCAACGTCTGGACAGGGCGATGCTGACCGTGCCACTTCCCAACGGCTGGACGGTCGCGGGAGCGCTGGCGCACGTCGCGTTCTGGGACCGCCTGAGGTTTTGCCTGATGCGCCGCTGGGCCGCGGGCGACATGTGCAGCGCCACGTACGACACCAACCTGTTCAACGAGACGACGCAGACCTTTCTCGAAATGATCCCGCCGGAGCGCGCCGGGGCGGCCGCCGTGCAGGCAGCCGAGGAAGTCGATGCGTTGCTGCTCCGGTTATCGGACGAGGTCGTCGAGGCGGCGCTGGCCCGCCCCGACGCGCCCAATCTGGATCGCGGCTCGCACCGGAAGGAACATCTCGACCGCATCGAGAAGGCGCTGGCCGAGGCGGGGTATGTCTGACCGGACCGGCGCCGGGAAAGGGGCGAAGATCGCCTACCGGTGCGGCAATGACCTCGACCTCGACCGGGTCATCGACCTCTCCCGCGCGTCCACTCTCGGTTTGCGCCGCCCCGTCGACGACAGCGAAACGATCCTGCGGGCAGGCGAGGCACTGCGCGGCGAGCGCCATCCGGGACAACGGACTCCGATTTGAAGGTCCTCGAAACAGACCGGCTGATTCTGCGTTGGATGACGGCGGACGACGCGCCGTTCATTCTCGAGCTCGTCAACGAGCCCTCGTGGCTGCATTTCATCGGCGACCGGGGAGTGCGAACGATGGAGGACGCGAGAAACTACATCCGCAACGGACCGATCGAGATGTATGCGCGCGTCGGATTCGGCCTTTATCTGACGGAGTTGAAGCCCGACCATGTCCCCATCGGCATCTGCGGCTTGTTGAAGCGCGACTCTCTGGAGGACGTCGACATCGGGTTTGCGAACCTGCCGAGGTTCTGGGGACAAGGCTATGCCTATGAGGCGGCGTCCGCGGTGATGGACTACGGGATGAGGGTCCTCGGCCACAAGCGGATCGTTGCGGTGACCTCGCGCGGCAACGAGCCTTCGGTCCGGCTTCTCGAGAAGCTCGGCCTTCGGTTCGAGCGCATGGTTCGGCTGGGCGAGGACGCCTCTGAGGTTCAGTTATTCGGGCCAGACGGACGGCGCGGCGCATGAAACGCTTCGTCCTTCTGTTTTTTCTCGGTGTTTCGGCGCTCGACGCGCACCCCGGGGCCTCCGACCCGGTTCGTCTCCTCCTGGAGGGGGCGTATCTTCAGGTGGGGAAGACGGAAACGTACGACGGCGCCTACCGAGTGATCCCGTATCCGGGCGGGGATGTGCCCATCGAGAGCGGCGCATGCACCGATGTCGTCATCCGCGCGTACCGGCACGCGGGTGTCGACCTGCAGGCGCTCGTCCACGAGGACATGTCGCGCGCGTTTGACGCCTATCCGCGACTCTGGGGCCTGCGCAGACCCGATTCGAACATCGATCACCGCCGCGTTCCGAACCTCGTGACCTTCTTTCGGCGCCACGGCGTCGTCCTTCCGGTGACGAGGTCTCCGGATGACTTCGCGCCGGGCGACGTCGTCACGTGGCGGCTCCCCTCGGGCGTCCCGCACATCGGGATCGTTTCGGACCGAGCCCAAGGAGCGTCCCGTCTGATGGTCCACAACGTCGGGGAGGGCGCGAAGGTGGAAGACGTGCTCTTTCAATACGAGATAACGGGGCATTATCGTTATCCGCCGAAGGCCTCCGGGCCGAGGGACCAGCAGTGATCGCGCGCATCCGGGCACGCGGGTGCGTGAGCAAGGGAGGGAGAAATGGCGGGAAGCGATTCTGGAACGACTTCCGTCGAAGCGGAGCTGCGGGAGGCGCTCGCGGCCTCTGAGCCGCGCCTCTCCCGTCTCACCGAGGAGGAGGCGTCGCGCGCTCCAGCCCCGGGGAAGTGGTCGGTGAAACAGGAGGTCGGCCACCTGATCGACTCGGCGTCCAACAACCATCAGCGATTCGTCCGGGCGCAGTTCACGGACGACCTGGTGTTTCCCGGCTACGAGCAGGAGGCCTGGGTGGCCACGCAGCGCTATCAGGAAGCTCCCTGGTCGGAGCTCCTCCGACTCTGGCATTCATTCAACGTTCATCTCGCGCGCGTGATCGAGGCGATTCCGAGGTCGGTCCGCGAGAAGCGGCGAACGCGCCACAACCTCCACGAGCTGGCCTGGCGCCCGGTGCCGGAGAGCGAGGCGACGACGCTCGAGTACTTCATGCGGGACTACGTCGCGCATTTGAAGCATCACATCGCCCAGATTCTCGAGCGGTCGGGCGCTTGATATCGTCGGCCGGCTCGATCCGTCCAGGAGACGCCATGCGCGAAACGCCCGCGAACTCATCACCGGACCCCGTCACGCAAGCCGCGGCCTACGTCGCGTCGCTGCTGGACGCCCTGGGCTCGAGAGACCCCCTGGACGTTCTCGCCGAAACCCCCGCCGCGCTGCGTGCGGCCGTGGCGGGTCTGACGCGCCAGCAGGACGCGATTCCCGAAAGGCCGGGGAAATGGTCTGTCCGCCAGGTCGTGCAGCACCTGGCCGACTCCGATCTGATCGGCGCATTCCGCTTTCGGATGGTTCTCGCCCACGACGGGCCCGAGCTTCCCGGCTACGACCAGGACCTGTGGGCGCAGCGGCTCGCGTATCAGGACAGCGACATCGCCAGCGCGCTGAACGAGTTCTCGACGCTTCGGCAAGCCACTGTGCGGCTGCTCCGGCGGGCGACGCCCCAGGACATGGAGCGCGTGATGCGGCACTCGGAGCGAGGGGACGAACCGCTGAGCTTCATGATTCGAACCTACGCGGGTCATGATCTCGTTCATCTGCGCCAGATCGCTCGGATCCGGCAAGCGATCGGCGCGCCGGTCGTCAACCCGTGATTCTTCGCCTCGTTGAGTTCGGCGGGTTCGGACGGCTTTGCGGGTTCTTTGTGATCAGATTGGACCCTGCGGGAAACCGATCCCGGTAAGAGGAGGACGAGATGCCGAAGTACGTCATCGAGCGGGAGATTCCGGGAGCCGGGAAACTGAGCCCCGAAGAGCTGAAGGGGATCTCCCAGAAATCCTGCAATGTATTGAAGAGTCTCGGCTCGGACATCCAGTGGCTCGAGAGCTTCGTGACGGATGACAAAATCTACTGTATCTACATCGCATCGAGCGAAGAGCTGGTCCGGAAGCACGCCGAGCAGGGCGGTTTTCCCGCAAACCGGATTTCACGAATCCGGACCACGATCGATCCGACGACGGCGGGGTGATTCGGACGGCGCCGATTCGGATCCGGAGGACTGACATGCGAGCAGGGATTGCCTCGAGCTTGCTGCTCGCGGTGGCGTCCCTCGCGGCCGCCCGACAGCCTGCCGAGGCGCCCTCGGCGCCCCTGCCGAGCGTCCCGCTTCCGCCGGAGCTCGCGCGCGTCCTGACCGATTACGAAGCGGGCTGGCGAGCCGGAGACGGAGGGGCGCTCGCGCGGCTCTTCGCCGAGGATGGTTTCGTGCTGTCCAATGGCGCTCCGCCGCTTCGCGGGCGCGCCGCGATCCAGCGCTACTACAAGGGTCCGGGCGGTCCGCTTGCTCTTCGCGCCTTCGCGTTCGCGACGGAGGGGCCCGTCGGTTACATCATCGGAGGCTTTTCGCGGCAGGAAGGCCAGCCCGACATCGGAAAGTTCACGTTGACTCTGCGAAAAGGGAGCGATGGGCGCTGGTTGATCGTGTCCGACATGGACAACGGGAATCGGCCGGCGCGGCGAGGCACCGAGCCCGAGTAGTCCCCTTCTTTCTCGTGAGGGGGTCGCGCCCCGAAAAACGCTCGCTCTCCCGGCAGCCGCGACGCACGCCCGCCGCGGTTCGTAGAAAGAGGCGTGGCGGCGGTTCGGGACGCGCTGTCGATCGGGATCGTGACGGGAATGGTTCTCGTCCTCGCCGTCGGCATCTGGTGTTGCGTCCCGGGCCGCCGCCGTGCTCAGGAAAAGGCGTTGCGGGGAAGGCTCGCGGGCATTCGCAAGACCATCGCGATGTACCACGACGATTACCGACGGTATCCCAACTCTTTGGGCGAGCTCGTGCAACGAGGCTATCTGCGCAAGCTGCCCGCCGATCCGGTGACCGGGTCGCGAGCTTCCTGGATCGAAATCCGCTCCGCCGGCTGCACACGATCTCGCGTCGTGGACGTGAAGAGCGGCGCGCCGGGACCGTCGCTGGACGGGTCCGACTACCGGGCGTGGTGAGAGAGGGTCACATCTCCACGGTCTCGCCGGGCATTCCCGGATAGCCGCCCACCGGCACGCCTCCGCCTTTGCCGGCCTCGCGCATCCGGACAGGGGAGGCGGGGAGCCGGTCGAGGATCGGAAGACTCCCCGTGCCGTCGTAGCGCCCGAAGGCGAGCACGCCGGTCGGGCAGGACTGGACGCACGCCGAGCAGCGCACGCACTCGGGGTCCTCCATGGGAATCCCCTTGTTGGCGAAGTTCATGATGTCGATGCCCTGGTGGCAGACCGACGTGCAGACGTTGCACGAGATGCACTTGGATTTCTCGGCGAAGATTCGGAACTTCGAGAAGCGCGCGTAGATGTGCATGAGCGCCGCGAGCGGACAGGCGAAACGGCACCAGACGCGGCCCGAGAACCAGAAATAGAAGCCGACGCCGACGATCCCGGCGAGAAAAATGTCGACGAGGTGGTAGTAGTTCAGCTCGAGCCCCAGCGGATGCCATCCCGAGAGGAGGCCGTCGGAGAACTTCTGCGCGGCGCGGCCGAAGCCGGAGTTGGGAAGGCTCCAGGAGAGGACCCGGCCAAAGAAGATCAGGAAGGCAGCCGCCAGGACGACCTGACCCGTCATGTTGACGCGGTTCCAAAGCGGGCCGTGAGGCATCTTCTGACGCTGCGTATCCCCCATCGTCTCCGCGAGCGCGCCGCAGGAGCAGATCCAGCCGCAGTACGCGCCCTTGCCCCAGCGCCGGATGATCAGCGGAATGATCACGAACGTCTGAACGAACGCGATCGCGAGCCACCACCACATCGGCTGCGACGAGAAGACGTTCCAGATGAAGAGCGGCCAGGCCAGGATGAATCCGAAGGCGCGCCAGTACTCGCGGCCCTGTCCGTAGTTCGCGGCGGGAAAGAGATGGTCGGCGAAGGTCTTGCCGAAGCCGGAGTCGAAGACCCCGTTGTGCCCGAGAAGAGGCAGCACCAGATAGGGCAGGAGGAACAGGGGGATCCACTGGACGAGGGTCAACGTAACCGTCTGTCTCGTGACGTACGGAGTCTTGCGGCGCCGGATCCGTGCGATCCCGAAAAGAAGAACGCAAAGGCAGTAAGCGAAGGAGTAGTAGAAGCCCGGCTCCTTCAGCGAGATCGCGAGCGTGCCGAGGATGGTCTTCGGGTCTTTCGCTGCGGCGGCCACCGAGCCGCCCGCCCGCGCGAACCACGCGGTCGTGTTGTACGGGAAGAGCTCGCGCTTCTGGAAGTACTGGTTGACCGTGCCGCCCGCCTTCCAGTTATAGAGGAAGAGGCAGGCGAGCAGGAACGCCGCGAATCCGGAGAGATATCCCACGGACCATTCCCCGCGGATCGGGATCCCGGAGCGGCGGAAGAACTCCAGCGGCGCCTCGCGTCCGAGCATCGTGAACACGACGTTGTTGGGCAGGACCGTCTCTTTCCCGGTCTCGTCCTTCAGCACGACCTGCTTCGCCTCGACGCGGACGACCTGGGTCGCCATGGCCAGCCGCACCGAACCCGGAGCGTGGTGTTCGCCCACGGCCATGAAGGCGCCGGTCGATGTCGTGACTCGTTCGGAGCTCGGATGCTCGACGGCCACCTCAGCGGACGGATTCTTCTGGAGGGTCTGAATCTTCTCGATGTTTTCTGGCTTGGGCCGGGCGAACTCCTTTTTCCGGTAGGAGAGCGTGACGTGGGCGCCGGAGGTGGCGAGCGCAATGGTCGTCTCCAGGGCAGAGTCTCCGCCGCCCACGACGAGGACCTGCTGTCCCGCAAACTCCTTGGGGTCGTAGAGCCGGTTGAAGACTTTGTCCAGGTTCTCCTCTCCCGGTACTCCGAGCTTGCGGTGGTTGCCGCTCCTTCCAATGCCGATGATGACGCGGCGCGCCTTCGTGACGGTCTTCTTGTCGCCGTGATGGAGGAGCAGCACGCCGCCGCTCCTGTCGATCCTCTCGATGCGGGCGTTCGTGACTTCGACGCCGGCCTCCTTGCGCTGCCTCTCCAGATCTTCGAGAAGCTGTTCCTTGGGGTGCACCTCGGAGCGGAACTGCAGGTGGCCGGCCGGAGTCATGCCCGTCGGATAGGTGTAGATCGGCTTGCCTTTGGGAAAGTTCGCCACGGTCGAGAAGAGCTCCGTGGCTTCGAAGATCTGATACTTCAGGCCGACGCCTTTCGCCTCGATCGCCGCGGCGACGCCCGAGACGCCGGCGCCGATGATCGCGAGGTCGAGGACGTCCTCTGCGCGCCCTCGAGAGCCGGCGAAATCCGGCTCGGCAAGGATCGCCTGAACGGCGCGGGCTCCCGTGTCGGAGGAGAACTTCAGAAGCGGAATGCCCGTGAGGTCACCGACGATGCGGACTCCAGGCACGGCGGTGGTCCCGTCCTCTCGGGTATCCGGCAGCTTCTCGACGGTTCCCGCGGGCCACATCGTGTGCAGCCATTGCGTGTAACGGGCGATCGGATTGGCCATGTTCCCCCGACTCCGAAAAACGGTTCCGGAGATTCTACGCTGGCCCCGGGATTTCAGATGCCTTCCAATGAGGATAGGTTTCCTGATCATGCCCGAGCTTCCCGACATCCTGGCCTACATCGTCGCCCTCGAGACACGGGTGGTCGGCAAACGCCTGGACCGGATCCGTTTGGCGAGCCCCTTCCTCCTGCGGACGTTCGACCCGCCCATCCGGGAGGTGGAGGGAGCGCGCGTCACAGGGCTTCGGCGCCTGGGCAAACGCATCGCCCTTCAGCTCGATAACAATATATATATTGTAGTCCATCTCATGATCTCGGGCCGGCTTCACTGGAGGGGAGCCGGTGTCAAGCTCGCCGGTAAGAGGAACCTGGCGGCCTTCGACTTCGAGAACGGCTCGCTTCTTCTGACTGAGGCGAGCTCGAAGAAACGCGCCTCTCTCCATCTCGTTCGCGGCGAGGCCGGGCTGGCCGAATTCGATCGGGGCGGCCTCGAGGTGGGGGAGGCGGATCTCGCGGCTTTCCAGAGAGCGCTGACGCGTGAAAACCATACCGTCAAGCGAGCGTTGACCGACCCGCGTCTCTTCTCGGGAATCGGCAACGCCTACTCGGACGAGATCTTGCACGCGGCCCGTCTCTCACCGGCGAAATGGACGAGCCGCCTGACGGAAGAAGAGATCGAGAAGCTGTTCCGCTCCACGCGGGAGACTCTGGAGAAGTGGAGCCGCCGGTTCGTGGCGGATGCGGCAAAGGCATTTCCCGAAAGAGTCACGGCCTTCCGCGAAGGAATGGCCGTGCATGGCCGCTACGGCAAACCGTGTCCCGATTGCGGTTCGCCGGTTCAGCGGATCGTCTATGCGGAGAACGAGTCCAACTACTGCGCCACGTGCCAGACCGGCGGTAAGCTGCTGGCCGACCGCGCGCTTTCGCAGCTCCTGCGCGGCGACTGGCCGAAGACGCTCGACGAGCTGGAGGAGAGGAAGGGAACTGCGCGGGCGGGACCGAGAGAGGGCGCCCCCCTCACCCTGCCCTCTCCCCCCGTGCGCGGGAGGAGAGGGGATGGCTTGGCGCCCCGAGACGAGCAGCCCTCTCGCCCCCCTCTCCCGGCGGGAGAGGGTCGGGGTGAGGGGCGCCCGGCGCGCGTTCTCCTCGCGCGCAAGCTGCGTAAACGAACCACCGACGCCGAAACGATCCTCTGGCGCTCTCTGCGTTCTCGTCGTTTTGGCCGCTTCAAGTTTCGACGGCAACACCCGCTCGGGAACTACGTTCTCGACTTCTATTGCGATGAGGCAAAGCTCGCGATCGAACTGGACGGGGGGCAGCATGCTCGAAAGGACCAATCCGTTCCGGATAAAGCGAGAACAGCGGAGCTCGAGAAGCGGGGAATACGAGTCCTTCGTTTTTGGAATAACGAGGTTTCGCAAAATTTCGAAGGAGTGCTGATCCGCATTGCCGAGGCCCTTGCGTCTTCGGGCTCCGACAGATGAGCGGGACCGGACCCTCGATCGTCCTCTTCCCCGGCCTCGGGGCCGACGCGAGACTATTTCGAGAACAGCAGGCGCGGTTTCCGAATCTCACGGTGGTTTCGTGGATCGAGCCGCGCGACTCGGAAAGCCTTGCTGACTACGCCGCTCGCCTGGCGAGGGATGTCTCCGAGCTCCCTCCTTCCTATGTCGGCGGCGCGTCCTTCGGCGGCATGGTCGCTCTCGAGGTGGCCAAACTCCTGCGTCCGCGCTGCGTGTTCTTGCTCGGCAGCTGCCGCTCGCCCCGTTCGATTGGAGGAATGTTTCGATTCGGGAGTCGATTCGCGAGCGTCCTTCCGGAATCGCTGCTTCGGCGCGGCGACCTGTTCGCTCCTCAGGTAGCCCGTGTCATGGGAACCCGCAGTCGTGAGATCGCCGATCTTTTGGGCGAAATGTATCGGTCGGTGTCGCCCCGACTGATTCGTTGGGGAATCGGAGCAATCCGGAATTGGTCCGGCGTCGATGATCCGGGAGTTGCCGTTCATCACATCCACGGTGAATCCGATCGGGTGATTCCGCTCGGGGGCGTGCGGCCGGACCGCATCGTGCCTGGGGCCGGCCATCTTTTGACGTTGACCCATCCCGAAGCGGTCAACGCATTTCTTGCGGAGGAACTGGCGCGCCCTCACTGATCGCGGGTGAGAGCCGTTTACGGAGTCTCGCCGGCGAGGATGCGAGACAGAGTCGAGAGGTCGATGTTTCCTCCGGAGACGACGCTGACGATCTTGCCGGCGCCGGCGCGGCCGGTCAGGGCGGCGGCGACCGAGGCGGCGCCCGCGCCCTCGGCGACGACGTGATTGCGGCCCGCGAGCAGACGCACCGCCTCCGCTACTTCCGAGACGGAGACCACGATCGAGCCATCGAGCATCTTTTTGGCGAGCGGCCACATCTCGGGGAGCATGCTCTTTCCGCCGATGCCGTCCACGAAGCTGGCGCGGCGGTCGATCGAGACGGGCCGGTCCGCCGCGAGCGACGCGGCGAAGGGCGCGGCGGTCTCGACCTCGCAGGCGAAGACGCGGATTTGCGGCCGGAGGGCCTTGGCCGCGCAGGCGATGCCGCAGGACAGGCCGCCGCCGCCGAAGGGAACGAGGATCGCGTCCGCGTCCTGCAGGTCCTCCAGGATCTCCAGGCCGATCGTGCCGTTTCCGGCGATGACGGCGGGATCGCTGACGGGATGGATGAAGAGGCCGCCGATTTCGGGATAGCCATGGTCGACCAAGACCTGCCACCAGCGGTCGAAGGGGAGGGGGACGATGTGCCCTCCCAGCCGCTCGATCGCGTCGAGCTTCGTCTGCGGGGCGTCATCGGGAACGACGACCGAGCACGGGATTTTCAGGCGCCGCGCGTTCCACGCCACGCCCTGAGCCATGTTGCCGGCGCTCGCCGTGTAGACGCCTTGCGCGAGGCTCTCCGGCCCCGCCAGCCGCATCGCGTTGCCCGAGCCGCGCAGCTTGAAGGAGCCGATGGGCTGCAGGTTCTCGAGCTTGAGCCAGTTCTCCGAGGAATTTCCCTCGTGATTCAGAGGAACGAGGGGCGTGCGCAGGTATGCCCCCTCCAGGCGTTCGCGCGCGGCGCGAATCTCTTCGAGCGGGACCGGCTCAATCGCCCTCGTGGCGGGCTCCTCCGAGCTCGATCCATCGGCCTTCTCCGGAGGCTTTCGCCTTCCCGAAGATGTGTGCTGCCGAGGCGACGTCTTCGACCGCCAGCCCCAGCGACTTGAAGAGGGTGATCTCTTCGCGCGACCGCCGGCCGGGAACCTTGCCGATCGCGACCTCTCCGATCTCACCCAGGATGTGATCGTCGCCGACGGCCCCCTCCTTCCTCGCGATCAGGAAATCTCCCGCTTCGTTCGTAGCGGACTCCCGGCGGTCGACGAAGAGACGCGATCGGACGACGGCAGCCGTGTCGAGCTCCCGGGCGAAGGGAACGCTCGACCCGACCGCGTTCACATGACAGCCCTGCTCGAGCCAGTCGCCGGCGACGACGGGGTCCCGGGCAGACGTTGCCGTGCAGACGATGTCGGCGCCGCGGACGGCCGCTTCGATGGTTCGCATCGGCTCGATCGCAATCCTCTGGCGTTTGGATTCCCGATCGGCGAACCGCTGCGCGCGCGCGAAGTCCTTGCTCGCGACCCGCACACGGCGGATCGGCCGCACGGCGAGCATCGCCTCGAGGTGCGTCCCGGCCTGGACTCCGGAGCCCACGATCGCGAGATCGCCCGCATCTTCCCGGGCCAGCAGCTTCGTCGCGACTCCCGAGACAGCGGCCGTGCGAATCGCCGTGATCGAGGTCGCGTCGATGACCGCGAGGAGCTGCCCGCGCACGGCCTCGAAAAGGAGAACGGCGCCCTGGTGCGTATCGAGCTCTGTCCCCTCGTTGCCATGAAAGAACGTGATCGCCTTCACGCCGACGGCGTTCGACGGTAACAGCGCCGCTGGCATGAGTCCGAGGGCGCCGACTCTTTCGGGCAGCCAGACAATCGATCGCAGCGGCAGGATCGCCTCGCCGCGCGCAAGTTCGGCGAGCGTCTTCTCCATGACGCCGATGCATTCTCCCATCGGCAGAAGACGCGGAACCTCTTTCTGATCAACGATCAGGACCGGTATGGGACGCCTCCGGGCCGGATCATGACACGCTCGGAGAAGGCGCTCTGTTAGAGGAGGAGTCTGCAGCCGGCGAGAGCCGATTGCTCACGACCCTCATATCTTCTGAGGGAAAAAGCCGTATACGACGGAGAGTGGCACGCGGATGACTCGACCGACGACGGCCTCGACATTGGTCGCGAGCTTCGCCTTGGCGGCCGGCCTCGCCGGTGCAGCCGCAGCGCGGGCCGACGAGGCCGTTCCAGGACCGGTGCGCGATTTCTCGCGCGAGATTCCCGGGATCTTCTCGAAGCTCGAGAACGTGGTCGCGCGGGAGCGCATGACTCAAGTGATTTTTGACACGACCAGCGATCGAATCTTTCGAAGGCGCGTGATCGTGTCGGAATATCAGATCGCCCACCTCGAGGAAGATCCCGAAGCGCTCTGGGAGTTCCGCTTCGTCAGCCAGGTGGACGGCAAGGCCGTCCCCGGCGCCAGCCAAAAGATCGAGGATTTTCTGCGGCTGCGGCACCGCGACGCCCGGGAGGAGCGTCAGCGCATCACGAATCTCGGGCAGGCGGTCTCCCTTCCCGGCTGTTACTGGCACAACCTGACTCTCATCCTGCGCGCCTATGAGGGAGGCAACGTCGAAAACTTCTCCTGGAAACAGTCGGGTGGTCGCTTTCTCTTCGAGCAGGTCCGCGGGCTCGGAATACCGCAAGACTTCTTCGACCCTGATTCTCCCCGCCACTACCCTCGCGGCTCGCTCGCGTTCTCGGCGGGAGCTCTCTCGCGCCTCGACCTCGAATGGACCGCCAACGGCCTGGTCACGACGATCTCTCTCGAGTTTTCGAAGCCGAAGGCACCGGACGAAATCCCTTTGCCCAAGAGGTACGTCGCGAAGAGGCGGACCGCCACCAGTC
>JBKPDV010000220.1:0-5608 GCA_046728075.1 Acidobacteriota bacterium | reverse complement strand
AGCTCGAGGTCTCCGCCTCAGGGTCCCTCCTTCAGATATCCCCACTCGCGGAGGCGGGTCACCGCGTACTCGCCGTAGGGGCCCTGTCCCTGCGTGGCCTTCGCGACTTTCACATAGTCCGCTGCCGCCGCGTCGCGGTCTCCGAGATCCTCTTCGGCGCGGCCCCGGAAGTAGGCCACGAGCGCGGTTCCCGGAACGAGCTTCTCGGCCACCTCGAGGGAGGCGAGCGCCTCGCGGTCATTCTTGAGCCTCCAGTTCGCGGCGCCGTTGACGAGACGCCCGTAGTAGAGGTTCGGCGCCCGCGCGGAGATCCGCTCGGACTCTCTGTACTGATCGAGGTCGTACAAGGAGTCCGACCAGAGCGCGTTCAAGATGGGCGACTCCGGCACCATGGCGACCGAGCGCTCGAGGCGCGACGCGGCAGCGGCCGTTTCATCTTGCCCGACGAGCTTCTGGGCCTCGTCGGCGAGCGCAAAGGCGGGGACTTCCGCGCGGATCGGCGCGATCGCAGGCTCGAAATCCGCCACTCGGACCGCTCTCTTCTGCTCTTCGGCGTACCCGGATGCCAGCCGCTGCTGCGCCGTCGCGATCCGCTCGGAGGTCAACGGGTGCGACGCGAAGAGGACCTCGACCCGCGACGGCTCGCGCTCCTGAGCCCGCTCCAGGATCTGCATGACTTCCAGGAACGCCTTGGGGTTGTAGCCGGCCGCGGCCATGTACTTCATCCCGAGCTCATCGGCCTGACGCTCCTGATCGCGGGAGTACTTGGTCACAAGCAGAGCCGCCCCTGCCCGCTCGGCCATCAGGATCGCGCCCGGGCCGCGGTTGCCGCGGCCCTGCAGCACCGACCCGCTGACGTTGAGCACGAGGCCGATCAGGGCCTGCTTGCTTGCGGCGGACACGGCGTGGCGGGCGGCGACGTGGCCGATCTCGTGGCCGAGGACCGCCGCCACCTGATCCTCGGACTCGAGGCGCGAAAGGAGACCGCGCGTGAAGGAGACCTTGCCGCCCGGCAGCGAATAGGCGTTGGGGTCGTTGTGGTCCACGACGTTGAATTGCCAGGGCAGATCGGGACGCTCGCACAGTCGCGCGAGACCGCCGCCGACCTTCTGCACGAAGCTCTGGGTCTCCGGATGAGGCGTCTCTCCGTGCGAGAGCTGTGTCGCGACCGGATAGATCTGGTTGCCCTGCTCGATCTCCTGCTCTTGCGAGATCAGCACGAGCTGCTTCTTGCCCGTCACCGGATTCTCCTGGCAGGCCGCGAGAGCCGCGGTGACCGCGAGCAAGAGGGCTGCCGGGGTCGATCGATTCAGGACTTCCTCCTCCAAATTCGGGCGGCGCCACGAACTCCACTACAAATCCCGTGCCGCCGGGGAACCGGATTCGAGCGAACCGCCGACCGGGGCATAATCCGGCCCATGTCCGCAATGCCCTCGCCGAAGTTCCTCGAGGAACCCTGGCCCTCGCTGCCGCTCTCCGAATGGAAGGACACGTACGCGACGCTCCATATGTACGCACAGGTCGTCGGCAAGGTCAGCCTGGCGCTCGCGCCCCGCGTGAATCACTGGTGGGGTGTCACGTTCCACGTGGACGCCACCGGCCTGACGACCTCGTCGATCCCCTACGCCGGCGGAGTCCTCGAGATTCGTTTCGACTTTCTCGAGCATCGGCTGGTCATCGAGACGAGCCGTGGCTCCGCCCGGGTTCTGACGCTCGAGCCCCGCTCCGTGGCGGATTTCTATCGGGACGTGCGCGAAGCTCTGAATTCCCTGGACGTCACGGTCAAGATCTGGCCGATGCCGGTCGAGATCCCGGACCCGATTCGGTTCGACAAAGACCGCCAGCATGCCGCGTACGATGCCCGGCAGGCGCACCGCTTCTGGAGAGTCCTCCTCCTCGCCGACACGATCTTCAAGGAGTTCCGCACCCGCTTCATCGGCAAGTCCAGTCCGGTGCACTTCTTCTGGGGAGGCTTCGATCACTGCGTCACGCGTTTCTCCGGCAGGAGGGCGCCCGAGCGGGAAGGCGCCAATGCGGTCGATCGCGAAGGCTATTCGCACGAGGTCATCAGTGCGGGCTTCTGGCCTGGGGGCGGCGCCGTGGACGGCCCGGTGTTTTACGCGTACTCGGCTCCCGAGCCGCCCGGGTTCTCCGACTCGCCGATCCGCCCCGCCGGGGCTTACTACCATCGGGAGATGAAAGAGTTCTTCCTGTCCTACGAGGAAGTCCGCAAGCTCTCCTCGCCCAAAGAGGCGGTCATGGACTTTCTGCAAAGCACGTACGAGGCGGGCGCGAATCTCGGCAAGTGGGACCGGGCGGCGCTGGAGCGGCCGGGCGCGCGCTAGGAACCGAACTGTTCAAGAATGACCGGGACGGGCGAGGAGCAGAAGGAGACCGGGCGGGTCGAGGCGTTCAGCGACGGCGTTTTCGCGATCGCGATCACGCTTCTCATCCTGGACGTCAAGGTGCCCAAGCCTGCGGAAGCCGCCGCCGCTGGCGGGCTCATCGCCGCCCTGAGCCGCCAGTGGCCGATGTACCTTGCGTACCTGACGAGCTTCGCGACGATCCTCGTGATGTGGGTCAACCACCACAAGATGTTCGGCCACATTCACCGCACGACCGATCCCTTTCTCTTCCTGAACGGGCTGCTTCTCCTCTTCGTGACGTTCGTGCCTTTTCCAACGGCGCTCGTCGCCGAGCACCTGCGCTTAGCGAACGCGCGCGTCGCCGCCGCGGTCTACGCCGCCACGTACGTGGCGATCGCGATCGCCTTCAACCTTCTGTGGGGCTATGCCGCAAAGGGTCACCGTCTTCTCTCCGTGCACGCGAAAGCCGCCGAGGTGAGCGCCATCACGCGTCAGTATCGAACGGGCCCCGCGCTCTATCTCGCCGCGCTGGGCCTCGCCTTCTTCTCCGCCGAGGCGAGCTTCGGACTCTGCCTCCTTCTGGCCATCTACTGGTCCTTGACCGGCTCTCTGCCCCGGCTCTTTGGAGATCCCGCGAGCCGGATGTAGATTCGGCGGAGTGACGGAAGGAGTCCGATGAGGATCGCCGATTCGCTGGTGCCCGAGTTCGACTACGAGATGAACAACACGCGCAGGACTCTCGAGCGGGTTCCCGAGGCTCGGTTCGCATGGAAGCCGCATCCGAAGTCCGGGACGCTGGGCTGGCTCGCGACGTTGCTCGCGGTTCTCCCGAGCTGGGCCGTCAACACGATCGAACAGGACTCGCTCGACATCTCGCCCGGCGGAAAACCGCCGGAGCTCGTGCAATCGGCCGCGACGCTCTCCGAGGTGCTCGAGATGTTCGACGCGAATCGCGCCCGGGCGCGGGCGGCGATCGCGGGCGCGAGCGACGCGGACCTTTTTGCGCCCTGGTCCCTGCTGATGAATGGCCGGACGGTCTTCGCGATGCCGCGAGTCGCCGTGTTGCGCGGCCACGTCTTCAACCACATCGTCCACCACCGAGGGCAGATGACGGTGTATCTGCGCTTGAACGACGTGCCCGTGCCCGATCTCTACGGTCCTTCCGCGGACGAAGGAAGCATGTAATGGGGAAAGCCGCGATCGGCCTGCGCGCGCACTCGGGATGGGCGGCGTTGGTGGCCGTCGCCGGAACCCGGGGCTCCATCGAAGTGGTCGATCGCCGGCGCATCGAGCTCTCCGCCTCGAAGACTCCGGGCCCCAGGCAGCCTTACCACGAGGCGGAGAGACAGAAGCTCGAGAAGGCGCGACAGATCGTGACGCGATATTCGGAGGAAGCCGGACGCCTGGCGACGCAAGAGCTCCGAGCGGTCCTCGCCGACCTGAAAACCCGGGGACACTCGGTCGTCGGGTGCGGCCTGCTCCTCGCGTCGGGCAGGCCGCTTCCGGACCTGGAATCCATCCTGGCTTCGCACGCGCTGATCCACTCCGCCGACGGCGAGTTGTTTCGAGACGCGATCGCCGACGCGGCGGAAAAAAATCGCCTTCCTCTTCTCCGGATCAAGGAGAAGGAAGCGACCGGAGAGGCCGCCTCTCGCCTGCGCATCGACGCCGGCGAGCTGCAGCGCCGCGTTGCCGCCCTCGGCAAGACGGTCGGCCCTCCCTGGACGCAGGATCAGAAGCTCGCGGCGATCGCCGCATGGCTCGCGCTCGCGAGCTGAAAGAGGAGGACTCATGTCGCACCCGATTGTCCATTTCGAGATCGGCTGCCGGGACAAGGCGAAGACCGCCGAGTTTTTCTCCAAGCTCTTCGACTGGAAGATCGAGGATGAAGGTCCCGCCGCGAGGATCCGGAACGGCGAGGACGTCGGCGGGCACATCACGGCCCTGGGACACGAACCGCACAACTACGTGACCGTTTATTTCGCCGTAGACGACATCCCGGCATATCTGGACAAGGTCGTCGCGCTGGGAGGCAAAAAGCTCGTCGGACCCGTCGACATTCCGGGCGGAAGCTTCGCCTGGTTCTCCGACCCGGAGGGGAATCTCCTCGGCCTCTACCGCGGAAAGGGCTAGCCGCCCGAGCGCGAAGACGGCGTCGGAGTGGGAGCGGGGGCGGCGTTCTCGGGCGAAGGCAGGACCGACTTGTAGGCGGACCACGTGATTCCACCTGTCGATCGGGAACCGCCGCGGCCTCCCCGCCCGCCACGGCCGCCTCTTCCGCCGTGGCTGTAGCCGCTGGAACCTCCGGGAGGCGGCGTGGAGCTGTCTCCCGAGTTGTCTCCGGAGCTGTCGCCCGAGTCGTCGCGGGAGCGCCGCCGGGTGGCGCTTCTCTTGGCCGTTCCCTTCATGGACGAGCCGTCGAGCGTCCCGTCGTAATGGAGCTGTCCCTCGACGTCCCAGGCAATCTTTCCGTTCTCCGCCAGAACGATGTTCGTCAGCTCGTGTATGTTCCCGTCGGGGCCCGTGATGCTTCCCGCCACGATGCCGTTGCTCATCGAAAAGTGGAGGCTGTGCTGGATCGCGTCGCCTCCGCTTCCGCGTTTCATTTCGAAAAGCCAAGTCCCGACGAGAGCGTCGGGCCGCGCCGGGTGCGAGGGCGCCGCCGCCGGTTGGACTGGCGGCGGAGGGGGCGGCGCGGAGCTGGTGCAGGCGGCCGGCAGAATCGCCGCACAGCACAAAAGCGCGAACACACGCACGGCGCCCTCACAAAATGTCCACCCGGGCTTTCCAGGCGAAACCATCACGTCCCCTCCTCGATTAGACGCCTGCCAAACGCAACAGATTACTCTGGCGCGAAACCGGGGACGCCGTGTGAGACTTTTCGATTCGCGACCGGTACGGTGCCGCGGGAGCACACAAGCGAACCGACCTTCTACTGCAGCCCGCTCGTCGCACCGGAAGGAGGGGTTCCGGACCGCCCCTCGGCCACGACCCAGGGATAGACCTCCAGATAAACCCGAGCGCCGCGGCGGAGCGCGGCGAGACTCTGGGGATCCGACTGCTTGAGATCGAGTTTCCCTCCGGGGTCGGCGACAGGATCGATCAGCATCTCATCCTCGAAGACCTCCGGCTCGGAGGGGCCGCCGGCGAGGACGTGAGCATGGTAGATCCTCCTCGCGGTCACGACGGTAACGCGCTCCCCCTCGTCGTCCCAGGAGAAGACGAATCGTTCCGGACGACAG
>JBKPDV010000219.1:0-32253 GCA_046728075.1 Acidobacteriota bacterium | reverse complement strand
AGCGCATAGGAAATCCGGATGGTCGAGTTCTCGGGCTCGGCCGACATCGCCTTTTTGTACAGCTCCAGGCCGCGCTGCAGCGCGCCGTGGGAAACGGCCTCCTCCGCCTGCCGATAGGCTTCCGCGCCCGGCCCCTTGACGCCCGGGAGCGAGTACCGCTTGCGCCGCTCCAGCAGGCGGACCGCTTCCTGGTACTCGAGCTTCCTCGGATTCTTCTCCAGCGCCTGCTGGAAGCATTCCAGGGCGCGTCGGGGACGGTTCTTCTCGATGTAGCAGAGACCGAGTTGAAAGCTGGCGTCCTCGGAGTCGGGCTGAGTCGCGAGCGCCTCTTCGAACTCGGCGATCGCGCGCGAGATGTCCCCCTTTTCCCGAAGGACGGTGCCGAGCAGGACCCGGGCGGCAGGAACCGGAGCGACTTCGATCGCCCGGGAGAGCTCCCGCTCCGCACCATCCCAGTCCGCCCCGTTGGCGTAAAGCGCTCCCAGCGCGAAGTGAGGCAGGAAGGCTTCGGGCTTGCGTTCGATCGAGCGCGTCAGCAGGGACTCCGCTTCTTCGCTCTCTCCCCGCTCCGAGGCGGAGATACCCGAGTAGACCAGCGATTCGAAGTGATTCGGTTCGACGGCGAGGATTTTCCTGAAGAAGACACCGGCCTTCTCCAGGTCTCCTCCGGAAAAATAGGTCTCGGCCAGATAGAAGCCGAGCTCGACATTCCCCCGGTCGGATCGGTAGAGCTCTTCGAGGATCTTGATGCCGCGGCCCGCATCCAGCGCGAGAATCGCAAACTCCGCCTCGCGAAGCCGCCGGAGGAAATCGTCGCGGTCCTCTCCCCCGAAACCGGCCACGATCCGATCGCGTCTCTCCAGGAAGCGATCTTTCTTCTCGACCGCCTGCATGCGCTCGTCCATCTTCGTTTCCCAGAGGTCGAGGACCTCCTCGGGGCGAACCGCACCCTGGCGCTCGAGGGCCTCCTGGAGCGCGAGCACGCCCGTGTGGGCGACGAAGAGGTTCTTTTCCAGATTCCCGATCGTCTCCAGCACAGACTTGAGCGCCTCGCCCGTTCTCTTGACGATGTCTTCGAGCGTCGAGATCCGCTCGAGCAGGTGCTCATCGAAGGGGATCTCCTCCTGGGTCTCCCCCGTCGCTTCGTCGACCACGCCGACGCCGGACAGGACCAGCAGCTTCGAGTGACAGCGGCCGCAGAACTCCTCGTCGTCGGGATTGCGCAGACCGCAGACCTGGCAGAACATCAGAGAAGTCGGTAGTCGGTAGTCGGTAGTCGGTAGTTAAGAGCTCTTGGCACTGTTGTACTCGTAAAACCCTCTGCCTGTCTTCTTGCCCAACCATCCCGCATCCACCATCTTCACGAGCAATGGGCTTGGGCGGTATCTCGGGTCGCCGAAGCCGTTTTGCAGGACTCGCAGGATCGAGAGGCAGGTGTCCAGGCCGATGAAGTCGGCCAGGGTCAAGGGCCCCATCGGGTGATTCATTCCCAGCTTCATGATTCCGTCGATCGCCTCCCGTGTTCCCACACCCTCCCGGAGCGCATCGATGGCCTCATTGATCATCGGCATCAGGACGCGGTTGGACACGAAGCCGGGAGAATCGTTACAGAAAACAGGAGTCTTTCCCAACGTTCTCGACAGGGATTCCACCGTAGAGGCGGTCTCGTCGCTCGTGGCGATCCCACGGATGACTTCGACGAGCTCCATCAGGGGGACCGGGTTCATGAAGTGCATTCCGATGAAGCGGTCGGGACGGCGCGTGGCGGCGGCCAGTCGCGTGATCGAGATCGAGGATGTGTTGGAGGCCAGAATGGCGCGGGCGGGCAGGAGAACATCCAGCCGCCGGAACAATTCTTTCTTGACCTCTTCGTCCTCCACGACGGCCTCGATGACGAGGTCGGCCTCCGCCAGCCGCTCGAGATCCTTCGTCAGGGAGATCCGGTCCAGGGCACGGCTCTTCTCCTCGGCGCTCCGTTTGCCGCGCGCGACCTCGCGGTCGAGGTTCTTCTCGATCGTGGCTCGCCCCTTCGCCACCAGCGCGTCGGAGACATCGGCCAGCAGAACCCGGTGGCCGGAAGCCGCGGCCACGTGCGCGATACCGCTGCCCATCTGTCCGGCGCCGACGACAGCGATCGTGCGGACATCCATGTGAGGTGGACTCTATCCGAGGACGCTTTCAGCTGTCAGCCAGGCGAGCCGGCGTCTCGACGTGCGCGTTGTTCCTGAAGTCCGGGCTGCTCTCTCCGGTCGTCGAGCGGCCGCTAAAACGCTACCCGCAGGCGCGGCGTCCCGAAGCGCGACGCCACGGCGATCCCGACGGCCACGACAGAGGCGACCGCCCAGATCACGCCGCCGACGAAGGGAAGCAGCGACACGGCGGCGAGGGCCGCGAATCCCGATGCGAGAGCGGCGGGACGGCGGGCCGGGGAAACGTTCCTCGTCAGCTTCTGGCCGATCAGGAGGAAGAGGGCTCCCATTCCGAAGACCTTCGCGGCGACGCCCACGAGCGCCGCAACGATCGCGAGCGGAACCGAGAGGGCCGCGGGAAGCAGGGCGAGAGCCGCGGCCGCGGCGAGGAACAGCGTCGCAACACCGAGCGCGCCGGCAGCGAGCGAGCCGGACCAGTCACTCTCGGCGGAAGCCGCAGCCCTCGCGAATGGAGATCCGAAGAAGTAAAGAAGGAGAAGACTCACGCAAAGCCACGCCGACAGAGCGATGAGTCGCAGACCGGTCGGAATCGCCCAGCGGGCCGGAGACTCCCAGGGAGCGCGGTGCAGCTCTTCGAGGTAGAGCCGCAGAAGGTTCCCGGGAGTCGAAACGGTGCCGGCAACCGGGATGCTCCTGTCGGAGGGAACCTGGACGGTCCCGCCAAAGACGGAGAGGTTGCCGAGGACCGAGCCGGTCTCTCCAAACTTGAGGTCGCCTCCCCAGACGATCACGTCGCCCGCGACTCGCGAATCGATCCGCACGTTGCCGAGAACAGCCACGACCCGCCCCGAGATGGGGGCGGAAACGGTCGCATCCCGGCCGAAGACGGTTACGTTGGAGACCGGAGTGACGGTGGCGAGAGAAAAAACGAGGGTCGCGAGAATCATCGAGGCGCGCCCTAACGGCGCGCCCGCGCCAGCGCCCACCGGAAGCCGAGGAGAACCGGAGCGAGCAAAGCGAGCGCGGAGATTCCAATGGAGGATCGCCCGCGGAAGGACTGCGCCAGCGCGTCGAGCGCGGCGGGAGCCGTGGCCGCTCCGTTCGCGAACGAGCGTGCGAGGGAGCGGAACAGGGCAAGCAGCGGCGCGGCGGCCGCGAGTCCCAGATCCGCCTGCTCCCGACCGGTCAGGACCGGCAGGGTGGCCAGCAGCAAACCCGCGAAAAAGACGCCCCCAGCCAGCGCCGCCGCGCCCCGCCAGAGGCTGAAATCCCTTTTTTCCCGCCGGGAAAAGGCGCGTAGCCGCAGAACTCGCTCGACAAGATCCGACCCCGGGCCCCGGGCTGGCTCAGCCTCCTCGAGGCTCAGGGCAAACCGCCCGGCGCTTTCCACCCGCTCCTGGCACGCAAGGCACTCCCGGACGTGGACACCGGCATCCGGCGCGAGCACCGGCTCGGCGCCGGCCGCCAGGGCCTCGGCGTCAATCGGATCGATCGGGTTCGAACAACGGTTCACGACAACTCTCCAGCCAACCTCTCCTTCAATACGGCTCTGGCGCGAAAGAGTTTGTTCTTGACGGTGCCCAGCGGCATGTTCTTGATCTCGGCGATTTCCTCGTAGGAAAGTCCCGTAAAGTGCCGCAGCGCGATCAGTTCCCGGAATTCCGCCGGCAGATCGGCGATCGCGCGGGCGATCGCGTCGCCCCGTTCGGTGTTGCGCAACCGTCCAAAAGGATCGAGATCGGAGCTTTTGTACTCTGGAGAGGACACGTGCCCATCCGAATCAGTCGTCTCCAGCGGAATAGTGCGGGGTCTCCGTTTGCGCAGGTGGTCGATCGCGGCATTGCCTGCGATCCGGAAAAGCCAGGTCGAGAACCGGAACTCGGGGTTGAACCGATCCAGCGCGCCGAAGACCTTGAGAAAAATCTCCTGGGACAAATCGAGCGCGTCCTCGCGGCTGCCCACCATGCGGGCGACATGGGAGAGGATGCGGGTCTGGTAGCGCCGAACGAGGGTCTCGAACAGGTGCTCCTGCCCCGACAGCACCCGGGCCACGATCTCCTCGTCGGTACCTTCCGCCTCCTTCTGCGTCTGCAAGTTCCTTCCTGAATTACAATGCCCGCCCCATTGTAGCCGCCGGTTTCCGAAGGAGGCGCCACTTGAGCCAGGTCTCCGAGCCCCAATTCCCCACGATCGGGAGCTCTCCCCAGGGAGTCGATTCGGCCAGCCCGTTCGAGGAAATGATGTCGCGGTTCGACGTCGCCGCCCAGAAGCTGGGGCTCGATCCGGGCCTCTACAAAGTGCTCCGAGAGCCGGTGCGGGAGACGAAGGTCTCGATTCCCATCGTCATGGATGACGGCCGCATCGAGGTCTTCATCGGTTACAGGGTCCTCCACAACATCGCGCGCGGCCCCGGCAAAGGGGGCATCCGGTACGACAAGAACGTCTCTCTCGACGAGGTCCGCGCCCTGGCGGCCTGGATGACGTGGAAGTGCGCCGTCGTCAACATCCCGTTCGGCGGAGCCAAGGGGGGCGTCATCTGCGACCCGCAAAGCCTTTCGCGGAGCGAGACGGAGAAAATCACGCGCCGCTATACGGCGGAGCTGATGGATCAGTTCGGCCCGGAGAAGGACGTCCCGGCCCCGGACATGGGAACGAACCCGCAAACGATGGCCTGGGTGATGGACACTTACTCGATGCATGCGCGGCATACGGTGACCTCGGTCGTGACGGGTAAGCCTCTCTCTCTGGGCGGTTCTCGAGGGAGAGTGGAAGCGACCGGGCGGGGGCTGATGCTGATCTGTCGCGAAGCCGCCCCGTTGAAGGGCTTTACGCTTTCGGGCAGCCGGATCGTTGTCCAGGGATTCGGCAACGTCGGTTCGATCGCCGCCCGCATGTGCCATGAGGCGGGAGCGCGCATCATCGCCGTCTCCGACATCGGCGGCGGGATTCACGACCCCAAGGGACTGGACATGCCGGCCCTGATCGCCCACTACGAAAAGAACCGCTCGTTCGAGGGGTTCTCCGGACCACAGAAGGTCGGCAACACGGAGCTGCTCGAGCTCGATTGCGACATTCTCATTCCGGCTGCCAATGAGAACCAGATTCGCGGCAAGAACGCCGGGAACATCAAGGCTCGGATCATCGTCGAGGGCGCCAACGGGCCGACGACGCAGCGAGCCGACGACATCCTCCAACAAAAAGACGTGCTGGTCGTCCCCGACATCCTCGCCAACGCGGGAGGAGTCACCGTCTCCTATTTCGAATGGGTTCAGGATCGCGCCGGTTTTTTCTGGCGGGAGTCGGAGGTCAACGAGCGGCTGGAAGACATCATGGTCCAGTCGTTCCGCGACGTCGCCGAGATGGCGCGCAAGTACAACGTGACCTTCCGCATCGCCGCCTACATGCTCGGCATCTCCCGCGTGGCCCACGACACGATGGTGCGGGGGCTATACGCCTAGGAGCTTTCAGCTCTCAGCTCACAGCTTTCAGCTTCCGGAGGTGGTCGGTGCCCGCCTGTGTCGAACAATATAAACTTTGTTATCTGCACGGGAGCGAGAGCCTCCGGCTGATAGCTGAGAGCTGTCAGCTGACAGCTACCTCAAGATCACCTTCGGCCTGACTTCCGGCACCTCCACGGCAAGCTTTCTCTCGAGCTCCGGCAGAGTCGCTTCCACGGGCTTTCGCCAGGCCGGGTCGAGCAGCCGCAGGACGAGCCGGCGTCCGGAGAGGGCCGCGGGCTCGACCTTCCTCGCGAGCGGCTCACCGACGATCCGGTCCCAGCGCGCTTGAATCCAGAGAAGGGCTTCGTCGCCCCGGGCCATCCTTCGAAGAAGGCCATCGGCGGTCGCATCCAGCCGCGTGAAGGGAAGTTTCTTTCGGGTCATCGCTCGAGCTTGCCTTTCGCGGCCGGCGTCTTTTCCGTCGGGACGGGATGCAACGGCTTCTCCCCCGAGAGGACGCGCCGGACATCCTCGACCACCAGTCGAGCCATTTCCCGGCGGGTCTCCAGGGTGGCGCTGCCGGCGTGGGGCATCAGCACGACCCGGTCCTCGTCCAGGAGGCCGGGCGTGATCCCCGGTTCGTTCTCGAAGACGTCGAGCCCTGCCCCGGCGACCTGGCCCGAGTCGATCGCCCGGACGAGGGCGACTTCGTCCACGATCTGGCCGCGCGCGGTGTTGAGGAGGTAACTGCCGGGCTTCATCTTCGCGAAGGTCTCCATCCGAAAGAGCCGGCGCGTCTCCTCCGTCAAGGGCAGGTGGATCGAAATGACGTCGGAGCGGCGAAGCAGCTCGTCAAAGGAGACACGGGAGGGGTCATCCGGATCTCCTTCGTCGCGCGCCGACCGTCCGAAGGCGATCACACTCATCCCGAAGGCCTTGGCGCGCCGGGCGACGGCTCGGCCGATGCGGCCCGGGCCGGCGATGCCCAGAGTCTTGCCCTTCAGCTCGGTCCCGAGCAACAGGTCGGGCGCCCAGCCGGCGAATCCCCCGGCGCGCACGATTCGATCCCCCTCGACGATCCGCCGCGTCAGAGCGAGCAGGAGAGCCATCGTCAGATCTGCGGTCGCATCCGTCAGAACGTTGGGAGTGTGCGTCACCACGATTCCTCGCGCGGCCGCGGCGGATCGGTCGATGTTGTCGATCCCGACCCCGAACTGCGCTACAATCTTTAAATTGTTACCCGCCCGCAGCACCGTTTCCGTGACCGGATCGGACACCAGGGTGATCAGGGCGTGGGCGTCGGGGACCTCCGCGGCGAGCTCGAGTTCCGAAGGAACGTAGCCCATGACCCGCACGTCGAAGTCGGCCTCGAGCGTGGAGAGGGACGGCTCGGGCAACGCCCGCGTGGCGAGCACGATCGACTTCATCTCCCCGGACCCCCCTTCTCCAGCGCTCTCCCGCCGAAGAAGACTCCAGCGCCGACGGCGAGCAGGGCGAGCTCCCCTCGGACGTTGCCGCCCAGCACCCCGAGGAAAAACCCGACCCCGGTCACGACGAGACCGAGCATCTGCAACATGCGGCCAGCCAAACGCATCGCCGGAGCTCCCGCATCACGGGTTGGCCGCGACCGTCACGCGGACAATCCGGTCCCACTGCTCGATCCGCTCGAGGACGTCCTGCCCGGAAGTGACCTGGCCGAAGAGGGTGTAGTTGCCGTTCAAGTGCGGCTGGGGCGAATGGGTCACGAACCACTGACTCCCGCCGGTGTCCAGTCCGGCCAGAGCCATGCCGACCGCGCCACGAACATATTCGAGGGGATTCAACTCGTCGCGAATCTCGTAGCCGGGGCTCCCGTTGCCGGTGCCCGTCGGATCGCCGTCCTGCAGGACGAAGTTGGGCACGACGCGGTGGATCGCGACCCCGTCGAAGAACTTCTTGCCCGCGAGCTCGACGAAGTTCAGCACCGTCAGCGGCGCCACCTCTCCCGCCAGTTGAATCGTGAACGACCCTCGGGGGGTTTCGACCGTCGCCTGCCGGGGTTTGCGCGCTTCCGCGAGGAGCGCCGCGTAGTCGGCGGGATTCTTGCCCGTGGAGTACTCGGGAGCGGGAAAAGCGGCCGCGTCGGCGCGGAACACGAAGAGAAGCGACCGGCGCGCCAATCGGGCGACGAGGGTCTTTCGCTGACGGTACAGGGACTCGACGACGGCGCGAGCCGGTGGCTCCGCCCGGAGTTTCTCGCAGACACCGATGACGGCGACGGCCACGTCGGCGCCGGCGTCGGAAGCCGACTTGTCCGCCGCTTCCTGCAGGAGCGCGAGAATGGAGGGGTCATTGGTCAGTCCCAGCGCGTCGACAGCGGCGGCTCGCACGCCGGGATCCGGGTCGGTCAATGCGGAATGAACGATCTCCCGGTTCTGGCGGACGGATTCCGCGGTCTTGAGCCCTCCGAGCACGCCCAGGCGGACGAGAGCAGTCTTGTCCGCGGCCAGGTTCTGGCGCCAGGGGCGCGCGTCGGCATCGGGAAGAAAGATCAGGCTCTCTGCCGCGGTTGCGCGCAGAGGCGCCTCGCTGGAGGCCGCCGCAGCGTCCAGGGCAGTTCGCGCGTTCGCCTTCAGGACGGCGACGACCGACAGGAGGGCTACCTGACGCCGGCGACCTTCGCCGCTCGTGGCGATCGCCCAGAGTCGGCTGAAGATGGCCCGGCCGTGCTCGGCGCCCACGAACTGCCTCAGAAGAACCAGAGCCGGAACGGCGATGTTGCCGTTGGCGTCCCCCGCGAGCGCCAGGATCCGACTCTTCCGCTCGTCGGTGAGCGAAGTGTCCGGGTTCTTTTCCAGGATTGTCTCCATTGCGACTAGGGAGTTGATCACCAGCGGCGTCTTCCCGCTGTCGAGCGCGTCCGCGAGCGGCGCCAGCGCGTCTTTCTTCTCCAGGACACCGAGGCCGCGAGCCGCGATCGCCGCCGTGTCGGGGTCCGTGTCTCGCAGAGCTGCCGTCAGGGCCGGCAGCGACCCTTCCAGGGGCTTGCGTGCCAGCGTGTAGATGGCTGCTGCGCGCACCTTCGGGTCCGGATCGGCGGCATACCGCAAAGCGATCGACTGGGTCGCGGGATTCGGAAACTTCCAGAGAGCCGAGAGCATGGCAGCCCTGACCTCCGGCGTCGTGGCCGAAGGCACCGCGGCCACCAGCGCATCCTGCCCGTCTCCGCGTCCGAGTGTTCCGATGGCTCGCGCGGCCGCCGCGGCGACGCGAAGATCGGCGCCTGTCAGCAACGGGATCACGTCTCCGGTCAGGCCTGGATCCCCAAAGACCTGACAGCCGAACGCGGCAGCGGCTCGCACGTCCGCCGATCGATCCGCCAGCAGCTCTCGGAGAAGAGCGGCTCCGCGCTCGTCGCCCAATCGTCCGAGCGTCAGGCCGGCTCGGGCGCGGGTCGGGGCCTGTGCGTCATGGGTGGCCGCCGACAGAATCGCCGGATCGAACGCGCGGCGGTCCTCCAGCCAGAGCAGGGCCGCCTCGGCCTCCAGGGGCGAGGAGAAGGGGGCAGCGGTGGGCGGCGCCGTCGGGCGCGGCGGCGTCACAGCCGAGGGCGCGGGTCCGGCGGCGCATCGCGTGAGAAGGAGAAGCGCCACCGGGAGGAAGAGGACCGGGTACCGGTTGAGTTTCAAGGAAGCGCATTCTATATTCTTCGCGCTCTTCCTTCTCTTTTGATCCTTCCCCGTCCGCTGTTCGTTTTTCAGACTCCCACGAGCAGCCGATCGCCGAGCATGGCCGGGAGGCCCGCGCGCAGAATCTTCTCGCGCGCCTTCTCGGCATCGTACGGCACGCGGTCGAACGCGACGACGCGCTCGTCGGAATCGAAGATTGCGTAGGAAGCCGCCCGATTGCGGTCGCGGGGTTGACCGATCGAGCCGGGGTTGACGAGGTAGCGCCGGTCCCTCTTGAGAGCGACCCGAACTCGGTCGCCGGTGATGACCTCCACCCGGATTCCTTCCGGGTCCAATGTGAAAATGCAGGGAATGTGGCTGTGGCCGAAGAAGCAGACCGAAAAATCGAACAGCCGAAAATTCACGAAGGCATCCCGATCCGAGAAAATGTAGGCGTCCTCGTCGCGGGGAGACCCATGACAGATCGTCAGCCCAGGCTCGATCCGCATCGGTCCGACCGGCAAAGCCTCCAAAAACTTCCGGCTTTTGGGAGTGAGCTTGCCGGTGGTCCAGCGTGCCGCGGACAAAGCGACCGGGTTGAAGAGATCGCCGGTGTCCGCGCCGCAGACGACCTTGTCGTGGTTGCCCCGGATCGCCGTGGTTTCACGGCGCAGGCGCTGGATCCGTTCGATCACCTGGTTCGGATTCGCCCCGTATCCCACGAAATCGCCGAGGACCAGGACGCGGTCAAACCGTTTGCGGCGGACCCGCGCGAGAACGGCCGCGAGTGCCTCGGCGTTGGAATGGATGTCCGAGAGGATGAGGAAACGCATCAGCCGCCGAGCCGGTCAGAAAGAACGGCCAGAACTCGGTCGGCGGCTTCTTCGATCGATTCCTCCGAGAGTGCCACTTGGATAGGGGCCATCTTATAGAACGGCTCGCGCTCTGCGTAGAGAGACCATGCTTGCTCGGGACCCTGGAACAGGGGCCGGTCCGTTTTGCCGGAAAGGCGGGAAAGCAGCGTCTCCCAGGGAACCCGGAGAAACACCGCTGTTCCCAGTCTTCCGATCCGTTCCCGGTTTTCCTCCCTGGAGAAGCACCCTCCCCCCGTGGCGATGACCGCCGAAGGCAGGGAGGAGGTTCCTGCGAGAAAAGCCGTCTCGCGCCTCCGGAACTCCTCCTCGCCGGAAGACTCGAAGAGGGCTCGGATCGTCCGGCCGGACGTCCGCTCGATCTCGGCGTCCAGGTCCACGAAAGGGGCCTTCAGACGTTCCGCGATTCGCCGCCCGATGGAGGTCTTGCCCGCGCCGCTGAACCCGACGAGATAAATGCGCCCGAGAGCCCGGCGGCGTCGGGCGGCGTCGAGCAGGTCACGCGCGTTCTGCTCCAGCGCTCCTCCCTGGAAGAGACCGCCGATCACCCCGATCGAGTCGGCTCCCGCCGCGAAGACGGCGTCGGCGTTCTCCGCCGTGATCCCCCCGATGGCGACGAGCGGACGCGTCTTCCCGCGTGCGACCTCGGCCAGGGCCTCCAGTCCACGCGGAGGCCTCACCGATTTTGTTCCGCTGGCGAACACCGGTCCGAAAGCGATGTAGTCGGCAATTCCCTCGGTGAAAGCCTGCCCCGCCGCTCGAGGGTCGTGACTGGAGACGCCGAGAAGAGCCTCCGGTCCCAGAATCCGGCGCGCCTGGCTGGGCGGCAGGTCTTCCTCCCCCAGATGCGCTCCGACGCCGGCGACACGTGCGATGTCCACCCGGTCATTCACCAGAACGGTCGCTCGATGGGCACGGCCGAGCTCGGCCACCGATTCGACGGCCGAGAGCAGCCGCCCGTCCGGCCACTCTTTCTCGCGAACCTGGAGGAGTCGGATCCCGACGCGAAACAGCCGCCGCGCGATCTCCGTGTGATCATCGATGCCGCTCGCGGCCCGGTCGGTGATGGCGTAAACCGAAGGAAGTTGTCGCATCGGACCAGAAGAGAGTAGTCCACGTCATGACGGGGCGAAGGGCGAAGGGCGAACGGCGAGAACGGACAGAACCAGCTTCGTCTACAGAGGTTTCCTCTTCGCCTTTCGCCTTACGCCTTTCGCCTTTCGCCAGGCCGAAGGCCTACGAGGCCTGCGCGAACCGTTCCATGAAGCGGGTCGTGAGCTTCCCTTCCACGAAGTCGGGGTCCTCGAGAATGCGGCGGTGCATCGGGATCGTCGTCTTGATGCCTTCCACGACGAACAGGTCGAGCGCGCGGCGGCCGCGCGCGATCGCTTCGGCGCGGTTTCGTCCTGAAACGATCAGCTTGGCGATCAACGAGTCGTAGTACGGAGGAATCAGATAACCCTGATAGGCCGCGGTATCCACCCGGACTCCCAACCCCCCCGGCGGATGGAAGGTCGCGATCCGGCCGGGCGACGGCTGGAACGTGACGGGATCTTCGGCGTTGATTCGGAACTCGATCGCGTGGCCTCGCGGGGAGAGGGCGCAGTCGGCGAAGGAGAGCCGCTCTCCGGCCGCGACCGCAATCTGCTCCTTGACCATGTCGACTCCCGTGACCTCTTCCGTGACCGGGTGCTCGACCTGCAGCCGGGTATTCATCTCCATGAAGTAGAAGCGGCCCTCCGCGTCGAGCAGGAATTCGACCGTGCCGGCGTTGACGTAGTTGACCGCGCGCGCAGCCGCGACGGCCGCCTCGCCCATCCGGGCGCGCAGCTGCGGATTGAGCGCCGCCGACGGCGCCTCTTCGATCAGCTTCTGATGCCGGCGCTGGATCGAGCACTCCCGCTCCCCCATGTGGCGCAACGTGCCGCGCATGTCCCCGAAGACCTGGAACTCCACATGCCGGGGACCGTCGAGATACTTCTCGAGATAAACCTCGGCGCTGCCGAATGCCTTCTCGGCTTCGGCGCGGGCGGTCTCGAACGCGCTCGTCAATTCCCGCTCGTCGCGGGCGACTCGCATTCCCCGTCCTCCTCCTCCCGCCGAGGCCTTGAGGATGACGGGGTAACCCGCCTTCTTCGCGAAGGCCAGGGCCTCGTCGACCGTCTCGACCGGCCCGGGCGAACCGGGGACGGTCGGAACCCCGGCCGCCGCTACGGTCCGGCGGGCCAGAGATTTGTCGCCCATCTTTCGAATCGCCTCCGGCGACGGCCCGATGAAGGCGATGTGGCAGTCCTGAAGGATTTCCGCAAAATGGGCGTTCTCCGAAAGGAAGCCGTAGCCCGGATGGATGGCGTCCGCCTCCGAGATCTCCGCGGCGGACACGATCGAGGAAATGTTCAAGTAGGAGGCGGCCGAGGGATAAGGCCCGACGCAGACGTCCTCGTCGGCGAACCGCACGTGGAGCGCATCGCGGTCCGCCTCGCTGTAGATGGCGACCGTCCGGATGCCGAGCTCGCGGCAAGCGGAGATGATCCGCAGCGCGATCTCCCCGCGGTTGGCGATGAGGATTTTTTTGAACATACGAACCCTCAGCCTTCGGCTCTCAGCTCTCAGCTCTCAGCTCTCAGCCGAGCACGACGAATCGCCAGGACAAGCTGACAGCTGTAAGCTGAGAGCTGACGGCTCGATCAGGCGGCGAGCCTGATCGCAAAGAGCTTCTCCCCGTACTCGACGGGCTGACCGTTACGCGCAAAGACCTCCACGATCTCCCCGTCCACATCGGACTCGATCTCGTTCATCAGTTTCATCGACTCGATGATGCAGAGGATCTTGCCCCGCGCGATCTTCTGCCCGACGTCGGCGAAGGAATCCGCCTCGGGCGAAGGGGATCGGTAGAACGTCCCCACGATGGGGGAGCGGATGACGTGGAGCCCTTCGTCCGGCGCCGCGGCCGGCGGGCCGGCCTCGGGCGCGAGAGTCAGGGCGGGCGCGCCCGTGCCGAGCGGAGCCGAAGCAGACGTGACGGTGCCGTTGCCGGCTGCGCGCGCGCCCTCGATGCGGATCCGGAACCCTGTCTGTTCGATCTCGAGGCCGGAAAGGCCCCGCTCCGCCACCAGATCAATCAAATCGCGAATCTCTTTGAACGAGAGCATCATCTTCTCCTCTACAGGAGTTCCTTTTCGAGCGCGAGGGCGGCCTTGGCGAGCTCGAAACGCCCGCGGCCAAAGCTGCCATCTCGCGTCAAGAGGAGCAGCAGATAGTACTCATCCGTCACGCGCGAAAGGATAGCAATCGACGTGTCCGTGACCAGCGAAAGCTGCTGGATAGACGAGGAATCGAACGACGAGTGAGGCCCCTGCGCGGCCTTGACGAAGGCTCCCAGCTCCGCCGCGAAGGATTCCACGGACCCCTCCCCCAGCGAGCCATAGGAGTCGATCGGAATCCCATCCACTCCGACGAGGGAAACCGCCTGCGTGCCTTCGACACGCTCGGCAATGCGTCGCAAGGTGTCTTGAAAGACGTTCATCGTTCCGAAGGGCCCGGGGGCCGGTCAGCCGGTTTGTACCACCGAGAGCCACCGTTTTAAAGCCCGGATCTTGGCCAAACGGTGTTCGAACACGGGATCCGGCTCGGCGGCGGCGGGAGTCGTCGCGGCGGCAGGAAGCAATCGAGCCTCGGCATCGCGGCGCAGCCGTCGCAGCTCCTCGTCGTGAGGGTGGGAGGCCACCAGGTCGTCATAGATCGCGAGCGCCTCCGCATAGTGTCCCTGGACGAAGTAGAGATCGGCAAGGACCCTCCCTTGAGGTTCCTCGGCCGTTGGGGGGGCTTGCG
Organism: Acidobacteriota bacterium; assembly: GCA_046728075.1. Lineage (GTDB taxonomy): Bacteria > Acidobacteriota > Thermoanaerobaculia > UBA5066 > Gp7-AA6 > JBKPDV01. The sequence goes on along the minus strand of JBKPDV010000219.1, from coordinate 18,313 downwards.
CCGCCTCTTCGTGTTCCAGTCCCTCGAAGGGAGACACGTTGGGTTCTTCGGGGGGCCGGAAGGGGGATGCTCCCACCGCGGCGGCGATCGCTTCGGGCGGAATGCCGCGGGTCACCGCCTCCGGCTCGGCTGGAGAAGAGAGCGGCGCCGCCGCCGCGCGCGGCGCTGGAAGCTCGACGTCGCGCGAGAGTGGAAGCGGCGTCCGATCCTTGGCCGCCGACGGAGCCGAGTCGTCCATCTCGAATGGCACCGAGGTCGCGTCCAGCTCGGCCGGCCGTCGGAAAACGGAATCCCGGGGCCGGCTTTCGCGGAACTTTCCATTGCCGGACACGGACGGCCTCTCCTCGTACAGCGCCGGAGGAGGAGGGGGAGCAACGCCGTCCGCCACCGCGGGAGGAGGAGGAGCCAGCTCGACCTCGAGACGCTCGATGATCTCGTCGACGCTGCGATCCCCTGAGAGCGCGCGGTAGAGCTTGTACTTCTTGACCGCCTCCACGCTGTCGCCTCGCGACATATGGATGTCGGCCAGGGATTTCGCCGAGACGAGGTTGCCGGGGTCGGAAGAAAGAACCCGAGAAAACGTCGCGATCGCTTCGGTGATCTGGCCGGCCTCCAGGTACGCGCGCCCGAGCGCGACCTGCGCGGAAAGATAGTTCGGGTGGGCGAGAAGCCCCTTCTGGAGTGTCGAGAGCGCGTCGGCCAGGCGGCCGCTCTTGCGGTATTCCTCCGCCAGGCCTACGAAGAGACGCGAGCCGGGCGCGAGCTCGAGCCGGCGTTTGAGATCCTTGATGCGGCCTTCGGCCCCGGCATCAGCCACGGCGCACCAAAGCAAGCCGCCCCCCGAAGGGGGCGGCGAAGGAGAAGGGGTCCGGCGACGGCCGGTCCACGAACGCTGGGGACATCACGGCGTCACGGTTGTGGTCGCGCTCGAGGTGTTGTTGCCGAGATTCGGCTCCGTCGTCGTGGTCGTGACGTTCGCGGTGTTGGTCATGCTCCGCGGCACGCCCTGGACGGTGATCTGAATCGTGACCGTGGCACTCCCGCCGGCCGGGATCGTTCCCAGGTTGCCGTTGACAGTTGCCCCGCCGGAGCAGGTTCCCTGTGTGGGAGTACAGGACACGAAGGTTGTGCCGGCGGGAAGCGGGTCCGTCAGAGCCACGTTGGCCGCAGCCGCGCCTCCTGGATTGGCGATGGTCAGCGTGTAGGTGACGCTGCCGTTGACCGCGACGGAGGCAGGGCCCGTCTTGGTCAGAGCGAGATCCGCCACGCCGCAAGGGAGCAGGTACCCGAAGGCGGCGGCGTTGCTCGTGCAACCGGTGCCGAGGTTCTGAACGGTCACACTCACGGTTCCTCCTCCGGCAGGCGGGAGGAGCGTGCCCGGAGGCGTGCCGACCGGGCAGACATCAGCCACCGTCCCCGCGGGCGGGGGCGGAACGGTGACCACGAGCGAGGTCCCGTCCGCAGAGGCCGAGGTAACCGTGGCCTGTTGCGGTCCGAATGTCACCCTCGCCAGCGCGATCGTCGTTGGCAGGTTGGTTCCGCTGATGGTCACGGTCGAGCCCGCGGCGCCAGTGGTCGGGTTGATTGCCGTAATCGAGGGGGTGATCGACGTGATCGTCAGACTTTGAGGAGACGTGGCCGTTTCGCCGGTACTGAGGTTCGTGACGCTGATCCCTCCGCCTCCACCCGAGCAGCCGCTCAGGACGGGCACAACCAGGATCTCCGATTCCGAGACCGACTGGACGATCGCCCGAGCGCTCCCGATCAGGACCAGGACGGGCGCCTGGAAGCCGTGACCGAAGATCGTCAGGGACGTGATCTGGTCCGAGCGCATCTGGAGCGGGGAGATTCCGGTGATCACGAGAGGCAAAGTGTACGTCCAGCCCGCGGCGAGTACGGCATCCGTGCCGGAGGTCACCTCGTGCACGCGCACGTCGATCGGAGTATTGATGGGGGGCGTCGGCCCGAACTGGAATGCGGCAGGCGTCAGGATGACGATCTGATTGAAGCTCACGGAAATGACCTGGACCTCGACGGTGCCGAAAAAGACCTGGAGGGGAGCGGTGAAACCCGAGCCGATGATGGAGACTCGCGTATTGCCGTCCTTGCTCCCGGAAGAGGGCAGCAGCGCCGTGATCGTCGGCGTTCCCGAACCGGCAGTCCCGAAAGCGAAACAGTTAGGCACTGTCAGCGTAATCGGGGATCCGGAGTTCGTCAGGAAGGTCAGCGTGATCGTGACGGGCACTGAGGGGGACACGGCTTCCGGAAAGGCCGGCGTCGTCAGGGTGACTGTTGTCGGAGTGACGGCGGTCACGAGAGCCTCGCGCGTGACGCCGGCCGCGGTGAAAGTGGCCTTGGTCGTCGCGGCGCTGCCCGGGAAGCGTCCGCCGTTGATCGTCAGAATTGTCCCGCCCGTGTTGGCGCCGAAGTTCGGGCTGCAGTTGGAGAAGAACGGGGCCGGGACGGACCCGGACTGAAAGGTGATCTTCAGCGGATCGGCCTTGGCTGTCACTCCCGAGACCGTCGCCGTCGCGTTGACGAAGGCGGTGCCCGGTCCGGTCGAGCAGAGAACGGCGATCGCGCTCCCCTTCTGGGTCACGATGGAGACCACGGGCTGGCCATTCTGCGCGAAGACGCCAAAGTCCGTGGAAAAAGAGACCCCAATCCCGTCAGCCACGGCCTTGCCGTTGAACGTCACGATGGCCTGGACCAGCGTGCAACCCCCGGCGGTCGGATTCGCGTCGGTCGTGAAGAGGGTGATGACCAGCGGACTCGCTCCCGGAGTGGGGTTTCCTCCAGGAGTGTTAGGTGGCGTGGGCGCCGGCGCGTCCGTCGAACAGGACCAATAGGCCCCGGCGAGCGCGGCGAGCATCAGAGCGGCAAGAGCGATCCGGCGCATGTCTGCCTCCCGTTATCGAACCGAGGTCCGGTGTCTGAGCGGAGTCACCGCGGAGTTCGTGAAGGCCAAGAGTCCTGTCGCGGAGGAGCTTTGCACCCTTTGACCCGCCACGGTGTGACCGAAGAACGTGATGTCGAACGCCATGTCGATCTCGGGCTTTCCCGTCTCGCGGTCCACGCCGCCGTTGAACGGCAGCAGCTGATCGAAGGGCGCGGCCTGGATGTCCGATGCCGGCAAAATCGGGAAGTTGTTGAGCGTCGAGGCGCCGCTCGAAGGGATACGTACGCCGCAACCAAACGTCTTGTCTCCCGGCACACGGGTACCCCCGTCGGTCCGGTGGTAGTGAACGGAGTAACTCTCGCAGAGAGTATCCGAGAAGCCCTGCGGATCGCTCTGCGCGGGATTTTTCAGGTGGCTGGTTAGAACCATGGTCTGGATCTGGACCGGCGCAACCACGTTGACGTCGACGAAGCCGGGCTGCAGCGTGATATCCACCGTGATGAAAACGTTGGCTTCCGTCTCCGCCTGCTTGTTCGTGCAGGCCGGAAACGCCAGCACCGCCACGACCGCGAGCGGGACCCAAAGCTTTTTCTTCATGGCTCTCACCTTTACGACCGAATAATCCGAGGCGTGATGAAGATCAACAACTCGTCGTGCTTCTCGGTCCGGGTCTTGTTGCGGAAGAGATTCCCGAGGATGGGAATCTTCCAGACTCCTGGGATCATGTTGTTCTGGTCCTGGTCATTGATCTGGAAGATTCCGCCGATGACCGCGGTCCCTCCATCCCGGACCAGGATGCTTCCCCGATACTGACGCACGGTCAGCGGGACATTGTTGCCGAGCGCGAGATTCAAGGCCACCGCCGGCTCGCGCTTCTGAACGTTGACGTCCAGCAGGATCGTCCCCTCGTTGGTGATCTGGGGCGTGACGGTCAGCTGCAGCGTCGCGTCGACGTAGATGACCGTCGTGGTGTTGTTGACGTTCGTCTGCACCGGAATCTGAACGCCAGACTGGATGGTGGCCGACGTGTTCGTCAACGCCGTCACCTTGGGAGAGGAGATGATCTTGAGCAGTCCCTGGTTCTCCGCGGCGGTAATCGCCACATCCAGGCTCAACGTGTTAAGAATGTTGGCGAACGTCGCGCCGATCACGGGCGGGCCGGCGTCGAGTCCCACGCGGAACCCATTGCGCGGAGCGCTGCGGAAGTCGATCGTGCTCGGGAAGCTCAGTCCCGTCGTGTTCCCGTGGGCGACGTCGGCGACCCCGTTGACTCCCCAGTTGATGCCGAGGCTTCGGCCGAGCGATTTGGTCGTTTCGACGATCCGCGCTTCGATCATGACCTGAGGAGTGGCGGTATCCAGATTCTCGATCAGTTGCAGGACTGCCGGCAGGAACGTCGGGATTTCCCGGATGATCAGGGTGTTGGTCCGAACGTCCACCACGATGTCGCCCCGTCGCGACATGACGCTCTTGATGACGGGAGTGATTTCGCCCGCCTTGGCGTAGGACAGCTTCTTGATCACCGTCCGCGTGGGCTCGGCCGCTTGCCGCGCGTCCGCGAGGCGGGCTCGGTCGGACTGCTCGGCCTGGAGTTTGGCGCTCGTTGCGATCCGCATGATGTTGTTCTCGAGGACGTAGCCCAGGCTGTTCTGCTTCAGGATCAGGTCGAGGGCCTGGTCCCAGGGAACATCCTCCAGATCGACGGTCACCGTGCCCCGCACTTCCGGGTCCACGACGATGTTCAATTGCGTCAGCTCGGAGATCGTCCGGAAGACGTCCTTGATGTCCGCGTCCTTCAGGTGGAGCGAGATCGGCTCGCCGGTAAACTGCGACTGACCCTCGGTGAGGGTGCGCGGCTGGAACTTGCCCGCCGGCTCCTGCGCCGGTCGCGCCGCCTCTTCCTGAGCGAGCATCGCGGCCGCCGCTTCGAAAAGCGCCTCCTCGCGGGGCGAGTTACGCGCGTCGGCCGTGCGAGCATGCGAAGGCGAGGCCGCCGGCGGCTTGCGAGCCGGGCGCAGCGCGGCCGCCGAGGGGGGAACCGGAGATTCCACTGGCGCTGCTACAGGCGGCGGCGGGGACGTCACCGGCGCCGCGTTCACGACCGTCGTCGAGACCGGCGAAGCGGTCGAAGGGGACGAGTCCACAGCGTTCGGTTTGCCTTCCGGGGCGGAGGAAGCGGCTTTCGGGGGCCTCTTTTCGGAACTCGGCTCCGCCGCAGAGGTTCGTGTTTCCGAAGACGTTCTTTCGGTGGTGGCCATGGATTCCACGACGGGCGTCGACGGCGACTTCGTTTCCGGGACTGCGGCCTTCTCTTCGACGATGGTGCGTGAGGGCGTCGCGATTCCCGCGACCTGGCCCGCAGCGCCCCCGATCAGAATAGCCAGACGCTCTCCGTCGGGCTGGAGCGAATGCGCTGTCGGCCTCGTCAGGTCGATGACGACCCGAGCGACCAGCTCGGGAGAGGTCTGAAACTGCGAGATCCGAACCCGAGAGACCAGACCTCCCGGAACGGGCACTGCGCGGCGTTTAACCTCGTTGCGAACTCCGGGAAGGTCGATGACGATGCGCGGCGGGTTGTCCAGAACGAAGTCTCGCGGCGCGAAGGTTCCATCGCCCAGCAGGGACACCGTGACCAGGCCTTTGACGGAGGCGACGCGGATTTCTTCCAGGGCGTGGGCCGGCTCGCGGCGAGAGAGGATGGGTGATGTCTCGGGGGCCGACGCCACGACGGAAGGCGACGGCGAGGGAATCGCGGCAGGCGGAGACGTTTCCGCGGCGGTAGCGACGGACGCGTCACTGCCGGTGTCGAAAGTCACGGCCAGGCCCTGTCCGACGGTGCGGACGTCGTACCGAGTCCCTTCCTTATGGGCGATCGTCAAACGGGTCCATTGCTTGCCCATTTCCGAGATGGGTTCGATCTTCAGGGAAGACACGAGCGCTCCGGAGACCGTCGGCTGCGCGAAGTGGTCCGAAAGCGAGCTTCCGGGCAGATCAACCACGAGCAGGTCCGGCCGCGGCTCGTAGGCCGTGTAGAGAAGAGGCCCGTTGGACGTCAGGACCAGGCGCGCGCCGTCAGGGTCTTCGGCGAAGGCAGCCTCCTGAACCTTCGTCCCGGCTTTCGACGAAGCGGCGGGCGAGTCGGCTGCCCCCGTGGCAGTCGCCTCGACCGCCGAATGGGTGCTGCGCCCTTTCGTGCTCGTGGAAGAGGCGCAGCCGAACACCGCCGCCATCATCACGGCCATGATGGCGATCGCGCTCTTTCCGCATGCCATTCGCATCGCTCCTCCCGTCCCGCTGGAAGCTCTCATCGCTGATATGCCTTCATTACCGGATCGTCGCATTGAGCTGCTTGGTCACATCTCGAAAAGGCTTCACGCTCTGGGGATCGCTCAAGTTCTGCCGAAAAGTCACTTCGTTGGTGCTGACCCGCGTGACTTCCCCGTCGTAGAGGAGGTCGCCTGGGCGAAGCAGATAGCTCTTGTTGTCGGAGCCTCGGATTTGAGCGACAAATCCCCCGCGGGTCTTCCAGATTCCCTGGACGATCACCTCGTCGATCGCAATTCCGGCGATGCCCGCGGGGCGTTGCCCGCCGGGCCGGTTGGGTTGCCGAATCAGCAGCGACCGGAACGGGTCGCGTCGACCCGCCGGATCGTATGTGTAGGCACGGCCGGCGTTGGCCAGTTCATCCTGCTCGATCAAAGTCTGCCCGAGCGTCTCCGGCGGTTTGGCCGCCGGGGCAGCGGCCGTCGGCGCCGTGGGGGGCGCTTGAGCCGCTGCGGCGAAGGCAGCCAGCCAGAGGACCGCGCCGAGATGCTTCACGTTCTTCATCACTCGACCTCTTTCCCTTCGGCCCGGCTCTTCAGTTTCTTGGCGGCTCCCGCGGCCCCGGGTCTGGGCGCCCCCGGCTTGCCGGTCGTCTCGAGTCCCTCGTCGCCCGTATAGATGAATGTCTTCGCGACGAACTGGGCCGAAATCGATTTGCCCGGACTGGTTTCCAGATTGGCGATCTTCAGGTCCTCGACGTTGATGATGCGGGAGAAGCGACTCATCCTGTCGAAAAGGAGCGCGAGGTTGTGGTAGGTGCCGTCCAAAGAAATGTCGATCGGGTACTCGGCGTAGAACTCCTTGTTCACGGGCTCGGCAGGAGTGAATCGCTTCAGCGTGAAATCGCCCTGGCGTGTGAGGGTCTCGATTCTCTTGATCAGCTCCTCGGTGTTGCGCGACGAGGGAAGAATCTGAAGAAGCTTGGAAAGCTCCAGCTCGAGTCGCTTGACCTCTTCGCGGAACTGGGAAAGCTTTCGCTCCGCCGCCCTTCCCTTCGCGATCTCTTCCTGAAGGCCTTTGAGCTGGGTTTGCTTCCTGACGATGTCTTCGTTGACTTTGCGGATCCACGCGTAGTGAACACCTCCCGCCAACAAGACACCGATGAAGAGGCCGAGGCCCAGCGCGACCTGCCATTTCTTTTCCTCGAGCTTGAGATCCAGGGCCACGGCGCTACTTCTTCCCCGGAACTGCAGCTGGAGTCGGCTCCGGGCTCTTGGCGCCACCGGCGGTGTTTGACAGCGCCGCCGCTGGCTTGAAGGTCAGGTTCATTTCCCAGCTGTAGACGCCCGATCCGCCCGGCCCGGCCGCGTCCAGGCCCAGGGTCCGGAAGACAGGCTCGGCAAAGAAGGGGCTGCGTTTCAAATTCTCGACGTAGGTCGCGACGGCCGGAATCGCCAGGGTCTTGCCGCGCATCGTGATCTGGTTGCCGGCGACCTCGATGTTGGAGAGCCAGACCAGGTCGGGAAGGGCCTTGGAGACCTCATCCATCAGCCGGACCGGCCCCTTTTGATTGGTCTTGAGCTGGTTGATCAGGTTGATCTTCTCTTCCAGGTTCTTCTTCTTGTCTTCGTATCCTTTGACTTCCTCGATGATCGACTTCAACCGGTCAGCCTCGAGTTTTGCCTTGGTGATCTCCTCGTCGAGCTGGCGGCGGGTGCTCCATCGGGCATATCCCATGATCGCGAGGTAGAGAACGCCCAAGGCGATCCCCCCGATGAACAGCATGTTGTTGAGCTTCGCTCCCGTCGGGAGAAGGGGGGTCTTCTTCCGGGCCGCGGCGGCCTTCGCCTCGGTGAGGAGATTGATCCGGATCAAGCCGCTTCGTCTCCGATGTGCCGAGCGGCCAGTCCCACCGCGATGGCCAGGCTGGGAGCGTTATCCGTGAGCCATTCCGGCGAAACGGAGCTGCCGGCGATGTCGATCTGGCGAAAAGGATTCATGATCTCGACCGGGATCCCGAAGCGCTCCTTCAACTGGGTGTCCAGGTTGACGACCCGGGAGGATCCTCCGGCGATGAAGATCTGATCGATTTTCTCGGTCGAGGTCGTCGCGATGAAGAAATCGAAAGTCTTCTGGAGCTCTTGAGCCAGATCCTCGGAGACCGACCGCAGAATCGGCAGGATGTCCTGCATCGAGTAGTCGGCCGACGCCTCCCCCTTCTTCAGCGCTTCGGCCTGTTCGAAGCCGAGCGAAAGCTGTTTCTGGATCGCGTCGGTGTACTGATTGCCGCCGAAGGAGATGTCCCGCCAGAAGATCGTGTTGGAGCCCGAAAGGACGTTGACATTGGTGACGGAGGCGCCGATGTTGACCAGGGCGACGACTCGGCCGGGCTCGACGGGATAGTTGATCTCATAGGCGTTCTGCAGAGCGAACGCGTCCACGTCGACGAGAGCCGGCGTTTTGCCGACCTGAGTAATGACGCTCGTGTAGTCGCCGATCTTGTCCTTCTTGACCGCGACCAGAAGCACATCCATCGTCTCGCCGCCGGAGGCGTCGAGCACGACGTAGTCGAGGTTCACGTCGTTGATATCGAAGGGAACGTACTGCTCCGCCTCCCAGCGGATCGACTCGGCCAGCTCCTCCGCCGACATCGTGGGAAGCGAGATCTTCTTGATGATGACGGAGTGCCCGGAAAGGGAGGTCCCGAAGTCGTTGTTGCGCACGGCCAGGGTCGAGACCACTCGATTCACCGTGTCGACGACGAGTGAGGCGTCCATGATCGCGCCGTCCACGATCGCTTCGGGGGAGAGCGTCTCGAGACCCGATTTCACGAGCCGGTACCCTCCCCCCTTGGAGTCTCGCAACTCCACGAGTTTGATGGCCGAGGAACCAATGTCCAGGCCAACCAGGTTCTTTGACTTCCTGAACAGCACTTATTCGCCCACCGAAAAAAAATAAACGGTTAGGGGCTTTGACTGAGACTTATTTCGGCTGAGCGCCAAAGTAACAGAAGGATTTTCCGCAGTCAAGGGGTTGGACCGTGAAACCTTCCGCCGCCACAAGGACTTAGGCCGTTCCCGGCGGCCAAACGGAAGCCTGGAAACGGGAAATGATTGAACAAAACCCAACGTATCGACGAGAAGAGTTTGGATCGGGGTGAAGGCAATTCCTCTCGTTTGCCGTTTTTCCTTTTCGGCTCCCGGCTTGCTCCAATGCCTGGAGAAGGATAGGATTCGGCCCCTTTTTACGACCCCGGGGAGGGGTTCAGCGAGGAGCTATGGCCCAACACTGTCAATTCTGCGGCAAAACGCCGATGACCGGTCACCGAGTCAGCCACGCCCACAACGTGACCAACCGCAAGTGGCACTTGAACTTGAAGACCGTTCACGCCGTTGTGGACGGCGTGAGCCGCCGGGTCCGAGCCTGCACCCGCTGTATTCGCTCCGGAAAGCTGGTCAAGCCGACCGTTCGCCGGGTCGCCGCCGCGGCAAAGTAGCTCTCAGCTCATAGCTTTCAGCTGACAGCCGGGCCCGGTTTCCGCGCTTGGCTCGGTTCTGGCTGAAAGCTGAGAGCTGAACGCTGAAAGCTCTAGTCCCTCTCCCCCGCCTTCGCCACGTTGTACTTTCGGATCACCTCGCGGACACCCGGAACGGCCTTGAGCTTGGCGACGATCTTCTCCAGGTGCTTGAGATCCGAGGTTTCCAGGGAGACCGACACGAAACCCTTCCGGCTCTCCTCCGACCGCGCGTCGATGCGCCGGATGTTCGAGCCTTCGCCGGCGATGGCGTGGGTGAGATCGGCCAAAAGGCCGGGCCGGTCGTCGGAAACGACGTCGAGCTCGATCGCGTAGGCCGTGCGCTTCGCCCCGGCCCAGGCGACGTCGATCCGCCGCTCGGGATCGTAGAGCAGGTTGGCAACGTTGGGACAGATCTCGGAGTGGACCGACACGCCCCGTCCTCTCGTGATGTAGCCCAGGATGCGCTCGCCCGGAACGGGTGAGCAACATTTGGCCAGCGAAGCGAGAAGGTCGTTGTGCCCGACGACCACGATATCCGGGGAACCGAAGGGCAGGATCTTGCGAACGACCCGCGAGACGGCGCTCTCCGGTTTGGCTGGCTCGACGCGAGCCAAGTCCTCCGCGGGAACGAACCTTTCCAGGGCCGAGCGGGCGGCGAGCTTGCCGTACCCGACTGCCGCGTAGAGATCTTCGGCTTTCGAGAATCCCCAGCTCGCCAACTCATTGGCGACGATTCCCTGAGACTCGAGCTTCTTCAACGTTTTCTTGTATTTCTTCAGCTCTCTCTCGAGCAACCGCTTGCCCAGCTCGACGGCTTGAAGCTTTTCCTGGGTGTGAATGAACTGCCGGATCTTGTGGCGGGCCCGGCTAGTCACCACGAAGGAGAGCCAGTCGCGCGACGGAGACTGATTGGGTGCCGTCAGGATCTCGACAATATCGCCGCTCGCGACCGGTGTCTTCAGCGGCACGAGGCGCCCGTTCACGCGAGCCCCGACGCAGCGGTGGCCGACATCGGTATGGACCCGGTAGGCGAAATCCACAGTCGTGGCCCCTCTCGGGAACGCGAAAACCTCCCCCTTGGGAGTGAAGGTATAGACCTCGTCGGGATAGAGATCGACCTTGAGCGAAGAAAGGAATTGCCGCGGATCGGAGACGTCGCTCTGCAAGTCCACCAGCTGGCGCAGCCACTGGAGCGGCGATTCGTCGGCGCGGGGAACGAGCTTGCCTTCCTTGTATTTCCAATGGGCCGCGATGCCGCGCTCCGCGATCAAGTCCATCTCGCGGGTGCGGATCTGGACCTCGAAGGGCTGCGTCGCGTCGCTCATGACGGTCGTGTGCAGGGACTGATAGAAGTTCGGCTTGGGCATCGCGATATAGTCCTTGATGCGGCCCGGCACCGGCCGCCACCGCTGGTGCACGAGTCCCAGGACCGCATAGCAATCGCGGGTTTCACCCACGACCACTCGGAACGCCAGAATGTCGTAGAGCTGAGCGAGATCGACCCCGCGACGCCTCATTTTCGACCAGATCGAGTGGTAGTGCTTGCGCCGGCCGGTGACCTCTCCGGAGATCCCGGCCTCCTTCAGCCGGCTCTCGAGGTCGGCCCGGAGGTGCTCGATGGTCTTCTCGGATCCCTTCAAGTTGCGATCGACTTCCCGGGACACGAGCGCGTACTCGCGCGGCTCCAGGTACAGGAAGGCGAGATCCTCCAGCTCCGATTTCAACGCGCCCATACCGAGCCGGTTGGCGATCGGAGCGTAAATGTCCATCGTCTCCCGAGCGATCTCGAGCTGCTTGCCCTCGGGCAGCCACTGAAGAGTTCGCATGTTGTGGAGACGATCGGCCAGCTTGACCAGAACGACCCGAAGATCCGAGACCATTGCCAGGATCATCTTGCGGAAGGTCTCCGCCTGCTCTTCCACGCGGGAGACGTACGAGAACTTGGAGATCTTGGTCAACCCATCGACTAACTCCCCGACCTCGGTGCCAAACTGCTGGTCGATCGCCTGCTTTGTCGTCAGCGTGTCCTCGAGCACGTCGTGAAGGAGGCCGACGACGATCGAGACGTCATCGGCTTTCAGATCCGCGAGAATCGAGGCGACGTTCAACGGGTGAATGAGGTACGGCTCACCTGAGCGGCGAACCTGACCTTTGTGCTCGCGCGCGGAGAAAACGTAGGCCCGCCGCAGCAGGTCCTCGTCGGTCTGCGGGTTGTAGGTCTGGACCTTGTCCAGGATCTCTTCGAAGCGGATCATGGCCGGAGAAGAGATTACGCCCGAAGCCGGAAATCGGGAATCGGGAGGCGGGAGCCGGGAGCCGGGAATCGATTACCGATTGCCATGACCGATTCCCGGCCCAGGGGTTAGCGTCTCCCGGACTTCTTCTTCGGTGCGGGAGGGATCGCCGGCGCGGCTGGCTTGGGACCGGCCGGCGGCGCCGCGGCGGCCTTTCCGGCGGCTAAGGGAACGACGGCGGGTTTGCGCCTGTCGGCGAACTGCTTCCAGATCACCACGATCGGCGAGGCCACGTAGATCGAAGAGTATGTGCCGACGATGATTCCGATCATCAGCGTCAAGGCGAAGGTGTTCAAGACCTCGCCGCCGAGTATGTAGAGAGCCAGGACAACGAGCATCGTTGCGCCGGATGTCAGGATCGTTCGGGAAAGCGTCTGGTTGATCGAGCGATTGATCACGGTCTCCAAGGGCTCCTTCTTCGGGGTGCGCTGGTTTTCGCGAATCCGGTCGTAGACGACGACGGTGTCGTTGACGGAGTAGCCGACGAGAGTCAGCAGCGCGGCGACGACGACCAGATTGAATTCGCGGCCGAAGAGCGCGAGCAGGCCGACGGTGATCATCACATCGTGAAAGGTCGCGACGATCGCTCCCACCCCGAACGGCAAGGACCGGAAACGGAGCCAGATATAGATGAGCATCCCCGCCATCGAGGTGGCAACCGCCCACACGGCCTTGCGCCGTAAGTCCGATCCGACTTGCGGCCCCACGTTCTCCGCCGAGAGGAGCACGAAGGGCCCCGTCGTCGTATTGGACTGAAGCCACTGCTTGACCGGTGTCGAAATACCCGGCGTCGAGTTGGCGTCCGCCGGAGATCGAAAGATCCCGACGTCCGATCGCCGGCGGATGACCCGTTCCGCAATCTGGGCGTAGTAATCGGCCACAACGATATTGGGCTTGCCCGCCACCTGGTCGGGGTCGGAGGCGGCCAGGCGTCCCGCCAGGCTGTCCCGCCCCTGCACGTTCAAATCGATCTTTGACGCGTCGATCGGGCCTCCCAGCCCCTGGCGCACGAGGCTCAACACATCCTGCGTCACGTCGCGTCCCTCTTTTCTCTGCTGCTGGACGCGAATCAAGACTTCGTTCTTCTCGGCCTCCTCGTATCGCTGGATTCCGAAGCTTCCGAAACCTCCCTGATCGAGGACCTTGCGCAGCTGGTCGATATCGGGACGCTGCGCGAAACGGAGCGCGATCTGCGTCCCGCCGGCGAAGTCGATGCCGAACTTCAGCCCTTTCTGAACGAAGATCGCACCCATCCCCACGAGGATGAGCGCCCAGGAGGCCCCGATGGCCCACCACTTCCAGCGGAGGAAGTCGATGTTGGTTTGACGAAAGAGTTCCATGAGCGCCTTCTCAGATCGAAAGGGCGTCGATGTGCTCGCGCCGCCCGTATTCCAGGTCGAAAATCGTGTGCGAGACGAAGACCGCGGTAAAGACGGAGATCAGCAGGCCGACGATCAGCGTCACGGCGAACCCCTTGACGGGCCCCGTCCCGAACTGAAAGAGGAAGATCGCCGAGATGATAACCGTGATGTGCGTGTCGATGATGGTGGCGAAAGCCTTGGAAAAGCCGTTCTCAATGGCCGTCTTGGGCGCGCGGCCGGCGCGCAGCTCTTCCCGGATGCGCTCGAAGATCAGCACGTTGGAGTCCACCGCCATGCCGATGGTCAGAATGAATCCCGCGATGCCCGGCAGGGTCAAGGTCGCGTCGAACAACGCCAGCGCTCCCATCAGCAGAACCGCGTTCAGGATGAGGGCGAGCACGGCGTTCCAGCCGGCGCGCCGGTAATAGGCGACGACGGCGAAGAAGACGAGCACCGCTCCAACGACCGAGGCGGTAATCCCTTTCCGGATCGAATCGAGCCCGAGCGAGGGTCCCACCGTCCGCTCCTCCAGATAGGTCAGCCCCGCCGGGAGCGCTCCGGCGCGAAGAACGAGGGCCAGATCGTTGGCTTCCTCCGCGCTGAAGGAGCCCGTGATCTGCCCCGTGTCGGAGATCCGCTCGTGAATCGTGGGGGCGGACTGGACCCGGTGGTCCAGGATGATCGCCAGACGGCGATTGACGTTCTTGGCCGTCACGTCCGCGAACTTCTCCGCGCCCGAGGGGGTCAGGAAGAAGGTCACGGCGTTCTGGCCGAACTGTTGCTGCGTGGGGCGCGCATTCTTCAAATCGCGCCCGGTAATCACCGCGGCCTTCTGTACGAGGTACCAGTTCACTTGAGTCTGTCCCGGCTGCGCCTTGTCCTGCACGAGCTCGAGGTTGGGAGGCACCTGGCCTCCGTACGGCTGCAGCAGCTGGTTTCGGTCGCTCGACGGGCCCGCTTCGACCAGCTTCAGCTCGAGAAACGCCGTGCTCTTGATGAGGTCCTTGACGCGTTTCGGATCGTCGATTCCGGGCAGCTGGATGAGAATCCGGTCCGTCCCCTCGCGCGCGATGAGCGGTTCCGCCACCCCGAACTCGTCGATGCGGTTGCGAATCGTCTCAATCGCCTGAGTCACCGCGCTGTCTTCGATGTTGCGCCGCGACACGTCCTTGAGGGTGAAGAACCACTTGCCCGACGTCGGGTTGACGTTCCAATCGGGCAGCCATCGTTTGACGAGATCGTCGAGCTTGGTCGTGTCCGTCTGCGGGCTCACCGCAACGGCGAAGGAGATGTCCGACGGGTACTCGATCGCGCCGAGCGCCACGCCCTGATCGCGGGCCTGATTCTGAAGCTGGACAACGTCGTTGTCCCGTTGCGCCTTGAGCGCGTCGGCCGTATTCACCTGGAGGACGAGATGGATGCCGCCGCGCAGGTCGAGCCCGAGCTTGATCCCCTTTTTCAGGGCGTCGGACAGAGGAGGCGACCCAGGGCCGACCCACTCCTTCTTCGCACGCGAGTATCCGGTCACGATGTATCCGGCAATCATCCCCGCAACGACGGCGAAGATCAGCAGGAGGCGCCAACGAAGCTTTTTGGTCAACTTTCACCCTCCAGGGAATGCCTCAAGAAACGGTGGAGTCTACCGGAACAAGCTATCAGCTGTCAGCTGGCTGCTTTCAGGCGGAAAACAGCTAAAGGGCTCCCGTCGGCTGTAAGCTGAAAGCTGAGAGCGGAGAGCTCCGCTATGTCGCAGCGGGTTTGGCGGCCTCCGGCTCGTTGGCAAGACCGACGATCGCGCTGCGTAAGACCTTGACCTTGACGTTGTCGGCGATCTGGAGAACGACGAAGCCGCGCTCATCGTCAATCGCCGCGATTCGCCCGAAGATGCCGGCTCCGGTCACGACCTCGTCCCCCTTCTTCAATTTCGCCAGCATCTCCTGACTCTTCTTCTGCTTGCGCCGCATCGGGGCGATGAGCAGGAAATAGAAGATCACAAAGATGAAGATCATCGGCGCGAACTGGAGCAGAGGGTTCGGCGCCGCGCCGGGGGCGGGTGCGTTCTGCAGCAGGGAAGTCAGCATGGCGGGGGGATCATATCGGATCAGGCGAAGGGCGAATGGCGTAGGGCGAACGGCGCAGAATCGAGGTCTTCGCCTTTCGCCTTTCGCCTTTCGCCATTCGACTCACGGCTTCGAGAACGGCATCGGCTCCTTCCTCGACGGCACCGTCCGCCGCGCGGCCTCCGCCCGTTCCCAGAACCGAAGAAAGTTCTCGCCGAGAATCCCGCGGACCTCCTCCTCGGAGTGTCCGCGGCGGAGCAGTTCCTCCGTCACGACCGCGAGCCGCGAGACGTCTTCCAGCCCGGTCGGCGGATCGTCGATGCCGTCGTAGTCCGTGCCGAGGCCCGCGGCTTGCGGCCCCCCGACGGCCATCACCCGCTCCATGTGATCCACGACCTTCGCCCAGGGGGCGCGCAGCCGGACGATTCCGTCGAAGACCTTGGTGATTTCGGTTTCTCGCTTCTTCGCGTCGTCCTTGTACCGCTCGGCGAGCTCCGCGACCCCGGGCTCGACCGCTTTCTTCTTGGCCTTGTAGTCGTCGATGACGCTCTGGTCGATGAATGTGGAGCTGAAGTTGACCATCACGACGCCGCCTTTTGCGGCGATGGCCCGGATCTGGTCGTCGGTCAGGTTGCGCGGCATGTCGGCCAGGGCACGGCAGGAGGAGTGAGAGGCGAAAACCGGCGCCTGGGAGACCGCGATCACGTCCTGAAGAGTCTTGTCCGAGACGTGAGAGACGTCGATCAGCATCCCGAGGCGGTTCATCTCGAGGACAACCTCTCGCCCGAAGCCGGTGAGGCCCTTGTGGATCGCGTACTTTTTCGGATCGAAGCCGTAGGTGAAGAAGGAGCCGGAGGAATCGGCCCAATCGTTCGTGTTGGTGTGAGTCAGCGTCATGTAACGCACGCCCAGCCGGAAGAAGGCGGAGAGTGAGCCGAGCGAGTTCTCGATCGCGTGACCTCCTTCGATCCCGATCAGCGCCGCGATCTTCCCGGACCGTTTCGCGGCCCGGATGCCCGCGACCGAGTCGGCGAGAACGAGGTCGTTCGGATGCGATTCCACCAGGCGATGGATCAGATCGATCAGCTCGAGAGTCTTCCGGGCCGCTCCGCCCGAAGTCGCGAAGGCAGCCGGGACGTAGGCGGCGAAGAAGGGAGCCGTCACTCCTCCTTCCTTCAGGCGCGGAATGTCGACGTGCCCCGTTTTGCCGCGCACTCCGATGTCCACCCACTCTTTTCCGAGCCGCTCGGGAACGTCCTCATGAGAGTCGACGATGATCGCGCTCTTGTGGAGCCGGATGGCGCGGTCGTGGAGGTCCTCAGCGAATGAAGGGCCGGCCAGGGACAGGAGTAAGAGAAGACTCGTGGCGGTTCGTTTCATGGCCGCAAGGCTAATGGGAGCGGAGGAAGCGTACAAGCGCGAGTTCCGTCACTCGATCTTCCCCTCGGGGGGAGCTTGCAGCGATGCCAGCCTCCCCTCCGTAATCGCCTCTCGAATCTGCCGCATCCAATCGAGATAGAAGAAGACGTTGTGAAGGGAGAGCAGCATCGCGGCGGAAAAATCCTTCACGACGAAGAGGTGTCGGATGTAGGCGCGCGTGTGGCGCCGGCAGACCGGGCATCCGCAGGCCGCATCGAGCGGCGAGAGGTCCTCCTTGAAGCGCTCGTGTTTGATCGTCACCTCGCCCTCCCGGGTGTACGCATGGCCCATGCGGCCGTTGCGAGTCGGAAGAACGCAGTCGAACAGATCGACTCCGGCCCTCACGGATTCGAGCAGGTCCGCCGGCGTGCCCACGCCCATGAGATACCTCGCCTTCTGCTGCGGCAGGAGCGGGGCCGCGTATCTCGTGATCGCGCGGATCGCCTCCTTGGGCTCTCCCACCGCGACGCCGCCGATGGCGTAGCCGGCGAAATCGAGATCGACGAGAGCCCGGGCCGACTCGCGCCGAAGATCCTCGTGGATTCCACCCTGGACGATCCCGAACAAGATCCCCTGGCCGGAGTAGGCCCCCCGAGAGCGGCGCGCCCAGTCGAGTGACAGGCGGCAGGCCGACTCCACCTCCCCGCGTTCGGCCGGATAGGGAGGACAGACGTCGAGAGCCATGGCGATGTCGACGCCGAAGACGGATTGAAGCTCCATGGCGAGCTCGGGGGAGAGAAAGTGCCGGCTCCCGTCCTCCGGAGAGCGGAACTCCACCCCCTGGTCGGTGATCTTGCGCCGCGTCGCCAGGCTCATCACCTGGAAACCGCCGGAGTCCGTCAGGATGGCCCGCGCCCATCCGAGGAACGCGTGGAGACCTCCGGCGCGCCGAATCACCTCCAACCCCGGCCGCGCCATCAAGTGGTAGGTATTGGCGAGAATCGCCCGGCAGTCCCACTCCTCGAGCCGATCGAACTCGATCCCTTTGACGGCGCCGCGAGTGCCGACGGGAAGGAAGCAAGGGGTCTCGATTTCGGCGTGAGGGGTTGCGAGAACACCTCTGCGTGCGGCGCTTGCCTCGTCGTTTGCGATGATTTGAAAGGGAGGCATTCGCTTCTTGAGTCCTCAGTCCTCGGTCCTCAGTCCGCAGTCAACCGGGATGCCGTGCTCCCGACCGAGGACTAGGGACTGAGGACTGAGGACTCTACCGGGTTGTGTCTCAGAGTTTCACCCTCAGGTCGAGCGCGGCTCCGACGTCCCGCCGATTGGTCGAGGAGAGCGAGAGCCCCCCTTCCGAAGAGAACACGACCGAGGCGTTCAACGAAACCAGGTTGAGGCCCAGGCCAAAGCCGGTCGAATACGCCCAGTGGGGGTCGGGAGCGCTCGAATCCCGGAATGCGCCGGCGCGGATCGCGAAGAGGGGCAGCTTCAGCTCCGCGCCCAGAGAGAGCTGCTTGCTCTTGCCCCCTTTGAGGAGGGTGTCGGTCTCGCGCAGGTCC
>JBKPDV010000218.1:0-17834 GCA_046728075.1 Acidobacteriota bacterium | reverse complement strand
CGGCCACGAAACAGGACCCCGTGGCATTTCGCCGCGCCCTGCTGAAGAAGTCGCCGCGCGCCAGGGCAGTCCTCGACGTCGCTGCGGAAGCGGCCGGATGGGGCAAGCCGCTGCCGGAAGGCCGCGGCCGGGGCGTTTCCGCCCTCTACAGCAGTTGGGACAGCTACCTTGCCCAGGTGGCGGAGGTCTCGGTTTCGAAGGCCGGTGAGGTCCGCGTGCACCGGGTTGTCTGCGCGGTCGACTGCGGCACGGTGGTAAATCCCGACACGGTCAAAGCTCAGACCGAGGGCGGAATCATCTTCGGGATCAGCGGCGCGCTCTGGGGCGAGGTGACGATCGAGAAGGGGCGCGTGCAGCAGTCCAACTTTCACGACGTTCGGGTGCTGCGGATCAACGAGACGCCGTCGATCGAGGTGCACCTGGTGCGGAACCTGGAAAAGCCCGGCGGCATGGGCGAGCCCGCCACAGCGGTCACCGCTGCTGCGCTGGCCAACGCGGTCTTCGCCGCGACCGGCAAACGCATCCGGAAGCTGCCGCTGGAGAAGCAACTGCGTTCGGCTTGAGGAGAAGACAATGCGTATTCTCGTCCGGTTCGTCGTCGTCCTCTTGCTTGCCGCCTGCAGTCGCATGGGAGCGGCTCAAACTGCTGATGCCGGATCGTTCGACGCGATTGCGAGCGTCCTCACGCACCCGAGATGCATCAATTGCCATCAGGACCAATCCCCCAGACAAACCGACGCCAAGATCGTTCATCAACCGCTCGTCGTCCGGGGAAAGGACGGTCACGGCGCGCCCACACAGCCGTGTCAGACGTGCCATCAAAAGACGAACACGGCCAACGGCTTTGTGCCCGGCGTTGCGACATGGCATCTCGCGCCGTTGTCCATGCTCTGGGAAGGCAAGAGCAAGGAGCAGATCTGCGAACAGATGAAGGACCCGGCCCGAAACGGGGGCCGCCGCACGGGAGAGCAGATCATCGAGCACATGAAGACCGATCCGCTCGTCCTCTGGGCCTGGACCCCCGGCGCTGGCCGCACGACACCGCCGCTCTCGCATGAGAAGTTCGTGGAAGCGTTGGAAGCCTGGGTCAGCGCGGGCATGCCGTGCAAAAACTAACTGACTCCCGCCATCTGGCGGCGGGCAGGTGATCTCGAAAGGGGGGACGACCATGGTCGCTCGTCGCAGCTTCGTTTCCAGCATCGCGGAGATCCGTCGCAGAGCTCGAAAGCAACTGGGCGCAGGAGCCGTGACGCAGAACTACGGAGGCAAGGTGGAGGACGCCGTCGCCCTCCTCAACCACGCCGTCGCCACGGAGATTGTGTGCATCCTCCGCTACAAGTTCCACGCGGCGAGCGCGACCGGACTCGCCAGCGAAGCCGTCAAGGAGGAATTCGCCCAGCACGCCAAGGAGGAAGAGGAGCACCTCGACCTCCTGACCGAGCGCATCAATCAGCTCGGCGGAAAGCCGAACCTGAACCCGGAGGGCGTGCTGTCCCGCGCCGCGTCGGAATACGTCGAGGGAGAGAACCTCGTCGACATGATCAAGGAGAACCTGATCGCCGAGCGCATCGCGATCGAGACGTACCGCGACATGGTGCGCTATTTCGGCGAGAAGGACCCGACGACGCGCTCGATGCTCGAGCGGATCCTGGCGCAGGAAGAAGAGCACGCGAACGACATGCACGACCTCCTCGTCAGCCACGAGGGCCGGCCCATGCTCGAGAAGTAGTCCCTCGAAGGGCTCGATCACTCTACGAGCCGCCTCGAGGACGTGGGATAGGAGGAACAAAATGCTAGGCGAACTCAAACAGAACCGCCGCCGCTTTCTAAGCGCTGCGGCCATGGCTGTTGCCTCCGCCAAGCTCGGTATGACCGGTGACGCCAGAGCGCAGTCCACCAAGGCAAAACCGGCAGATCAGCCCAAGATCAAGCCGGGGACGAACGCGTCCTTCGGCCCGCTCAAGCAGATCGATGCCGGTCTCCTGAATGTGGGATATGCCGAAGCTGGGCCTGCCAATGGATCGCCGGTCCTTCTTCTCCACGGCTGGCCCTACGACATTCACAGCTTTGTCGATGTTGCCCCTCTGCTGGCATCGAAGGGCTACCGGGTGATCGTTCCGCACCTGCGCGGCTACGGCACGACGCGCTTTCTCTCCGGCGAGACGTTCCGCAACGGCCAGCCAGCCGTCGTTGCTCTCGACATCACCAACCTCATGGATGCCCTCAAGATCAAAAAGGCAATCCTCGCCGGTTTTGATTGGGGAGGGCGCACGGCCGACATTATCGCGGCGCTCTGGCCGGAGCGCTGCAAGGGCCTCGTCTCCGTGAGCGGCTACCTGATCGGCAGCCAGGAGGCTGGCAAGGTGCCGTTGCCGCCGAGCGCTGAGCTCCAGTGGTGGTACCAGTTCTACTTCGCGACGGAGCGCGGCCGCGCCGGGTACGACAAATACCGACATGATTTCTCGAAGCTCATTTGGAAGCTGGCGTCGCCGAAGTGGGACTTCGACGATTCCACCTACGACCGCAGCGCGGCATCTTTCAACAACCCTGACCACGTCGCGATCGTGATCCATAACTACCGTTGGCGACAGGGCCTGGCAGATGGCGAACGGAAATATGACGATCTCGAAAAGCGGCTCGCCACATTCCCGGTCATTACCGTGCCCACCATCACGATGGAAGGGGATGCCAACGGCGCACCACACCCGGAGCCCAGTGCCTACGCGTCAAAATTCTCGGGCAAGTACGAAAACCGAATCATCAAAGGCGGCATCGGGCACAATCTGCCTCAGGAAGCTCCGGAGGCCTTTGCGAAAGCCGTCGTCGACGTCGACGGCTAATTGAGGTTGGGACCAGCATGGCGGAGCGGCCATTGGCCTCGGGTGGTCGGCTCCGCCGCCCGGACGTCGAACGGCGGAGCCTTCCGCGACTTCGTCTCTTACTGTCCGCCGTAGAGCTTCGAGACCTTCGAGAGCAGGGCAGCCTTGGCGGTCGGGTTGTGGACCGTGCCGCGGACGATGATGTCGATGGGGGACGCGTCCTTGCCGTAATAGGCCTTGTTGTATTCCTCCGACGGCTTGATGACGGCTCCGGAAACGTCCACGCCGCCATAGAGTCCTTTCGAACGGCTGTAAAAGACGAAGTCGGCGTTCGGAGTCGCCGCTGTCCCGACACCGACTGGGCCGGCCGCGACGCTCGCATCACCACCCAGCTTGAACGAGTTCGACATGAGGGAGTCCACCGCCTTCTGCGACATCACGAGTCCCACGATCTCCGACGACTGAACGCCTGCCTGGAATCCGGCGCTCGCCGTCCCGATGGCGTAGAACGCGGGACCATGCCAGCCCTTGTCGCCCTTCACCACGAGCACGCAGCGCCCGCCGGAGCCGCCGATGATGAAGCCGGCCTTGACGACTTGAGAACAGATAAGGACGCCTTTGGCTTCTTTGGCGTGATTGCGGAACCAGTTCATGTCGGGGTCGGCGCTGAAGTGATCGAGGGTCTTGCCAGCCGCTGTGACCTCCTTCTGGGCGTCCGCAGGGGTCGGGTCCGCCCACGCGGCGAGCGGGGCCACGACCAACACCAGGCTCAGAACCAATCGTTTCCAGACAAGATTTCGCATAACCAACCTCCTCAGAACGCGGCGGAGCTTCCGCCGGTCTAGCCTTTCGGGCCAAACCTAACACGGAAGGAAGAACTTGGCGTGATGCAGGGCCTGGCGGACGGCGAGCGGCAATATTGATCCGGGGGCGGTTTTCTAGCCGGTCAGCGAAGCTACCTCGAGACCTCAGACAGTCTCGAGGTAGCGGTGGACCATGCCGACGGTGCCGGAGCCTTCGCCAACTGCCGCTGCGACGCGCTTGCTGGAGCCCGCTCGCACATCGCCGACGGCGAAGATGCCCGGGACGCTGGTCTCGAGGAGAAACGGGTCCCGATCGAGCGGCCAGCCGCGAGGCCGGCCGTTCGTGCGGGGCAGGTCGGGGCCGGTCAACACGAAGCCTTTCTCGTCGAGCTCAACCAGGCCGGAGACCATTTCGGTCCGTGGCTTTGCCCCGATGAAGATGAACATCGCCGCCGCGTCGAGCTCGCGTTCCCCCCCGTCGGCAATGCCGCGGATCATAACCTTCTCGAGGCGCTCGCTGCCTCGAACGGCGGCAACCTCGACGCCCGTGACGACTTCGATGCTCGGCGTCGCCGCGATGCGGTCGATCAAGTACTGCGAAATGGATTTCCCGAGGGACTCGCTGCGGGCAAGCAGGGTGACACGGCGCGCGTAGCGCGAGAAGAAGAGGGCGCCCTGTGCGGCCGAGTTTCCCGCGCCGACGATGCACACGTCCCGGCCCCGGTAGGTCGCCGCCTCGGTCATCGCGGCGCCGTAATACACACCGATGCCGAGGAGGGGCTCGATACCGGGCACTTCGAGCGTCCGCAGGGAAACGCCGGTGGCCAGGACCGCCGCGTAACAGGAGAGCTCGGTCCCGTCGGCGAGGTGAAGGACTCGGTAGGGATCCAGTCTTTTCAAGCTCGCCACTTCGTGCGCGAGCACCTCCGCGCCGAAGCGGCGCGCCTGGGTCGTGGCGCGGCGCGCAAGGTCGGCGCCCGAGACGCCCGACGGGAAGCCGAGGTAATTCTCGATCCGGGAGCTCGAGCCGGCCTGACCTCCCGGAGCGCTCTGCTCGATGAGGACCGTGCGCAATCCCTCCGAGGCGCCGTAGACCGCGGCGGCAAGTCCGGCGGGACCGGCCCCGACGATCGCCAGGTCGTAGAAGGGCAGGCTCGCCCGCGTCTGCATTCCGATCTTCTCCGCCAACGCGCGGTTGGTCGGCGCGGCCAGGTAGCTGCCGTCGGGAAAGAAAACGACCGGCAGCCGGCTCGTGTCGCCGGAAGAGCGGATCAGCTCCCGCGTAGGCGGATCGCGGTCGGCGTCGATCCACTGATAGGGGATCTGGTTGCTCGACAGGAATTCCTTTACCTCGAAGCTGCGCGGCGAGGACCGCGCCCCGGCGACTCGAATGCCGTCGTAGGGAAGGCGCACGTGCGCCGTCCAGTCCGACAGCAGGTCGTCGAGAACGGGGTAGAGCCGCTCCACGGGAGGATCCCAGGGCTTGAGCAGATAGTGATCCAGCCCCACGTCGTTGATACCGCAAATCGCGGCCTGCGTGTCAGAGTAGGCGGTCAGGAGAACCCGGCGCGACTCCGGGTGGAGTTTGATCACCTCGCGCAGGAACTCCGTGCCCGTCATCCCGGGCATCCGCTCGTCGACGAGGAAGAGGGCAATGGGAGTCCCGCGCTGCTTGAACTGGCGGGCGGCCTCGAGGGCTTCGCCGCCGGACAAGGCCTTCAAGATGCGATAGTCGCTGCGGTAGTGCTGGCGCAGGTCGCGCTCGACGGCGCCGAGCACCTGGGGATCGTCATCGACGGCCAGGATCACCGGTTTGACCATGTCAGCCCTTGGCGCCGTCGATCGGCAGCGTCACGCGAAACTCAGTGTTCCCGGGGCGGGAGTCGACCTCGATGGATCCCTGGTGCTTGAGAACGATGCGCCGCGCAATGTCGAGGCCGAGACCGGTGCCCTGCCCGACCGGCTTCGTCGTGAAGAAAGGATCGAAGATGCGCTCGCGGATCTCCGGGGGCAGTCCCGGCCCATCGTCGACGACGCGTACCACGACGGAAGGACCCTGGCGGCCCGCCGCAACGGTGACGTGGCCTCTGGCCGCATCCAGCGCGTTGTCGAACAGGTTCGCCCACACCTGGTTGAGCTCACCGCCGAACCCTTGGATGCGCGGAAGGTCGGCCTCCAACTCGAGGCTCACGCCCAGTTGTTTCCCTCGGCCTTTTGCGTTGAGCACCGCGAGCGTGTCGGAGAGCCCCTGACCGACGTCCACCGGCTTGGGCATCGTCGCCTGGTCCATGTACGTGAAGCCCTTCACCGCAGCAACGAGATTGTGGATCCTCGACGCGGCCGCTTCGATCTCCGATGCCAGTTGGTACGTCGCGCAGCCGGCCACGAGCCACGGCAGCGCCGCGCGGAGAGCGTCACCATCGAGCGCTTCGGCGAGCTCGTCGAGCGCGTCGAGGGTGACCGCGGACTGCGCCAGCGCTTCCGCAGCGGTGTCGTCGGCGTGGTGACGCGCGAGCCAGTCGGCAATCGCATCTTCACGGTCGGCTTGCTCGATCGGCGAGCGCGAGAACGTCACCCCGGCCGCGGCCAGGCAGAGCCCGCGCGCGCGGTCGACGGCGGCCTGCTCTGCTTCCGACAGTCGCGCGGCGCCAAGCGCGCGGGACGCCGTTTCGACCTCCGACAACCGGAGCTTGAGTCCCTGGGCGCTCCGGGCGACCGCTGAAGCCGGGTTGTTCAACTCGTGAGCGAGCCCCGCCGCCAGTTTGCCTAAAGAGGACATCTTTTCTTCATGAAGGTCGCTCGACGTGAAATGCCGGGCGCGATCGAGCATGACGTGCACGAAAATCGAGGTGACCTCGTGGCAGTCGCGAATCAGAGCCGGTAGCTCTTCGCGGGGAATCATGAAGATCTCGGTCGGCACCTCGACCTTGACGTCGCCCGGCGGCGCGACGAGGCGCGAGTACGGCAGGAGGCCTCCCACGTCACCCCCACGCCACTCCATGACCTTGTGTGGTCCGGCGCCCCGGTCGATGTAAATCGACATGTGGCCGGAAAGCATGATGTAGAGGCCCTCCACCGGTTTGCCCTTTGCCGTGAGGACGGCCCCGGGCTCCAAATGGATGAGGCGGCCGCGGGCGGCGAGCCAGGCGAGCTGGTCGGGAGGCGCGCCCGCGAGCAGCCGGTGCGCGGACAAACGATCTTGAATAGAGGCTTCCATTTGGGCTGGCTTCATTGGCACCTTATACCTCGGCCGCGCGGCGAGCGCTGCTGCCGGTCCCCCTCCCGAGCCGGCGAAAGCGATCGGCCAGCGCCTGCCCCGGTCGGGCAAGCCACCTCCTGGCGGCTTGCGGTCCAGCAGCAAGTGCAGCGGAGCGGAGCAACTCCGCTGCACGCGCGGCAAGGAACAGGCCTGTTCGCAGAGTCTCGGTCGTCCGGGTCTCGATCCAACCGTGCGAGCGTCAACGGCCTGCTGCAGTGGACTCTGGGTCAGTTTGCCCGTGCGCGAGACGCCCAATTTTGTCTTTCTCGTGCATTCGGATCAACCACAGACGCCGTCTCCGCCGTCAGCTCTCGATCCAGCCGCGGGAACGCGAGACGGCTCTCGCCCAGCCGCGGTAGGCCTCCTCGCGGCGCGCCGCGCTCCACTCGGGCTCGAAGGTCTGGTCCTCGCGCCAGAGGCGCGAGAGCTCCGCAAGGGAGGTGTAGGCCCCGCACGCGAGACCGGCGGCCTGGGCCACGCCGAGGGCCGTGGTCTCGCGGACGGCGGGGCGGACGACGGGGATTCCGAGAATGTCGGCCTGGAGTTGCATGAGGAAATTGTTTTCGGTAGCGCCGCCGTCGACCTTGAGAGCCTCCGGCGCACGGCCGCTGTCCTTGACCATGGCCTCGAGGACCTCGCGGCTCTGGAACGCGATGGCCTCGAGCGTCGCCCGCACGAGGTGGGCGCGGGTCGCGAAGCGGGTCAGGCCCACGATCGTGCCGCGAGCGCTCATGTCCCAGTGCGGCGCGAAGAGACCCGAGAAGGCCGGCACGAAATAGACACCGCCGGTGTCCGGGACCGAGCGCGCGAGCGGCTCGGTTTGAGCGGCGGCCGCGATGAGCCCGAGTCCGTCGCGCAGCCATTGCACGGCCGATCCGGTCACGGCGACCGATCCCTCGAGCGCGTAGGCGCGCTCTCCCGGCGGCGCGCCCGCCGCGGTCACGAGCAGGCCGAAGCGGCTCACGGCGGGAGTGTCGCCCGTGTGCTGCAGCAGGAAGGAGCCGGTGCCGTAGGTGTTCTTCGCCTCTCCGGCGCGAAAACACGCCTGCCCGAAGAGAGCCGCCTGCTGATCGCCGAGATCCGCGCACACGGGAACCCGAGCACCGAACGGGCCATCGGGGAGAGTCCAACCGTAGGGCTCTGCCGCGAGGGAGGGTTCGATTCGCGGCAGAGCTTCCGCCATGACCTCGAAACGGTCAAGGAGATCCGGGTCCCAGGCGAGCGTCGAGAGCGCGCAGAGGAGCGTGCGCGAGGCGTTCGTCGGATCCGTGACGTGGGCCCCGCCGCGGGGACCTCCGGTGAGATTCCAGATCACCCAGGAATCCATGGTGCCGATCCGCAGATGGCCCGAGGCGGCGAGAAGCTTCGCCTCTGGCACGTTGGCAAGAAGCCAGCGGATCTTCGTCGCCGAAAAGTACGTGCGGATGGGAAGGCCCGTGCGCGCCCGCACCTCCGTCTCGAACCCGCCGGCGATCAGCGCGCGGCAGTCGGTGTCGGTGCGCGTGTCCTGCCAGACGATCGCGGGCGCGATGGGGAGCCCGGAGCGCGCGTCCCAGAGGACGACCGTCTCGCGCTGGTTCGTCACGCCGACCGCGAGCACGGGCTCTCGGGGCCCCGTGGCAACCGCCTCGGCGACGACGCGATCCACGTTGTCCCGAATCTCGAGAGCGTCGTGCTCGACCCAGCCGGGTTGGGGAAAGATCTGCGCGTGCTCGCGGTAGGCGGAGGCGACAACGCGACCGGCAAGGTCGAAGAGGAAGCAGCGCGTTCCAGTGGTGCCCTGGTCGATCGCGGCGAGGAGGGACATCGGACAGAAGCTATCAGCTCCCTCCCGGCAGCTCTCCGCTCACCGACAAAAGAGTTGAACATTGGGCTCCGATGCCCGTATCTGTTTCCATCAGGAAGCGCGCGTTGTTCTGGAGTGAGATGACCCTCAGCGTGGTTCGCTCTCCCATTTTGCATAAGGAGAAACACCCATGACTCGCACGACGAACGCCAGGGTCGCCGGGGTCACGTTACTTTTTTACATCGCGTTCGGCATCAGCGGACTGATCCTCTCCAACAGGGCGATGAGCGGGGAGGGGACCGCCGCGAAGCTCGCGAGCATTGCCCAGCACGCGTCGGAGATGCGCGTGGTCATCGTTTTCGAGCTGCTCGAATGCTTCTGCGCCCTCGTGCTGGCGGTGACGTTGTACTCGATCACGCGGGATGAGGACCGGGACCTCGCGATGCTGGCCATGACCTGCCGGGTCGCCGAGGGCGTGATCAACGCGGTCTCCCTACCGAGAGCGGTCGGAAAGGTGTGGCTCGCGACGGCCGCCGGAGCAGACGCACCCGACCCCGCGGCAGGCAACGCGCTCGGCGCGGTTTTGCTGAAGCTGCCAAGCTGGAGCATGCCCATCAGCGCGACCTTCTTCGCCGTCGGCAGCACGATCTTCGCGTATCTTTTCTTGCGCGGTCGGATGGTCCCGGTCTCGTTGGCGTGGCTTGGTGTCCTCGGGTCGATCCTGGCCGTGGCGGTCCTTCCCCTGCAGCTGATCGGGCTCCTCCACAGCCCGATCACGGACATCGTTTGGTTGCCACTGCTCGTCTTCGAGGTGTGGCTCGCGTTGTGGCTGATCCTCAAAGGCGCCGCCCTGCCGACGCGGAGGCAATCGGCGTAACCGTCGCTTCCGCTTTTCCCGATCTGGATGCACCGCGGCCTGCGGCTCGGCCGGGCTTGCCAAGCAACGGATGATGTAGTAGAGTCACCGTGCGACGTAGGAGATATGAAGAGAGCCCGTCTCTCCAAAGCCGAAACGCGAATCCTGGAGCAGTGCTGGAAACTGGGAACTTGCTCCGTGCGCGAGATCCTCGAGAGCTTGCCCGAAGAGGGGCGCATCGCCTACACGACCGTGCAGACGCTCGTTTCCGGAGGTCTGAGGGGTGGGGTGAGCGGCGGCGTCCGAAATGGAACCGCAGGCGGAGTGAAGTGATGCGCAAGCGGCTGCCGCTCCTCTGCCTGGCCGGGTTGGCTTGCTCTGCGCATGCGGCTGCCCAGCGCATCGACGTCCTCGGCCCGGGGGTTCGCAAGTATGTGCGCGTCGGCACCCCCAAAGCCGTGCTCGAACATGTCCAGGTCATCGACGGCACGGGCGCGGCGCCGAGTGCCGATCGGAACGTCATCCTCGAGGGCGGAAAAATCACGGCGATATCGCCCGGAGCGGATGTGCCGCCGAGCGACGGCACGACCGTTCTCGACCTGCGAGGCTACTCGGTGATGCCGGGCATCGTCGGAATGCACAATCACTTGTTTTTCTTCGTGCGGGGCAATCTCGCAGCCGACGGGAGCTCGGACGGGTTCTTTCTCGCGGAAATGATCTTCTCGGGACCTCGGCTGTATCTCGCCAATGGCGTGACGACCATGCGCACGACGGGCACGCTCAGTCCCTACGCGGAGCTCAAGCTCAAGCAGAACGTCGAGGCAGGCTCTGTTCCCGGCCCACACATGTACGTCACCGGGCCTTATCTGAATGCGACGCCCAATTCCCTGGCGTACGGGCTTACCGGACCGGAGGACGCGCGTCAGACCGTCGCCTTCTGGGCGGATCGCGGCGTGACCTCGTTCAAGGCCTACAAAGACATCACGCGTGAGGAACTGAGCGCCGCCGTCAAGGAAGCGCACAAGAGAGGTCTGAAGGTGACGGGCCACCTCTGCTCGGTCACATACGAGGAGGCGGCGGAGATCGGAATCGACAATCTCGAGCACGGATTCTTCGCGAACACCGCGCAGGACCCCGGCAAGAAGCCGGATAAGTGCAGCGAGAGCGAAGGCGACTACACGCTCGAACACATGACCCCCGGCAGTCCGGAGGCGAACCGGATCATCGCCACGCTCATCCGCCACCACGTCGCGATTACGTCCACATTGCCCGGTCAAGCCTCGAGAGTCGTCGATCTCGACCCGTCCATGGCCGGCCGGCCGGCGGTTCGCCCGGCGGTGCTGGACGCCATGGCGCCGTCCGCGCGCGACGCCTACCTGTACGGCCGCAACCGACCCGCGAACAAGTCCACGCAGAGCAGCAACGCCAATCTGCTTCGCCGGGACATGGAGCTGGAGCGCGCATTCGTGGCTGCGGGTGGTCTGCTGCTTGCGGGAGCGGATCCGGTCGGCATCGGCGGCAATATCCCCGGCTTCGGCGACCAGCGCGAGGTCGAGCTGCTGGTCGAGGCGGGGTTCTCGCCGGTCCAGGCCATTCGGATTGCGACCTTGAACGGCGCGATCTTTCTCGGCCGCCAGGATCGAATCGGCTCGATCGCGGTTGGCAAGAACGCGGACCTCGTCGTGATGAAAGGCGATCCAGCCGCCCGCATCGCGGATATCGAGAACGTCGAGATCGTCTTCAAGGACGGGGTGGGATACGACACGAAGAAGCTGCTCGATTCTGTGAAGGGGCACTATGGGGAGTATTAGAGAGATGCGACTCGTCTGGTTGCCGGCGGCGATCCTCTCGACCGCGACGGCTCTGGGTCAGAGCACGAGAGTTACCGCGGTGCCGGGCGCCGCTCCGGCGCAGCAGCCGCAGGCAACCATCGTCTCAACCGTCGACCGCGCTGTCAGCAACATCGAAAAGCTGATCGTGGATGCCGCGGAGGCCATGCCGGAAGAAAAGTTCAACTTCTCTCCGGAGAGCCTGAGCATTCCTGGCGCCGACTACAAGGGCGTGCGCACGTTCGCTCTGCAGGTCAGGCATGTCGCGGCTTCCAACTATTACCTCTGGTCGGCTGTGACTGGCGACAAGATCCCGGATGACTACAAGGGCGGAAATGGTCCGGAGAGCTTGAAGACGAAGACCGAGATCATCAAGTTTCTGAAGGATTCGTTTGCCGTGGGCCACAAGGCCGCGGCCAAGCTGACGGAGAACATGCTGCAGACCGCGGAGGGCACCAAATCGGTGCGCCTGCACCTGGCGACCTTTGGCGTAGCGCACGCCTACGATCACTACGGACAGATGGTCGAGTACCTGCGGATGAACGGAATCGTGCCGCCGGCCAGCCGGGTGAAGTCAGACTGACGGGCGCACGCATCTCAAGGACGTAAATCAGCGCGGCTCAAGCTGCCCCTCACCCCGGCCCTCTCCCGAAGGGAGAGGGAGCAGGCACTTGGTTACGCCTTCGGCTCGGGCTCGGGCGATTCCCTTCTGCCGCACCGGCTGTTCAGGCCCTTGACGAACTCCTCCCGCTCGGCGGGAGTCATCCTTCCCCAGCGCTCCCGCAGGCCGTGCCGCCAGGCGCCTCGGCCCATGGACGGGCCGCGAAAGCCTCGGAAGAGGATCCAGGAGAGCACCATCAAGCCGAGGGCTTGCCAGTACGTGATCGTGTGCAGGCCGAAGACGCTCGGCATCAGCCAGTTCCAGAGCGCGGAGACCGCCCAGATCAGGCCGGCGAAAACGACCAGGAAGACCGGCAGCACGAAGACGAACAGTTTCGCGATGCGACGCTTTCTCGTGGGTAACATCTTCATCTCTCCTTGAACTCGTCATAAATGTTCTGAAGTCTGCGGCGCAGGTGACGCACCGCGTAGTGCTTGCGCGAGAGCAGGGTATTCACGCTGACGCCGGTTTCCGAGGCGAGCTCGCGGAAGCTCTTGCCTTCGATCTCGTGCGCGACGAAAACGAAGCGCTGGTCTTCGGGAAGCTCTCCCAGGGCGGCGGCGAGCTCGTCGAGGAGGACGCTTCGGGCGTAAGCCGCCTCGGGTCCGGCTTCGGCCGACGGCAGCATGTCTTCGAGCGAACCGATGTCTCCCTCTTCGGTGTCCGGAGCGGGCAGCGGCGTGGTCGACGACTCCGGTCTCCTCTTGCGGAACCGATCGATGATCCGATTTCGAGCCACTCGGAAGAGCCAGGCACCCACTTCCTCGATGGGCTTCATCAGGCGCTGCGCCTCCACGAGCTCGAAGAAGACATCCTGCAGCACGTCCTCCACGTCCCGCCGGTCGGGCACGCGCTTGCGAATGAAGTTCCGCAGCCGGCCCTGCTCGCGTTCGATCGTTTCAGCGATTTGCCGGTCCTGCTCGCTCATCACCTGCTCGAGGATCAGGATCTTCCCCTCTCATCGATGTAGACGGATGAGAGGGGCGGATATTGTGGGATGCGTTAAGGCGTCATCCAGATCCCCTCCCGCCTGCTGAGGATTCCCTTTACCCAGTCCCTCTCACGAAGGGGGAGGGTTTTCGGGTTGGCCCGGGTCTCCTCTTGCTTACCGAGAGGAGTCTGTCGTAGAGTCCCCTCGGAAACCGATATGAGGGGAAACTTAACGGCCTGGTCTTCGTATTCTCCCCTAGGAAACCGATATGAGCAAACCGATGCGTCTCGCTCTCACGATTTTTGCGGCGCTCGCCGCCGTTCCTCTCTTCGCGCAAACGACGTTGATCGAGCAGGGTCGCGCCGCGATCGGCCGCGGTGATAGCGACGCCGCCATCGACCTCCTGGAGAAGGCCGTGGCGCAGTCGCCGAAGAGCGCCGAGGCGCATTTTTATCTGTCCAATGCGTACGGCGCCAAAATCCAGGCGAGCGGCATGCTTGGCGCTGCGAAGTACGCGTCGAAAATCAAAGAGGAGTGCGAGAAAGCAGTCGCTCTCAATCCCAAGTACGTCGAACCGCGCTTCGGCCTCGTCCAGTTCTACGCGGGCGCGCCCGGTCTCATGGGCGGCTCGTACGAGAAGGCGCTCGAGCAGGCGAAGGAGATCAAGGCGATCGATCCGATCGTCGGCCACCGGGCGTACGCCTTCGTCTATTCGCAGCAGAAAAAGCTGGATCTGGCGAAGAGGGAGCACACCGATGCTATCCGCGAGGAGCCGACCTCACCGAAGGCGCGTAGTTACTTCGGCCAGTATCTCGCGAACGCCGAGAAGGACTACACCGCCGCCTTTGCGGAGTTCGAGACGGCTGTGAAGCTCGATCCCCATTACATGCCCGCCTTCTATCACCTTGGACGCACCGCCGCGCAGCAGAACACGAATCTCGTGCGCGGCGAGGAGGCGCTGAAGCAGTACGTCGCTTACACGCCGACGGAGACCGAGCCGACGCTCGCCAACGCGCACTACTGGCTGGGCGCCATTTACGAGAAGCAGGGGAGAAAGCCGGAGGCGAAGCAGTCCTACCAGGCGGCGCTCAAGCTCAATCCGACCCTCAAACAGGCGTCGGAAGCGTTGAGGCGCGTGTCCTGAGAATCGGAGATCCATCCGCAGAGAGAGGAATTGGAATGCCGGACACGTATACAGGAAATCGATATGAGTAAACCGAACGACCTCGTCCAGGGCACCCTCGATCTGCTCCTCCTGAAAATCCTTGCGCTGCAGCCCCTGCATGGCTGGGCCATCAGCCTTCGCCTGAGATCCATCTCCGGAGACGTGCTGCAGGTCAGCGAAGGGTCCCTCTACCCGGCGCTCCACAAGCTCGAGCAGGAGGGGTGGATCAAGGCCGAGTGGAAGCAGACGGAAAACAACCGGCGCGCGAAGTTCTACTCGCTCACCCGCCTGGGCAGAAAGCAGCTCGAATCGGAGTCGGCGAACTGGCAGCGGCTGTCGACGGCCATTTCGTACGTCGTCCAGCTTTCCGAGGCGTAGAACCATGCGACTGAAACACTGGTGGTTCACGGCGCCCTTGCGGCTCAAGTCCATTTTTCGGTGCCGCCGGGTGGAGGAGGAGCTCGACGAGGAGCTCCAGTTCCACCTGGAGCAAAAGATCGAAGAAGGCATCGCCGAAGGGCTTTCCCCGGAGGAGGCCCGTTACCGGGCCCTGCGCGCGATGGGCGGGCTGGAGCAGCGAAAAGAGGAGATCCGAGACGCGCGGCGCATTCATTGGCTGACGGATTTCCTCGACGACGTGCGCTACGCGATCCGGAGCCTGCGCCGGACGCCCGGCCTGACCGCGTTTGTGGTGATCACGCTCGCGCTCGGGATCGGGATGACGGCAACGCCTTTCAGCATGCTCGACGCATTGATCTTCCGGCCGTACCCCGTGCCGCATCCGGGCGACGTTGTCACTCTGGTGAGCACGTCACACGACGCGAGCTTCGACTCTTTCTCCCATCCCGAGTACCTGGACATCCGAAATCACACCAAGAGCTACGACGGCGTGACCGCCAATACAGCTGTCGGGGCCGTCGGCTTCACCGCCGACCCGAAAGCGACGCCGCGGGTTCGGGCCGGAATGATGGTTTCCGGCAACTACTTCCGTGTGCTCCGCGTGGAGCCGCAGGTCGGCCGCGGTTTTCGGGAGGACGAAGACCGGGTGCCGGGCCGCGATGCCGTGGTGGTGCTCGGGCCGGACTTCTGGAAGCGGGAATTCGCGAGCGCCCGTTCCGTCGTTGGCAGGATCGTTCGCTTGAACGGCACGGCCTTCACCGTGATCGGCGTCGCGCCGGAGACGTTCCCGGGGATGCAGATATTCGTACGCCCCGACTTCTACACGCCGCTGGCGATGGCGGGGGTCTTCTCGACCAACCCGCAGAAGAATTTCTTCGTGGACCGCGACGATCGCGAGTTGACCGTGAGAGCGCGCTTGAAACCGGGCACGACGCTGCGGCAGGCGCGGAACGAGCTCGCCGCGCTCGCGCGAGACTTCGAGCGCGAGTATCCAAAGCTCAATCGCGACCGCGGAGCGGTTGTCCACACCCAGTTCGAAATGCGCACACAGGACAATGACGTCAACTGGAAATTCGGCGTGATCTTCACGATCCTTGCGCTGGCGGTGCTGCTCGTGGCGTGCACGAACGTGGCGGGGCTCCTTTTGAGCCGGGCCCGCACGCGAACGCGCGAAATCGCCATACGTCTGGCGATCGGCGCCGGGCGTTTCCGTTTGATCCGGCTCCTCCTGACCGAAAGCCTGGTTCTCGCGTTCTTGGGGGGATTGGGCGGAATCGCCGTCGGGTACGGCGCCATCGCGGCCCTCGGCACTTTTCGGATTCCAACCGAGTTGCCGATCAAGATCCCGTTCCGGATGGACACGCGCGTATTGCTGGCAAGCCTCGCGTTGTCGGCCTTGTGCGCGCTTTTCTGCGGTCTGGCCCCGGCGCTCCAGAGCGCGCGCACGGATCTGGTGAACGGGCTCAAGGCGGCCGACGTGGACGCGCCCGGAGGCGGACGTAAGCGCCTCTGGGGCCGGAGTGTGCTGGTGGTCGCGCAGGTCTCCACGTCCCTGATGCTGCTCGCGGCGGCTTTCCTGATGTACCGGGGCTTCCACCAGAGCTTGCGCGAGGGAGTCGGATTCGCGAAAGATCATCTCCTGATGGCGAGGTTCGACCCCCGCCTCGTGCAGTACAACGCGACTCAGACGCGGCAGTTCTACAAGCTGCTGGCCGACCGCGCGCGAGAACTGCCTGAAGTTCAGAGCGCGGCTCTCACGGAAAACCCTCCGCTCGGCCTGGACAGCTTCGACAGCCTCGCCTTCGTGCCGGAGGGTTTTCAGATGCCCCGCGATCGCGAGCACTTCACCTCGGCGATGGACACCGTCGACGAGGGGTTCTTCGAGACGATGCCGGTACCGATTCTGCGCGGCCGCGGCTTCCGCTCGTCCGATACCGCAGACGCGCCGCGCGTCGCCGTCGTGAACGAGCAGTTCGCGAGACACTACTGGCCGCGGTCCGATGCCGTGGGCAAACACATCCGGCTC
The DNA here is from genome assembly GCA_046728075.1 of Acidobacteriota bacterium. Lineage (GTDB taxonomy): Bacteria > Acidobacteriota > Thermoanaerobaculia > UBA5066 > Gp7-AA6 > JBKPDV01. The sequence continues at coordinate 1,300 of JBKPDV010000218.1, read as the reverse complement.
GAGAACTTCGCCGGCACGCCGGTCGAGATTGTCGGCGTCGCACAGACCGTCAAGTATCGCGAGACCTCCGAAAGGCCGACGGATTTCGCGTATCTGCCCCTCGCCCAGCATCCTGTCGCGCGAATGGTCCTCCTGTTGCGTTCGAGCGGCGATCCGCTGCAATTGGTCAACCCCGTGAAGGACCTCGTTCGAACGCTCGATGCGAACCTGCCGATCTCGGAGCTGAGAACTTATGAGGACTTGTACCGCTACCACGCCGTGGAAGGCCCGCGAATCGCGGTCGAGATGGTCGGTACTCTGGGGGTGGTGGGCCTCCTGCTGGCCATCACCGGATTGTACGGGGTGGTGGCGTACAACGTGAGCCGCAGAACCCGCGAGATCGGCATTCGTATCGCGATTGGCGCGGGACCACTCGATGTGCTGCGCCTGGTGATGAGCAAGGGCCTCGTGCTGGTGGGAATAGGAACGGTGATCGGGCTTGCGATGGGTGTTGCCGTCGAGCGGCTCATGAATTCCATGTTGTTCAATGCCGGCGGAACCGACCTGATGGTTTATCTCACCGTCGTGCCGTCGATGGTTCTGGTGACCATGCTGGCGGCCTATGTGCCCGCGCGCAAAGCATCCCGGATCCCTCCGACACTGGCGTTGCGATACGAGTAGCGCGGGGAGCTCGGGAATGAACAACCGGATGGACGGACCCGAAACGACACATCGGACGATCGAGCCGGCGCAACGGACTGCTGCCAAAGTGGTCGGCTTCCTTTACATCTTCCAGATGGCGACCGCGATTTTCGGGGAGTCCTATGTGCGCGGCCGGCTGATCGTCCGCGGCGACGCCGCCCGGACCGCGCTGAATATCATCGGGTCCGAGCGGCTGTTTCGCCTGTCCATTGCCGGAGACCTGGTCACATACACTGGCGTCCTGGTGCTGGTTTGGGCCTTCTACGTCATGGTTCGCCCCGTGAACAGGAACCTGGCGTTGCTCGCGGTGCTCTTTCGGGTTGCCGAGACCGCCGTCCTCTGCGTTGCGACCGTCAACTCCCTGGTTGTGCTCCGACTCTTGGGCGGAGCCGCCGATCTCAAGTCTTTCGAGGCAAGCCAGCTCCACTCGCTGGCCAACCTGGCGATCAGCGCGCAGGGGCTCGGGATGATGGTTGGATTCATACTCCTCGGCCTGGGATCAACGGTATTCGCCTACTTGCTGCTGAAGTCAGGCTATGTGCCCAAAGTCATTGCCGTCTGGGGAATCTTCTCCTCGCTTCTCCTGGCAATCGTCACCTGGTCCATCATGATCTTCCCC
>JBKPDV010000217.1:0-6334 GCA_046728075.1 Acidobacteriota bacterium | reverse complement strand
ATCGAGCGGCTGAACGAGGAGTTCCGCCGGCGCGTGAAGACGCAGGGCGCGCTCCCCACCGAGGACAGTGCCCTCATGCTCCTCTTCGGCCTCGTGGCGACGGGGCAGATCACGCTCCGCAAGCTCGACGGCTACACGCAGCTCGCCGCGGTGATCCGGCAGCGCATGCGGTCCGCCGCGTGAGCAGGGACCCTCGTGGGGGGATCTCCCGGTATGGCTCGGCGTCTCACCGTGGCTCTGGAGCCAAATGCGGAGCCGCGTCTTCACGTCGTGCTACCCTCGATCCCGCTCAGGAGCCGGAAGGATGCGGTTTCCGATTTTCCACATCAAGCGGGACACCACCCCGTCCCTGCACATCGACGACTGTGACTGTGTGATGCCCAAGACCGCTTGTGATGGAGTGTCACTCTTATTGGTTGCCGAGGTAGTTGAGAGGTTGGTTCGAGGGGCTTAGCCTTCGATTCCGAGCGGAGTATGCCGATCCAGCGCGGTAAAGAACTTCGGAGACGTCGGACTCGCCGCAAGAAGGTCGCGAAGCTGAGGCAGCGCTACGCTGCGGCCAGGAGCGAGGCGGAGCGGGCGGCGATCTTGGAGAAACTGTCCAAGGTCGCGCCAGGGCTCACGCTGTAGCGCTTCCTCGCGGCGGGCAGCAGGTAAGGGTGGTCGGAAGGCGAGGACGTAACGCGACTTCGTCTCAAGCGGGTGTGCCATCGACCGTAAGTCTGAAGGATCTGAGAGGTCGGCTGGTCATAAAGTAGTTCGCGACACAGCGTTGTTGGACGCCGTCTTTTGAGGCGGCGTGTTTTTCTCCCTGAAGGAGGTCGGTTCCGGGACTCTCGCCGTTGTGAAAGTCATGAACAAGACCGCGAAGATCCGACTTGACTTGGTCGGTCGGCGCTCCTATAGGGGCGGTGTATTGATTTTGGGTAGTTCGGCCCCCGTATGTCTGACCGTGCCGGGGGCAGGCAGTCTCAGATACACGGTGTCGCGGAGAGGCGTGCTTCGTGAAGAGAACTGCTGCGCACCGCTTCGGGCAAAGGAGGACCGAAGTGCTCCACAAGATCGTCGGGCGATCCAACGCCTGAACAGGGGACAGACACGGGGACATAGAAAGGATCGCGGTTAAACGCGAAACGAAGGAGGGTGCGCCGTGTGCTTCGTCCACTCGGATATCTCGAGGAGAACGTTTATCGAGCAGATCTCCCTTGGTGCGGCCACTGCCGCAGCGATTGCCGGTGTCGGCTCAAGGCTGGCGGCAGCCAGCGAGGGCGTCGCCGCTCCTGGCGTAAGGAAGCCAGATCTCATCGTGGCGCAGGCCCCGCCGGGCGGTAGCGCCAAAACGATCGACGGATTTTCGAAGGTCTTGCACAACCGCTTCAACCAGGACCTCCCGGCCGCCGCCGGCGTGCGTGAAGGCGAAGCCGTACAGTTCCTGTGCCGGGATGCGCTCGATATCGGCACGGCGGCGAGAACGCTGACGCCCAATGGCATTCTCACGCTCGACCTCGGGAAAGTGCACCCCCTCACCGGCCCCGTTGCGGTCGAAGGTGCGGAGCCGGGCGACGTTCTTGAAGTCGAGATCGTGGATGTGGCTCCGCTCGTCGACTTCGGGTACGTCACCATCAGTCCGGCGCTGGGCCTGTTCGGCAGTCTCCGCCCTGACATCCTGGCGCCGTTCCATCAGTTCACCGAAGCCTCGGAGCTGAGCGACCCGAGCCCTGGCAAGGTGGCAGGTGCGATTCCAGAGGATCAGCCGTTCAACAGCGGCGCGCCCTTCGTCCAGATTTTCACGTTCAACAAAGGGCAGAACACCGGGTTCGCAAGCTTCGTGGGGAAGGACACGGGAAGGAAAGCACAGATTCCGATCGCGCCGTTCATGGGAATCTACGGCGTCGCCCCGCTCCGAAAGGGGATGTATCGCTCCGTCCCACCGAATGTCAGTGGGGGGATGGGCGGGAATACCGACATCAAACAGTTTACGAAAGGATCCAAGCTCTACTATCCGGTTTACGTCAACGGGGCAAAGTTCTCGGTGGGCGACGGTCACATGGCCCAGGGCGATGGCGAAGTTTGCGTGACCGCCATCGAGACTCTGATGGCCGTGACGTGCCGGTTCAAGGTGATCAAGAACACGATCATCGAGTCGCCGCAAGCGATCGTCCCGGCGGCCAACCCGACCGACTTCGGTTTGACCAAGGAGATGCTCGCCAAGGGCTTCTATCACACGACCGGGATGGGACCTGATCTGATGGAGAATGCCAAGAAGGCCGTGAGGGCGATGATCGACTGGCTGGTGCGCGATCAAGGCCTGAGCCTGCACGAGGCCTACGCCATCTGCAGCGTCGCGGGCGACCTCAAGATCAGTGAAGTGGTCGACATTCCGAACTGGGTCGTGTCCATGACGGTGCCTCGGGGCATATTCCAGTAGCGGGTGGAGAGGCTGGCCACCGAGAAGGGGCGTGTACGACGCGAGGAGGGCAACGATGAGCGTGCTACAAGACGTTCTGAAGGCGAATGCGGGGTATGCGTCAAACTTTGGCGTGAAGGGCAAGTTGACGCTACCACCGGCGCGTCACTTTACGATTCTGACCTGTATGGACGCCCGTCTGGATCCTGCCAAGTACGCCGGGCTCTCGGAAGGAGATGCCCACGTCATTCGCAACGCCGGAGGACGCGCGAGCGATGACGCGCTCCGCTCCCTGGTCATCTCCTACAAGCTGCTCGGCACGAGGGAGTTTTTCGTCGTTCACCATACCGACTGCGGCATGTTGTACTTCACCGACGAGCTGATGCGGAACCTGCTTGCCAGTAGCCTCGAGACCGCGGAACTCACTCCCGACGGCTTTCGCGACGTTGGGAAGGGCCCCGGATCGATGGAAGGGGAGTTCATTGATTGGCTCACGATGAAGGATAATGCAGCGAGTGTCGTCGCCGACGTGAGGCGCATTCGCAACCATCCGTTGATTCCCAAGTCCATTCCGATCTACGGATATATTTACGACGTGAGGACTGGGAGATTAGAAGAGGTCTCTGGAGCCGTGGCTGCGGGCAAAGCCGTGTAACCGACGAATTACAGTGTCTGAACCTGCAGTCTTTCGTCAGCGATCGGCCGCAGGCCGCCTTCATGTTGGTCTAGAGTAAAGACGTCACCCTCGAGCCGCGGCTCACCAAGGCGCGCTGAGGTACGATTACAGCGGATCCTGGAGAGCGAGAGAATAGCCAACACTAGCACCCTCCGGCGGCGATCGCCGCGCCCCTCGGCGCTGTCCCCGACATAATCTGCCAGACTCGGACGCGGAACGCCGCAGGAGCCCGATGTCACAGTGCACATCAGCGACCTTCTCGCGGATCGAGCGAGCCGCATGCACTTCTATCAAGGACGCGATATCGTCCTTCTCTCCGAGATCACCGGCGGTTCTTTTCGAGGGTTCGAGAACGGAGCTGTCGTGACCGTTGGCTCGAATGGGTCTCCGGCCACGATCACGGCAGTCTCGAAGTCGCTAGTCAATGAACCGTCTGTCCTCGAACCAAGCGGCGATTTTTATGGGCTCACGTTTGGTAAGGTCGCAAACCCGGTTGAGGTCGGACTCGTTCGCTTTCGCAACGGTGCGGTCGACACGATGTTCGGCGCAGGAGGGGCTCAAACCTCGACCACTCCCGGGAATCGCGATCCTCGCTTCCTGAACCTCCTCAGCCTCGGTGTGCCAGCGAGAACGGACCAACTTGTCGGCGGCGATCAAACGATCGGCCTTACCGACGAAACCTTTCTGACTCTTTGGACGCTCAGGGAGGATGAGTCCGTGACCCTCATTGGGCGCCCAAGCGGCATAGCCACGACCAATACTTTGCTGCTGTTGGCGTGGGGGACAGACGCAACCCCCCGGATCACGCCCTGCCCGATGGCATCCGTGTTGAATCCCGACACCTGTCCCTTCGTGGCGGACGCTTCGTTCAAGGCGCTCCGGCTGAGAAGCTCGTGATCCCTGACCACTCCCGGGAAGCCCAGAATGTGGATCTCGTCGCCGACGTTGGGCTCCTTGTCCGTGATCGACAGAGCCGGATACGCACCGGCCTGGATTTTCAGCAGGGCCAGATCGCGCCCGGAATCCTTGAGCGGATTGCCTTTGCGTCGAGCGTGATCGGCGCGCTGAACTTCGCGATCTGGGCCTCGAGATTCGCGCCATTGGACAGCAGCACGCTCACCCGCGCCGTCGGCGTGAGCTTGACCGCGGCGAGGGGAATCGCGCGGAGCATCTCTTCCTCGAGGTCAGGCCGCTGACCCGGCGCGAACCCGCGCGCCCGCACCGCGGGCTTCACACAGCCTCTTCCTCAACCGCCCTCAGCTTCAGATCAAAAACGACCCACGGCGGCACACGGTATGCGGGATCGATGACGTGCGCATTAGTGATGAGGTAGCCCCGTCCGTCCACGAACCATCCGGTGCCGACCTCGATGTATGGTCTTGGGCTGATCGTCACCGGGCCCTGGCCACAATTCACCGTCACGTTCGCGTTGACCTGGGCGCTCACGAGGGCGACGGCTGGCTTCGCGAGGAGCAAAGCCTCCTGGACGGAGAGGGCGGAGGAAGGTGAGGGTATGGCCGCAAGGCCGGCGCTAGCAGCCAGCACTAAGGCCCACCGCACTTTCGATGCTCGCGCGCTCATCGGATCAGCGCCCGACATCTTAGCACCCCTCGCCGGGCGCCGACCGCGCGGGCGGTCGCCCACCGTAGACGGATTCAAATGAGGATCTCGAACCTGAACTCGACGGATCTGTTTGCCTGCAGGTGGTTGCGGGCCCCCGCAACAACCGAAATCGCACTGGCGGGGATCACCGCCACGATGTTATCCGACAACGGCGCCCGACAACCCGACTCAGAACCGTACCCGGAATTGGAAGTCCTCCTCCCACCCGTTACTCCACTGGCGTGCGGAATGGACCGCCGGGGGGGTGCGCGAGGCCAAGGACGCTCACGAAGCCGATGACCACGACGATCGCGTTCAGCCAGCGCTCGAGCCGCATCCGGGAGCCTCCCTGGCGGAACCTCGAGGTCAAGGCTCGGTCCACTCGATGCCGGCCAGCAAGGGCGGCACGGCCGCTGCGGAGCTCGGGCCGACGGTGAGCCAGAACATCTCGATCGACTTGAAGGCGAGCAGCCACATCGTCAGCTGCTCCGCGTCGTTGCGAGCGAAGGCATAGCGGAGCTCGCCGGCGGCGTACTCGCGGCTCTGGCGGTTGGCAACGCGGAAGATCAGGTCGCGGAGCACGACGAAGTGCTTGTAGCTTGTCGGCTTGACGAGGTGGATCGTGTGGTCGGCGGGCAGCACGGCGCCGAGCTCGAAGCAGTAGAGGCCCCGAGCAACGTAGCGGAACCAGGCCCACAGGTCGGCGAGCTCGCGGGGGCTGAGCGTGATGACCATGCCGGGCACCTTGAACCCGTCGGGCTGCGTGAGCGTCGTGTCCCGGAGACTCGCCCGCAGAGATTGGCGGAGGCGGTTATTCTTCGCGAGCGTCCGTCGGACGCGCCCGAGTATGAGCTTCATGGAGGCGTCGCTCGAGTGGCCGAACTGCAAAATGACGCCGGGGCCGTCCTCGACCCGCTGCTTGGCGCCGTTGCACTTGGGGCAGGCGGGGACCTGCGGGAGTCCCGAGCGGTACCGGTTCTCGGCAGGGAAGAATTGGCGGGCGATCACGTGGTCGTCGGTCTCACCGAGTGGCCCCCCGCAGTAGGCGCAGGGCCGCATCCGCCTCGATTCCTGTCGTGTCACGGCGCGGAGTCTACCAGCGCCGCCAGCGGGCGGGACCGGAAAGATGTGCCTACTGAGTCCCGGAACTCCCGCCGTTGCGGGCTGCGGGCCGTCCCGAAACCAACCCTCAGCTGTGCAGCCGAAAGGTCGTTACCAGCGATGAGTGACTTCCTGCCCGTACGTCCTCGCAACAGCCTGAGGCATTCAACGAGGGAGCAGGGGCACAGCTTACATCAGTGCCGCGGCCACTCGTGGGTCGATAGCCCGCTTGACGCCCTCACGTGTCGCCTGGTCCTTCCTACGCGTCTCTACGAACCTAACCCTGTACGCACCTAATGGACTCGAACTCTACTCGGACCGAATCATGCATCGCTATCCGTCCTGATCCGGGAGCACAAGAACAGAAGATCTGACTTGCGTGCTTGTGGACATCGATGCCAACATGGTCCATGGCTGGCCCCTCCTCCTTGCGCCCATGAGCGCGTGTTCTCTCGGTGGGGCATTCTATCGATGCCACCACGTTGAGTGGGGGGTCAGCCGCTTCATCCAATCTATCCTTCTGTTGGCTATCCTTCCGTGACCAGGGC
>JBKPDV010000216.1:0-26917 GCA_046728075.1 Acidobacteriota bacterium | reverse complement strand
GCCCAGGAGCTTGCTGACCGGCCAGGCCGCGAGCGCTGCCAGGGCCCAGCTCAGAGCTCCAATCACCAGACCCTCGGCGACGACGATCAGCCATACGACGCGCGGGGAGGCGCCGATCGCTCGCAGAATTCCCATCTCTCGCCGGCGCTCCAGGACATTGAGGCTCATCGTCGTCATCAGGCCGAGGCCGCCGACGCCGCCGAGCAGGCACGAAACGAGGATCAGAAACACGTAGATCATCAGCATGTGCTGGTCGAAGCTGAACCGGCTATCGGCCTTGCTGGTGCTGCTCACCGCCCGCACGTCTTCTTCCTCGAGGTTTCTTTCGAGGTCCTCCTTTACTCGTTGGATCGAGGCGCGGTCTGTCCGGTCCAGGGCCAGGCGGGCGTTGTTCACCACGCCGGTGTGGCCGCGCTCCTCGAAAAAGGCGAGCGGGACGTAGGCGACGGCGGGGGAGAAGGGTTCGCGCGCGATGCCGACGACGCGCCAGGACGTCTGGGCCGGTCCCATCCGAAAGGAGATCGGGCCGCCGACTTTGAGTCCGGGCACTTTCCCGGCCAGCGCATTGTTGACCACGATCGCGTCCCGGTCTCCGGGAGCGAGTCTCCGTCCCCTGACGATCTCGAGGGCGAGGACCTTCGACTCGGCTGGGAGCGCGACGACGGCGAATCGGTCGCCCGTCATCGAGCCCGCGTCGTGGAGGCCGCCGCCCGTCGCGCCGGCGGCGTGGGATCCTCCGCCGCTCCGGGTCTCGGCAGCCGGTTTGTCTCCCGGACCAGCGAACGCTTCCTCCGTCGTGATCCAGCCTTCCCACTGGAGCACTCCGGGCGTCTTCCCGATCGCGCGTTGGATCGAGGCTGCGGGGACCATCGTGCCGAATCCGACCGTCAGGTCGAACTTCTTCGACCGGAAGAGACGATCGAGCGTCTGGATCAACGAAGAGCGCACGTTCAACGCGGTCAGGAAGAAGAGGCCGCCCGCGGCCAACGTGAGAACGGTGAGCGCCACGCGCGCACGCCGCCGGAAGCTGTTGCGGATCGCGAGCAGAAGCGGGCGTGCGAGACCGCGCACGCCGGCGAGGGCGCGGTCCAGAGCGCCGACTCGCAACGCCTCTGCGGAGACGCCAAAGTCCGACAACGCTTCGCGAACGGAAACACGGCTTCCTTTCCAGACGGGGTGAGCCGCCGACAGCAGCGGCACGAGGAGACCCACGACGGCGACCAGCAGGTAGACCCAGGCCGGCGCGGCGAAGCTCTGAATATCGAAGTTGAGAAACACCCCCATGGCGCGGCAGAGCGCCCGGCTGCCCAGGATTCCCGCGGGAACCGCGACAACGATCGCCGCCGCGCCGAGGAGAGCCGCCTGGCTCAGATAGATTCCGGCGATTGGACCGCGCGTGGCGCCGATCGCCTTCATCACGCCGATCTGGCGGACTTGCGTGGCCATCATGGCCGTGAGCAAGTTCACGACGAGGATTCCGCTCAAGAGCAGGACGAACACGCCGAAGCTCGCCATGCCCAGGAGCAGGACACCCATGAGGTCCGAATGCGGATGCTTGCCCGGTTGCGGGATGTCGATGCGGGTGACGGGATGCCCTTCGCTCTCGAGGACCTTTCGCACATCCGCCGCCACCGAGCGGATGTGCTGCTCGTCGAATCGGTTCTCGGCGACTAAGATCTTGAGCTGATCCAGATACGGACTTTCGCCCAGTCGCGCCAGCGTTTCCAGGTTGATGTAGCCGTAGACGATGTTTTCCATTCGCGCCTGGGCCTGACCGACGTCGTGGACGCGGCCGGCGACACGGAGCGTCTGCTCCTTGCCGTGCGTGGTTCGCACAGTGACGTTCTTGCCGATCGACGTGCGGGCAACCGGGAACGCGTCGCGCTCGATCAGGATCTCTCCTGCCGCCGGGGGCCACGCACCCTGCTCGGGCACGAGCTTGCTGACGCGGATGTTTCCGTAGTCTTTGACCACGAAGAGCGTGAGGTTGCGCCATTCCATCGGGCCGGCCTTGATGCGGCCGGAGACGACCCGCCGGGGCTCGGCGTCCTTGACGCCGTGACCGGAAAGGATGGTGGCCACGAGCTTGTCGTCGATGGCGTCGGTCTTGAGATTCGCGGAGGCCGGGTTCGTGGCGAGATAGCCGCGATCGAGCTCTCGCGTCAGGACCGCGTAGCTCGAGAGCACCGCCGTGAACCCGGCGATCCCGAGCGCGATCGCGAGCACGACGAGAACGGTGCGCGTGCCCTCCTGCCGGAAGTCTGCGAGCGCCTTTCGCCAGCGCGGTGCCATCACGCCACGCGTCCGTCGGCGAGCGTCACGGTCCTGTCGGCATGCGAGAGCGAATCGCGCTCGTGAGTGACGACGACGACGGTCTTGCCGTCCCGGGCGAGCTCGGAAAAGAGACGAAAGATCGCGGCGCCCGTTTCCGAGTCGAGGTTGCCGGTCGGCTCATCGGCGAGGATGACCGGAGGGTCGTTCGCGAGCGACCGGGCGACCGCGGCGCGCTGCTGCTGCCCGCCGGACAGTGTGGCCGGCAGCTTGTCCGCCTGGTCGGCGACGTTCACGCGCGCGAGGAGATCCAGCGCGCGGCGCCGCCGTGCGCGCGCGGGAACCGTCTTGCAGAAGTCCATCGGCAGCATCACGTTCTCGGCGACGGTCAGCGTCGGGAGAAGCTGGAAGAACTGAAAGACGATGCCGACGTTGCGGCCTCGCCAGGCCGCGAGCTGGTTCTCCGTCAGATCGCCGAGAGACGCGCCGCCGACCTCGACGGAGCCGGAGGAAGGCCGGTCGATGCCTCCGACCATGTGGAGCAGAGTCGACTTGCCGCTTCCGGACTTGCCGACGACCGCCACGAGCTCGCCCGCGCCGATGTCGAGATCGATCCCTTGGAGCGCGGGGAAGGCTCCCGCCGGGGTCTCGTAGGTCTTCGTGAGGCCGTGCAGCTTGATCATAATGGCCAAGCGTATGAACCTGCCGCTGAACGGTTGTGGAACGGGCCGTTCAGCGGCCGTTCAGCCGGAGCCCCTTAATAAGGACACGTGGATCGAGAGGAGTCGTTGAGAGTTCTGGTCGCGGAGGATGAGTCGCAGATTGCGCAACAGCTTTCGACGGCGCTGGTCGAGGCGGGCTACGCGGTGGACTGCGCGGCCGACGGGGAACGCGCCGACTTTCTCGGCCAGACCGAGCGTTATGACGCGGTCATTCTGGATCTGGGCCTGCCGAAGGTCGACGGCTTGACCGTTCTGCGCCGGTGGCGCGATGGGGGTCTTTCGATGCCGGTCCTGATCCTGACCGCGCGCGGAAGCTGGCACGAGAAGGTCCAGGGAATCGACGGCGGCGCCGACGACTACGTCGCCAAGCCGTTCCGGATGGAAGAGGTGCTCGCGCGGCTCCGGGCCCTGATCCGCCGCGCAAGCGGTCAGGTCACGCCCGAGCTGCGCTGCGGAGCGCTCGTCCTCGATCCGCGGAGCGCGCGGGTGACGCTCGACGGAAACCCCGTCAGGCTGACGAGCCACGAATTTCGCGTCCTCTCGTACTTGATGCATCACCGCGGGCAAGTGGTCTCGCAGGGTGAGCTGACCGAGCACATCTACTCGCAGGACGCCGATCGCGACTCCAACACGGTGGAGGTCTTCATCGGGCGGTTGCGCAAGAAGCTCGGTCCCGCGGTCATCGAGACCCTGCGCGGGTTGGGCTATCGAATCCAGGACGAGGCGTGATCGAGACCTGGTCGCTTCGGAAGCGGCTCGCGCTCGGGGCGTTGTTCTGGATGATCACGCTGATCGTGGTGACGCATCTCGTGGCGAGCGCGTTCACGCAACGCCGTGTCGAGATACGAATCCGCCAAATTGCTCACTACTCCACGATCGGGGTGGTGGGCCTGGGCTTCCTCGCGGTCGGGCTCTGGATGGTCAAGAGGGGATTGTCCCCATTCCGTGAGCTGCGAGATCGGCTCGCAGCCGTCCGCGACGGGCGAGACCACCGCGTCGAGGGGAGCTATCCGTCGGAAGTGCAGCCGGTCGTCAACGAGCTCAACGCCTTGCTCGAGGATCGGGAGAAAAGAGTCATGCGCGCACTGGCGAAGGCGGGCGACCTGGCTCACGGACTGAAGACGCCGCTCGCGGTGTTGTCTCAGGAAGCCGATCGCGCCGAGACCGCGGGAGAGCGCGACTTCGCCGCGACCGTCAGCCAGCAGGTCGAGCGCATGCGGCGGCAAATCGATTACCACCTGGCGCAGGCCCGAGCCGCCGCGTCCGGCGCCGCTGCCGTGGCCGCGCGCTCGCCGGTCGCGGAATCGGCGGAAGGTCTCGTCCGCACCCTCGCCCGGCTCCACGCCGGCCGCGGGCTCTCGATCGAATCCCGTGTTCCGGCGGAGCGCTTCGTCCGGGTCCAGCGAGAAGATTTGGACGAGATGCTGGGAAACCTCCTCGACAACGCCTGCAAGTGGGCGAAAGCGCGCGTCACGGTCGAGGCTGCGGAGGAAGGCGGCTCCGTCGTGATCACCGTCGACGACGACGGCCCGGGCCTTCCTCCGTCGATGCGGGACCGGGCTCTGCAGCGGGGCGTGCGCGCGGACGAAGGCGCGCCGGGCTCCGGAATCGGCCTCGCGATCGTCCGCGACCTGGCGGAGCTGTACGGCGGATCGATCGCTCTGGAGGCCTCACCGATCGGAGGCCTGCGCGCCCGGCTCCGGCTCCCGACGGGTTAGGCAGCGGCCGCGGCCTGAATTTCGGCCAGGCGAGGCGCATGATAGGCGGATGCAAAGGTTCCCGGCGGCGCGCTGGTCGACCCTTCTCAAGGTGATGTCGGCGGTTTCCACTCTGATACTCGCGGGCGTCAGCTACGCCGCGTGGAGGGCAGCGCCGGCGTTCGGATTCGCGCACACGGTCGGCAACGCCGTGGCGTGGGTGCCGATCAGCGTCGCGCTCGGCGCTCTGCTCTTCGTCGTGACGGGTTACGAGGTGGACGCGCAGCAGATCCGCGTGGGCCGGCTCCTCTGGGCGACGACATTCCCGCTGACGGGCTTGTCGCGCGCCTGGAAGGATCCGGACGTCATCAAGGGTTCGCTGCGGGTCGTCGGAAACGGCGGACTCTTCTCCTTCTCCGGCCTCTTCTGGAGCAGGCGATTGGGTCGGTATCGCCTCTACGCGACCGATCTCAAGCGCTCGGTCGTCCTCGTGACGCCGGAACGGATCCTGGTCGTCAGCCCGGAAGATCCCGACGAGTTCCTGCGGCACATCCAGATGCTCTTCCCCGAAGTGCAGGGGCGCGTCGGCTGAAAAGAATCCAATGAAAAAGCGGGAGCGCTGGCCGCGCGCTCCCGCCGCTGGTGAAACGCCTCGCGTCAGCGATGCGCCGCCATCCGCCTCTCCATCTCTTCCGGCGGCACGTCCTCGACATGTGTGGCGATCTGCCACTGGTGTCCGAACGGATCGCTGACCTTGGCGAAGCGGTCTCCCCAGAACATGTTCTGCGGCGGGAGCGACGGCTTGGCCCCCGCGGCCACGGCCTTGCCGAAGACGGCGTCCACGTCCTCCACGTACAGGAACACGCTGACCGGCGTGCCGCCGACGGTCTCGGGCGAGCGGCTGCCCGCGTCCGGAGCTTCGTCCGCCAGCATGACGTAGGAATCCCCGATCTCGATCTCGCCGTGCGCGATCTTTCCGTCGTCGCGCGAAAAGCGGAACCGCTCCTTGGCCCCGAAGGCCTTTTTGTAGAAGTCGATTGCGCGGGAGCCCCCGCGGACGACCAGGTAGGGAGTCGCGGTGTGGTAGCCCGGCGGGACAGGCTTGACCGTCGCTTTGGAATGGATCTGCGTTGACATCGTTGTCCTCCTTGGTTCGGGCGGCCGCGTTTTGCGGTTGCCCGACAAGACGACGCGCGAGAACCGGGAAATCGACAGGACCGGACTCGATTTTTCTTCTGGATCGTGTCGATCCCGGCCGTTCTGCCCGTCGTTTCGGTGAAAGAGAGGAGGGTCTGATGAGATACCAACTGGGACTCTGTGTTCTGGCCTGCTTCCTGACCGGGCTCGGCCTCGTCGGCCAGCAGCCCGGCGCGCCGCCGGCGGTGCCCCCGGGGATGAAGAGCTACTACCTGGTTTTCGTCACGGCCGAGGGAGACGCCAAGCGCACGGTGACCTCGCCGGAGGGAAAGGCGCTCTTCGCGGCGCACCGGGAGTTCGTCCGGGGGAACCTGGAAGCGAGAAAGTATCTTCTCGCCGGTCCGGTGACCGACGTGAGCCCGTTGAGCGGATTCGCCGTCGCGGCCGCGCGGGACGAGGCGCAGGCTCGGGAATGGGAATCGGACGACCCGCTGGTGAAGTCCGGCAAGTTCCATTTCGAGGTGCACCCGGTGCTTCTCCAATCGCTCGATGTGTTGAAATACGAATCCCCCAGATGAACGCGGCGGAGGCGACATGCGCTACATGTTCCTGATCTACACGACCGAAACGGACGAGGGCGCCGCCTCGCCGGAGGAACGCCAGGACGTCATCGACCGACACCGGGCGGTGATGGATGAGACGGCGCGGCGCGGAATTCTTGTCGGAGCGGATCCGCTCGCGCCCACGCCCACGGCGACGACTGTCCGCTCCGACGGCGGAAAGATCGTCCTGATGGATGGCCCGTTCGCGGAGACCAAAGAACAGCTGGCCGGTTACTACATCCTCGACTGCCGCGACGTCGACGAGGCGGTGGAGTGGGCCTCGAAGATCCCGACCGCCTGCGGGGGAGGCCGAGGCTGTGTCGAGATCCGGCCGCTCCGTCACCTCGGGCAACGATGGGAAGAGCCGCACACCGCGCGGACCTGAGACAGCCCTTGGAGGGGCCGGAGCAGTTCCTCGAGAGCGTCGAGGGGGTTTTCCGGCGGGAGCGCGGGCGCATTCTCGCCGGCCTGATCGGGATGTCCGGCTCCTTCGACATGGCCGAAGAGGCCCTGCAGGAGGCGTTCGCCGCGGCGCTCGTCGGTTGGCGAGACAAGGGGGTCCCGAGGAATCCCGGCGCGTGGGTCACGACGGTCGCGAAGCGAAAGCTCATCGACCAGGCGCGCCGCGAGCGGACCCGAACCGAGAAGGCCGGCGAGATCGCCCGGCTCGCGCAAGCCGAACCGGAGGAGATCGACGAATCCGGGCAGGCAGCATTTCCCGACGATCGCCTGCGCCTGATCTTCACTTGCTGCCATCCGGCCCTCTCCGTCGAGGCCCGCATCGCGCTGACGCTGCGCACGCTCGGAGGTCTCGAGACCGCCGAGATCGCCCGGGCCTTCCTCCTGCCCGAGCCCACGCTCGCTCAGAGGCTGGTGCGAGCCAAGCGCAAGATCGAAGAGGCCAGGATCCCTTACGAGGTTCCGAAAGCGGAGGCGCTGCCGGAACGGCTGGCCTCGGTTCAGATGGTCATCTACCTGATCTTCAACGAGGGCTACACCGCGACCGAGGGTTCCGGCCTCCTTCGGACCGATCTGTGCGCCGAAGCGATCCGGCTGGCTCGGACGCTGCTTCTCTTTTTTCCGGAGGAACCGGAGACTCTCGGGCTCCTCGCTCTGATGCTTCTCCACGATTCGCGAAAGCGGGCGCGGGTGAACGATCGGGGTGAGCTCGTGCCCCTGGACGAACAGGATCGATCGGCATGGGACCGCGCGGAGATCGCCGAAGGGATCGAGCTCGTCGAGAAGGCTCTGCGCCTGCGCCGCCCCGGCCCCTATCCGTTGCAGGCGGCCATCGCGGCGCTGCACGCGGAGGCCGCATCGGGGGCAGACACGGACTGGAAGCAGATCGCGGCGCTCTATCAGGAGCTCGCACGCGTGCAGCCCACTGCTGTCGTGCTCTTGAACGGGGCCGTGGCGATCGCGATGAGCGGCGAGTTGGAACGAGGCCTCTCGCTCATCGACGCGATCGGCTCGTCGGGCGAGCTCGACCGCTACTACCTGTACCACGCGGCCCGAGCCGATCTCGCGCGGCGCCTGGGACGGCGCGACGAGGCGGCGAAAGCGTACAAGGCGTCGCTCGCGTTGACGTTCAACGCCGTCGAGCGTCGCTACTTGCGCCGCCGCCTCGCGGAGGTGGAATCGAGCGGCTGAACTCGGGCGCCGCGGGTCACGACCGCGGGCGCCACCGAAAACGCTCGAGAGAGATCCGGTCCCGCGCGTCGAACCGCACCCGCTCTCGCTGCAGGAGAACGCGCTGCAGCCTGCCGGCCGGTCCGCCGTCTTGCCGCAGGCTGATCTCGCCTGCCGCGTTGACGACCCGGTGCCACGGAATCCGGCTGGCGGCTTCGAGCGCGCTCAAGGCGTAACCGACCAGGCGCGCCTGGCCCGCGAGGCCCGCGAGCCTCGCGACCTGGCCGTACGTCGCGACGCGGCCGCGCGGAATTCGCGAAACCACGGCGTAGATCCGCTCGTAACGGCGACCTGGCATTACAATTTATATATTGTTGACTCGCGGGCTCTGCATCGGTGTCTTCAGCGCGGAAAAAACAGGAAAAGCGTCAACAGCGCTCCGATCACGAGCGACACCCAGACGTTGGTAACGAAGTATCCATAGGCCATGAGCGCGACGCCGAGAAAGAGCGGCCGCGCCTCTCCGTTCTTCTTTCCGTATCGGAAGGCGGCGAACCCGACAAGTCCGAAAAAGACCGCCACGGCGATCGTTGCGAACGAGATACCTCCCAGGTCCAGGCCTTCCACCAAAGACCCTAACCCGCGGGAGGGCGCCGGAGTTCTCGGAACCGGTATCCGGCCATGTCCATCGTGATGTCGGGAGAAGGCTCGGTCACCGGCGCGCCGCCAGGAACGGCTTCTGCCTCTTGATGGCCTCGGCGCGGATCGCCGCGAATTCGGGATCCTTTTGGATACTGTTGAAGAGCGGCTCGTAGTCCATCGCGGGATAGCAGAGATAGTTGCCTTCGACGGCTTTGCGAAGAAGGCGGAGGGCGGCGTCACGATATCCGTTGAGGGCGAGAAATCCCGCCCCCAGGAACTTCGGCTCCGGGTCGCGAAGGGAGGCAAAGCCCGCCTCGACACGCTCGGCAATGCGGTCCCGATCGGATGCGGATCCGGATCGGAGGAGCATGGTGGAATAGTCGACTGCAGAAACGGCGCGTCGAGTGCGCTTGATCTCGGCGGCTGCCTCGAGCTTTCCCTCGCGCAGGAGCAGGTCTCCCTCAGCAGTCCTGGACCAGTCGGATCCGGCGTCGAGCCGCAAAATTTCTCGGGCGCGGTCATATTTCTTCAGTTCCATGAAGGTGAGGTAGCAGGAGCGGAAGTCCCGGTTGTGAGGGTCCGCCGCCAGGGCCGTTTCGCATTCGCGCGCGGACTCATCCAGCAGGCCCGCGTAGCGGGACACGTATGCCAGGGTGAAATGGGCGGTCGCGTTCTCCGGACGTCGGGCGACCAGGTCGGCGGCCTTCTTGTAGGCGTCCGCGAGCTCGCCGCCCTCGGCCTGGTCAGTTGCGATGGAGCCGGCGGGGATGAGGAAATTCGGATCGAGCGAGAGCGCGCGCTCACACGCCTCCCGCGCGCGCTGCCGGGCCGGTGCGCCTCCTTCTCCGTAATACGCATCAAGGTAAAGCCGGCGACCGAGCTCGTTCCAGGCCGGGGCATACGTCGAGTCGAGCTCAACAGACTTCTCGAGCATGGAGATCGCTTGTTTGTTAGGGGCGGGATCTCGCAGGATCGCGGCGCTGCGCAGATACAGATCGTAGGCCTCCTGATTCTTGGGCCGGGTGGCGGCCTCCGCGCCTTCGCCTTTGGCGCCGAGCAGAGGAAAGAGTCCCCGGCGCAGACGCTGCGAAATCTGTTCCCGAAGGCCGATCAGGTCGTCGGCGGCCCCGTTCGAGGTGTCACGCCAGAGCAGACGGTTCGTTTCGGTGTCCACGACCTCGAGAGTCACCTGCAACCGATTGCCCTCTTTGAGAAAGTGCCCGGACAGGACGTCGGCGACCTGGAGCTCCCGTCCGGCGCTCTGCAAATCGACATCTGTCTTTGCATACTTCCGGCTGGATGCAAACGGGCGAATCGCGAGCGCGGGAACGTAAGAAAGCGTCGTCGCGATCTCGTCCGGCAGCGCCAGGCGGAGATAGTCGGTCGAAGCGTCGGCGTTCAAGTTCTGGAAGGGGAGGACCGCAAGCGTGATCTGGCCGCGCGGCGCCGGAAGTCTCGAGCGCCGATGGGCGGTCCACCAAAGAGCGCCGGTGGCCAGTCCGAGGACCAGGACGCCGGCGAGAGTGGGTCGCGCCCACCGACGTGGGCGAGCGGCCGGCGGCGGTGAGGGCGGTCTTTCCGCGGTGCTCGCTCGAGCCGAGGCGGAGTCGCGTTTCAAGCGTTTCAGGTCCGTCTTGATCTCCGTCGCGCTCTGATAGCGCAGCTCGCGGTCCTTCTCGAGAGCCGTGTTCACGATTCTCGAGAGCTCTTCCGGAAGCTGCGGGTTGAGTTGAACGGGAGGCGTCGGAGCACGGTTCAGGATGGCGTCAAAGATGATGGCGGAGGTGTGCCCGGCGAACGGCTGCCGCCCGGTTGCCATCTCGTAGAGCACCGCGCCGAAGGAGAAGAGGTCCGTGCGCTGGTCCAGAGGCTCTCCGCGCGCCTGCTCGGGAGACATGTAGGCCACCGTGCCGAGCGCCGTGCCGGGGCTCGTCAGATGCTCCTCCGGCAGCTCTGTGGGAAGCGCGGAAGAGTCCGGGCCGAGGCTTTCGCCGGGCGAGACCTTGGCCAATCCGAAATCGAGCAGCTTGGCGTCCCCGCGCCGTGTCACAAAAACGTTGGCCGGCTTGATGTCGCGATGGACGATCCGGCGGGCGTGCGCGGCCTCCAGGGCGTCCGCAACCTGAATCGCCAGGTCCAGGAGAGCGTCCATTTTCAGGGGACCGGGGGCAAGTCGGTCCCGAAGCGTCTCCCCCTCGAGCATTTCCATGGCGAGGAAGGGACGCCCTTCGTGCTCGTCCACGTCGAAAATGGTGCAGATGTTCGGGTGCTGGAGAGAGGACGCGGCGCGAGCCTCACGCTTCATTCGCTCGAGGGCCTGCCGGTCTTTGATGAGCTCCTCGGGCAGAAACTTCAGGGCGACGTGGCGGCCGAGCTTGACGTCCTCGGCCTCGTACACGACGCCCATGCCGCCGTGACCGAGCTTCCCGAGAACGCGGTAGTGCGAGACAGATTGGCCGATCATGTTTGGGTTGGGGCCTTCGAGGGGCGAATCCCCGACAGATTCTAACTGCTGGTCGCCCCGTTTCCGCCCAGGGACTGCCCGCGGCGGGAATGGAATGGCGTCCCCCGGACCAGGAGGGCAGGTCGAGATCGCTCCGTCGCGCGGGGGTCACAATCTATATATTGTCGTCAGGGCAGGCGGACCGGCTCCATCCACGAGAAGGGTCCGTTCTCCGCATCCTTCGCGTCGTCCGTGGCGTCTTTTCGTCTTTTCCTGTCACGCCCCTGCCAAAAGGAACCCTGGCGTTCGGGATCGCGAGATGCTCATCCCCAAGACCGGGTTGTGAAAAGATATCCGCGCCGGAATCTGTGCCCGGCGCGGACGGTTAACAGACTTATGTGGCTCGGGCGGATCGGTCGGGTCGGGATCGTGGCGCTGGGGGCAATGGCATTCACGCCGCTCCTGGCCGTGGCGCAGCAGCAACCCATCCAGGGCTGCGGCACCGCCATCTCCTGCCGGCCTCTGGGCTTCTCGACAAACGGGCCGAGCGGAACCGGAAGCATGCTCTTCGGCGTCGCGGCTGGCTTCGATCCGGGCTTCAAGCTTTCCATTATCGGTTCGCATACCATCGTGATCGCCCCTCGGCCGAATCCTCCCGTCGAACGGGGCCAGCTCTTTCGCCTGGGCGTCTCCCTGCTTCCGCCCACGCCCGCTCCGACACCGGTCCCCACACCTCCGCCGACGCCCGTGCCTCCCGACCGGGGCACGGCGTCGTAGTCCCTCGGCTCAATCGGGCCGGGACGCCGAAATTCGCGGGCCGATACCGCACCTGACCGCTTTCTGTCCGTAGTAGAACCCTCTGCCAGTCGGTCCCGGACGACACACCGGGGGGAATCTTTGGAAAACCGGGCGACGTTTACCGAAAGGTGAAAATGAAACGACGTGACCTGGCTCTCTTCGGCCTGATCCTGCCTCTGCTCGCTTCGTCCGGCATCGCTCAGGCTCCGAAAGCGGCTGCTCCGGAAACGGCGAGCCCTTCCAATCCTTTCTTGACCGCCAGCCCGCTGCCTTTCCAGGCTCCGCCGTTCGACAAGATCCAGGACAGCGATTACACGCCGGCGATGGAAGAGGGAATGAAGCGGCAGATTATGGAGATCGAGACGATCGCCAACAATCCCGAGGCGCCGACGTTTGTAAACACGATCGAGGCGATGGAGCGCTCGGGAGAAGTTCTGACGCGCGCCGGCAAGGTCTTTTTCAACCTCGCGCAGTCGAACACCAACGAGACGCTTCAAAAGATCCGGGCGGAGGAGGCGCCGAAGCTTGCGGCGCATCAGACCACGATCTACTTGAACGGCAAGCTCTTTTCCCGCGTGAAGTCGTTGTACGACCGCCGCAAGGCGCTCCAGCTCGACCCGCAGGGTTTGTATCTGGTCGAGCGCACCTACCGCAACTTCGTGCGGGCCGGGGCGCAGCTGGGCGAGGCGGACAAGAGCAAGCTACGGGCCTGGAACGAAGAGGAAGCGAAGCTGCAGGTGCAATTCGCGGACAAGCTGCTCGCGGAAAGAAACGCCTCGGCCGTCGTCGTAGACAACGTCGAGGAGCTCAAGGGCCTTTCCGAACCGGACATCGCCGCCGCGTCGGAAGCGGCCAAGGAGCGCGGCCTCACGGGGAAGTGGGTCCTCGTCCTGCGCAACACGACGCAGCAGCCCGCGCTCTCCTCGCTGGAAAACCGTTCGCTGCGGCAGCGGCTTCTCAAGGCCTCGGAAGAGCGGGGGAGCCGCGGAGGCGAGAACGACACGCAGGTGATCGTCGGACGCCTGGCCCAGCTTCGGGCGGAGCGGTCGAAGCTGCTCGGGTTCCCGAACGCCGCGGCGTACATCCTGGATGACCAGATGGCAAAGACGCCCCAAAACGCGGAAAAGCTGATGACCGACCTCGTTCCCGCGGCGACCGAGAAAGCGCGCGGCGAGGTGGCCCGGATGCAGAAGGTGATCGATGAGGAGAAGGGCGGCTTTGACCTCGGCGCGGCCGACTGGGGGTTCTACGCCGAGAAGGTGCGGAAGGCCGAGTACGACCTGGACGAGGCGCAGGTCAAACCGTATTTCGAGCTCGACCGCGTGCTTCGAGACGGAGTCTTCTACGCCGCGAACAAGCTCTACGGGCTCAGTTTCGTGGAGCGCAAGGACATTCCCGTGTATCACCCCGATGTGCGGGTGTGGGAGGTCTTCGAAGCCGACGGCAAATCGCTGGCGCTCTATTACGGCGATTACTTCGCTCGGGGAAGCAAGAGCGGCGGCGCCTGGGAGGACAGCTTCGTCGATCCGAGCGAGCTGATGAAGACCAAGCCGGTCGTTTTCAACGTGACCAACTTCACCAAGCCCGCGGCCGGTCAGCCGGCGCTGCTCTCCTTCGACGACGTGAACACGCTCTTCCACGAGTTCGGCCACGCGCTGCACGGAATGTTCATCCATCCCCGCTACCCGACGCTCACAGGCGTGCCCCGGGATTTCGTCGAGTTTCCCTCCCAATTCAACGAGCATTGGGCGTTGGAGCCGACGGTGCTCGCCAACTACGCGAAGCACTATCGGACCGGCGAGCCGATGCCTCAGACGCTGGTGGAGAAGATCAAGAAGGCGCGCACCTTCAACCAGGGTTACGCGACGACGGAATACCTCGCGTCGGCGCTCCTGGACATGGCCTGGCACAGCCTCCGGCCGGGCGATCTGCAACAGGACGCCGTCGGCTTCGAGAAGGCGTCCCTCGATCGTTTTCATGTCCGTCTTCCCGAAGTGCCGCCGCGCTACCACACGACCTATTTCTCCCACATCTGGGACGGGGGCTATGCAGCCGGGTACTACGCCTATCTCTGGAGCGAAGTGATCGACGATGACGCCTACTACTGGTTCAAGGAGCACGGCGGAATGACGCGCGCGAACGGCCAGCATTTCCGCGAGGCGGTCCTGTCGAAGGCCGGCACGATGGATTCCGCGGCGCTCTATCGCGCCTTCCGCGGGCGAGAGCCGAAGGTCGACCCGCTTCTCGAAGAGCGCGGATTGAAGACCCCGAAGGCCACCAAGCGGTAGCCCCGGCCGGGTCCTAAGGGGCCTGGCCGCCCTCGAGCCTCATGCGATGAGGCCTGCCGGGTTGTGTTGCGGCCGTCGGAGTTGTGAAAGCCTTCCTGCGTGCGCCGGCTCCTGCTCCTCGTCCTGGCCCTCTTGCTGATCTGCCTGCTGCTCTTCGCGGCGGGCGTCATGGACCTCGGGCTCTTTCGGTGGCCCGTGAAGACTTTCCGCGATCGCGACCGCGGCCGCGTGTGGATGAAACCGATCGATACGACCGTCGCCGCGCTGACGCGCCTGCCGCGACCGCCAAACGAGTCCTTCCATGGTCTGACCCGGATCGCTCCGGAGGAGCTGTCGGTCTATCGCGTGCGGGCGAAGCTGCGCCGGATCCTGGACGGGGCTGACGGCGACATTCACCTGATCCTGGTTGATCCCGCGGAACCGTCGCGCTCGATGATCGCGGAGATCCCGAATCCTCTTTTCGCGGTGGGGAGCGGTTTGGGACGCGTCTTTTCCGCCGAAAGAGCCGAGATCCAGCGCCACCCGCGCGCGCAGGGAGATATGGTCGAAGTCACTGGAATCGGGTTCTTCGATTACTACACGACCGGCCACGCGAGGAACGGCTTCGAGCTCCATCCGGTCGTCGGTCTGAAATTCTTGAGTTCACGCTCGCCGGTTTTCGACGGATCGACGCCGAAGCCGCGCGGACAGGAGCCGGATCGGTAAGGACGGAGCTGCCATTTTTCCGTTTTGACATCGCGCTCGCGCTTCCAAACCTTCTCGCCGCGAGATCGTAATGCTCTTCAGCGCGATGCGGAACAGACGATCGATCAGCTTCGGTGCGGTTGCTGCAATTGTCGTGATCACCGCCGCCGTTCTCGCGGCCGCCGGCGATTCTTCGGCCCGTGATCCGCTGGCCGCCGAGATCGAGCGGTGGTCGCGGTTTCTGGAAACGAACAGCTCGACGGACGAGATGTGGGCTCAGGTCAAGGAAAACAGCGGTCCGGCGCTCGCCCGCGCGCGGGACGCCCTGCACGAAGGCCGGCGGCTGCTGGCGCTCCAGCGGCTGGCGGGACCGAGGACCAACCTCTCGGCCGCGTCCTATCTCAACAGTTTCTCGCCCGACCAGCGCAAGGAGTCGGCTGCGTTCGAAACGGAATGGGCGCGCGCGGGAGCGGCGCTGCGCGAAAGCTCGAGCGCCTCGACCGCGGGCGCTCTCCGCGATGTACGGCCCGCGGCGGTGCGCGCATTGGGCGAGGCGGCCGTCCCGCAGGCGCACATCTACTACGAGACGAGCCTCGAGTACGGGCGCAACACCATGCCGCAATACGGTTTCTTCTACCTGGGCGTCGCCCGGGCGCAACAGGAGTTCGCCGCGTTTTGCCGGACGCTCTCGGCTCCGACGGCCGGCCGGGCGCCCCGGCTGCGTCCGCTTCGAGGCGAGCTCGACCTCTTGGAGAGCGAGCTCCTCGCTGCCTACCGGCCGCCGGCCTCGATCGACAAGCACAGCGAGTTCATCGCGGCAAGCTCGACGTTGAAGGAAGCACGCGAGCTGGATGCGGCCGGCCTGCGCTTCGGCGCGATGTTGCGATACCTGCAGGCAGCGCAACGTCTGGCCCCGCTGCGGCCCTCTCCTCCTTCGCTCGACGCGGAAGCGCTTTCCAAGCGCCTGAAGGAATGGGACGCGCGCCTTTCCGGCGGCGGCGTCGATCACAGTCTGGGCCGGCTCTTTCTCGAGGCCGCACAGGCCGACGTCGCGGGCCACGCGGCGGATGCGAGCCCGACAACGGCCGCGGCGATCGCCGGCGACGTGCTCCCACGATACTTCGCCGCGCTGGAGCCGCCGCGGCCGGAGCCCTCGAAGCCCGCGCCGCAGACGACCGTCACTCTGGTACGCTGGCCCTACACCTGAAATCTCTCCGATCCGGCAAGTTTGCTGGCTCAGAGCGTCGTGCAGGACTTCCACGGCAAGGTGCGCTTCGTTTCGGAGAACTATGGCGACTCGCAGCTCGCGAAACGATTTGGCGTGACATTCTACCCGGTGATCTTCGTGGACGACGTCCTGGTCGCGACCCCCAAGGACTTCTACAACATGGACAGCAAGGCGACCGGCCGCTACATCCCGCTCAAGAGCGCGGCAAGCCACGAGCGTTTTCGCGCCGACCTCTCGCGAATGATCGAGCTGATTCTCGAGGGCAAGAAGGAGGCCGCGCGCGCCAACGCGTCTCCGGGCGAAATGAAAGCGGCGGCGGCGCTGCCCGCGATCACGATCACGGATCTCGACGGGAAGCGCCTCTCGAAGGAAGACCTCGCGGGACGCGTCGTGCTCGTCGAAATGTGGGCGACCTGGTGCCCGCCCTGCCGGGGCACGCTCGGCTGGCTCGGGGATCTCCAGAAGCGATACGGCGACCGGCTGGCCGTGGTCGCATTCGCGGTGCAATCCGAGGAGGCACAGGTGCGCAAGCTCGTCGGCGAGCTCCGGCTGCCGCTCGTCTGGGCGATGGGTCCGCCCGAGGTCGTCCGGGACTTCGGCGACGTGACCGCCGTGCCCACTCTCTTCCTGTTCGACCGCGAAGGCCGTTCCGCCGCCGCGTTCTACGGCGCGCCTCCGACGCTCCACGCGGAGGCCGAGGCCAGGCTCGTTTCGCTTCTGAAGTCAGCCCGTCCTTAGCCGGCAGCCTCTGCAGCCGGCGGCGTCAGAGGGATGTCTTGAACCGTCTCGATCCGCTCCAACCCGGAAGCGGCGAGCGCCAGGCCGGCCAACACCATCGCGACTGCGCCGATCTTGCCGCCTCCGGTCATAGTCGTCGTTTTCCTAACCTCTCCCAACACGGCGCTCGACCCGCTCCATTCCGCACAGCGTCGACGGCGATTAGCGGGCTTTGAGAATCTCGCAGAGAGTGACGATTGTGTCCCAATTTCGCGTGGTGGCGGGAGTGCCGAACTGCTTTTCGACGACCTCATTGGGATAGAGAATCGTTTTCCCCAGCCGGCGCGCCAGACTCAGGACGAGCTTTCCGGAGACTCCGACGATCCGGACCTGCCACTTCTCGCCCGGGGGCTGATTGATGGGAAGTTGGGGCAGCGTGCGGGGCCGCTTGGCGAGCACACTCACGTATGGGCGCGTGTCGTGGCCAGCGGGTAGGTTTGAAAAGGGTTTCGCGGCTGCCAGGTCGAGGAGGTCGCGGCCGCGGCAGATCGTCAGGTGAGTCTCAAACGGCAATTGGGCGACGAATCCCGCGCGCACGGCGGCTTCGCCGATCGGCTTTCGGATTACGAAGGTTCCCGCCGCCCCGACGTTGACCACGTCCCAGTGCGCGAGCTCTCGAGAGAGGAGACTCGGCTGGAACTTCCGGTTCCCTCCGACATTGACGCCCCTCAAGAAGACGACCGAGGCCATCGATTCCCTCTCTGCTGGTTTTTCGGACCGCCAATTCCGAGGAAGGGATTATCTCGCGGCTAAATCGGGCTTCGCCGACGATCAGCATCGCGTCGCCAAACTCGTGGCCCAGATACCCGCTGACCTCCGCGTGACGGGTGGCGTCGAGCAGGGCCTCTTCCGGCGCGAATGCCGTCAGCAGAGAGAAGTGGCTCGAGCCCGGCTCGTGGAGACCGGTCAACAGGCCGTCCACGATCCGCGGCCGATACTGCGCGTTGATTCTCAAGTCGGTGACCGCTGCCTCGGCCCGGATCCGCCCGCCGTGCGCGGCGGCCGATCCCTCGAGCGCGCGGACCACGCTCGTCCCGACGGCGATCACGCGCCCTCCTTCGCGGCGAGTCTGTTCGATCGCCTCGACTGTGGCCTCGGGAATCTCGAAACGCTCGGGCAGCGGAAGAAGCGCATCCACGATCGAATCCCCGATCGAAGACAAGCCGGCGGCGTGCGTGAGGGACGCCAGGGCCACGCCCTCTCTTCGCAGCGAGCCCAGCAACTCCCAGTTGAGAGGCAGCCCCGCCGACGGAGACTCGACGGCCCAGGGTCGCGCTCCGTACACGGTCTGGACATGCCACAACGCCAGCGGTCCCTTCACATGCGAGTACTGGACGGGCCGGCCGTGACGGTAGAGCGATTGCCAGAGGGCATCCCCTTCCCGGTCAAAGACCAGATCCACCAGGCGCGGCGAGACCGACCACACCCGGCGAACCGTCGCGTTGAGATCGCCGCCGAGATGCAGAAGGTCGCCGGCACTCAGGCGCGGCGGCGCGGAACGCTCTTCGGTGCGAGTCCGCCAGTCTCCGCGGCCCAGAAGCGCCGCTGTCCACTCGCCGACATCTGGTCCGCGCCCGGCCAGGCGCACCTCGACGTGCTCGCCCGTGGAGGTGGTCGCCTGAAGTGAAGCGGGCAGCGTGGCGGCGTCGTTGACGACGAGGACGTCTCCGGAACGCAGCCGTCGAGGCAAGTCGCGCATCCGGAGGTCCTGGAAGTCGCCGCTCTGCGGGTCGAGGAACAGGAGCCGGTCGGCGAGCGGCTCGTCTCGCGGCCAGGTCGCGGGAGTCACGAAGCCTTCCTCCATGAGGACGCCTCGATGCGCGAACCGCTCGCGATCGCGTCGGAAGAAGCGACGATGCCGGCGATTCGCGCGGCGACATCGGCGGGACGGGCGAGAACCGAACGATCGGCGTCGGGCATCGCCGCGGCGTGCATCGCCGTGTCCATCTCTCCGGGATCGATGGTCAGGAAGCGGACTCCCGTGTCCTGCAGCTCTTCCGCCCAGATCCGGCCGAGGTGATCGAGCGCCGCCTTCGAAACTCCGTAGGCGCCCCACCGTGGATAGGCCACCGCGCCCGCGTCGGAGGTGATGTGGACGACCAGGCCGCGGCCGCGCAGGGCCATCGAGCCGGCGACCGCCTTGGTTAGCCGGAACGGCCCGACGAGGTTCACGGCGAGGACTGCCTCCAGGTCCTCGCAAGCGGTGTCGAGGAGCAGCGGCAGGGGAGTCGGTCCGAGGCTGCTGGCGTTATGCACGAGCAGATCGATCGGCCCGACCAGATCGGCGGCGGCGCCGGCGATGGAGTAGATGGCCTGCTTGTCGCCCACGTCCGCGGCGAGGCCGTGAGCCTCGCCGCCGGCGTCTCGGATCTCGCCGACGACCGCGTCGAGCTCGTCTGCTCCGCGGGCCACCACGACCACCCGCGCCCCGCGGCAAGCGAGCTCTTTGGCGAGGGCCGCGCCCAGTCCCCGGCTTCCCCCCGTGATCAACGTTCCCGTTCCCCGGATCTTCATGGCTCGGCCTCCTGTCAGAACGTACGCCGGCCTGGCCAATATCCCAACAATATTGCCAATCTGTTGGCAACAAGCTATCGTGTGAGCATGGCCGAAAACCTTTCGGCGCGCCTGGCGAGGAACCTCCGGCAGCTGCGGGAGGCTCGCGGCCTGACGCAGCAGCAGATCGCGAAGCTCTCGGGAATTCCCCGCGCCACCTGGGGACATCTGGAGACGGGAGGGGGCAACCCGACCCTTGCGGTCCTGGACCGCGTCGCGACGGCCCTGCAGGTGCCCATCGAGGAGTTGACGGCCGCGCCGCGCTCCTCGGGCCGGCTCTACCCCAGGAGCGCGCTGGCCTCCCGCAAGCAGGGGGACGGAATCGTGCGCAAGCTCTTACCTGATCCGATTCCCGGAATGCTGATCGATCGCATGGAGATCCCGGCCGGCGGTCAGATCATCGGAGTGCCGCACATGCCCGGCACCCGCGAGTATCTGACTTGTGAAGCGGGCGTGCTCCAGCTCGCCGCCGGAGGCGAGAGTTGGCGGCTCACGCCCGGCGACGTGGTCGTATTCAAGGGCGACCAACGCCACTCCTACACGAACGTGGGCAGCCGCACTGCGGTGGGCTACTCGGTGGTGGTTCTGGCGCGTGCGTGACCCGGATCGGCGAAACAAACGGGTCAGCCGAGCTTCGCCGTCAGCATCGAAACGGAGCCACCGTCGATTCCTTCGACCGGGAACGTCACCGGATCATCGGCGTGCCGCGAGCCCGCGACGTAGAGAAGCGGCAGGTAATGGTCGGGAGTCGGCGCGGCGAGCTTCGCGTCGCGCCCGAGGGACTCGTAGCCGACGAGAGTCGCGTCGTCGGCGGCGAGCAGCGACCCGCGCACCCTCTGCTCGAACCTCACGGCCCAGTCGAAGGGCTCGGTCGGATGACGGCCCCACGCGTAGGCGTGGAGGTTATGGACGACATTGCCGCTGCCGATCAACAGGACGCCCTCCTCGCGCAGCGGTGCGAGGCGCCTTCCCAGCTCGAAATGGAAGGACGCCGGCTTGATCTCATCAATGCTCAACTGTACAACCGGGACGTCCGCATCCGGATAGAGGTGGCACAGCACGGACCAGGTTCCATGGTCGAGACCCCAGCGGTCATCGAGGGCGGCCGGGACCGGCGCGAGCAGTTCGCGAACGCGTTTGGCAAACTCCGGATCGCCCGGCGCCGGATACTCGAACTCGAAGAGCTCGCGAGGAAAGCCGCTGAAGTCGTGGATGGTCCGCGGCGCGTCCATGGCCGTCAGGAGCGTTCCGGCCCCGTACCAGTGCGCGGATACCGAGAGAATCGCCTTCGGGCGCGGAAAGGTCTCCTTGAGTCGGGACCAGGCTTTCGTGTAAGTGTTCACGTCGATCGCGTTCATCGGGTTTCCGTGCCCGAAGAAGATTGCCGGCATGCGGCTGTTCGCAGTCACGATGTCGTTCGCTCCCCGTTCATCCTATTCGACGTCTCTCATCCCGCGCCGACCTGCAAGGCGCGCAAGACCCGCATATCATTGCTCTCTCGACTTCCCATGACAAAAGTGCTCGCGATCGCCGTTGCCGTCCTGATGTCCGTCTCGGCAACGGCGCAGGCGTCCAAGGTGACGGTCGAGGACTTGATGAAGCTTCGTTCGATCATGGACGTCCGGATCGCGCCCGACGGAGAGAGCGTGGCCTACGTCGTCTCGACTCCTTCTCTCGAGCGCAATGCGCACGAAGCGGCGATCTACCTCGTGCCGGCCCGGGGCGGGCAATCGCGGCGAGTCGCCGAAGGGACTCGCGTGTTCGCGCCGCGGGTGCCGGCGCCGAAGCTGCGCTGGTCGCCGGACGGAGCCAGCGTCTGCTTCCTCGGGCTCGCCGCCGATAAACCGCAGGTTTTCGCGGTCGCGCCCTCCGGCGGGGACGCACGCCCGCTGACAAAGGCGCCGGAAGGCGTGTCGGCCTACGAATGGGCTCCCGACGGAAAGAGCATTGCCTTCCTGACACGCGACCCGGCATCGGAAGAGGAGCAGCGGCAAAAAAAGGACAACTCCTTCGTCATCCATGTCGATGCACCGGAGCGAGCGACGCGGCTGTGGCTGCAGCCGCTCGACGCCGGGGCGGCTCGCGTGCTGACGCCGCCCGGTCAGTACGTCGACAGTTTTTCCTGGTCGCCGGACGGGAGCGAGATCGTGTACTCGGCGGCGCCGATCATGGGTTTCGCGGCCCAATACGCCACGCGCCTGTACGCCGTCCCCGTGTCCGGCGGATCTCCGCGGGCGGTCGTGGATCGGCCCGGAATGAACACCTCGCCCCAGTGCTCGCCTGACGGCAACCGAGTCGCCTTCGTCTCGACTAACGGGCGCTCCGAGCTGACCGCGTCCCGGAGCCTCGCCGTTGCGCCCGCGCGGGGCGGCGGCGCCCCGCGCACCTTCGGTCTGAACGACGCCTGGGTCAGCGATCTGGTGTGGGCGCGGGACAGCAAGTCCGTTTACCTGTTGACCAACGACGGGACCTTCTCGTCCAGAGAGAACATGTTCGATCAGCCGATCGTCCGGGTCTGGATCGAGAACGGGCGCGCCGAGCGCGTCCGCGGCGCTGTCAACTTCTCGCCGAGCGTCAGCCGCGACGGCCGGCGGCTCGCGTACCGCGCCGTCGAGGGACGCACGATGGGAGACGTCTTCGTGCTGGATGCGGCGAGTGGAAAGACGGCGAAGCTGACGGACGTCAACCCGCAGCTGCGCGATCTGGAATTGGGAGAGCTCGAGGCCGTGAAGTGGCGCTCGTTCGACGGAATGGAGATCTGGGGACTGCTCCTGACGCCGCCGGGCGGGAAGACGGGACAGAGGCTCCCGCTTCTCGTGTACTGCCATGGCGGCCCCGGGGGCGGCGTGACGTACGGCATCTTTCCGCAGTTCATGCAGACCGTCGGGCAGGTTGATCCGTATGGGACCGAAGCGATGGCGAGCGCCGGTTTCGCGGTTCTCTTCCCGATGCCGCGCGGGGGAGCCGGCTATGGCGAGGCGGGACAGCGCGCGATCATCAATTCGTGGGGGGAGGCCGACTACAAGGACATCATGACTGGAGTCGACGATCTGATTGCCAGGGGCATCGCCGATCCCGATCGCCTCGGCGTGATGGGCGCGTCGTACGGCGGATTCATGACGGACTGGATCGTCACGCAGACCAACCGCTTCAAGGCCGCTTCGACCGCCGCGTCGATCAGCGATCTGGCCGATGAGTACTTTCTTTCCGACGGCGGCGACTTCATGGCGGAATACTTCAAGAAGCCATGGGAGGCGCGCGACTCGTACTTCGCGCACTCGCCGTTGAACTTCGCCCAGAATGTCACGACCCCGCTTCTCATCCAGCACGGCGAGCGAGACCTGCGCGTGCCCATCTCCAACGCCTGGAAGTTCTACCGGGCTCTCAAGGCTCTCGGCAAAACCGTCGAGTTCGACATCTATCCGCGCAGCTCGCACCTCTACTACGAGCCGATGCTCGAGCGCGAAGCGATGAAACGCAACCTGGAGTGGTTCCAGAGGTGGATCAAGCCCCATTCTTGAGCCGTTGGAATCCGGCGCTTCGCGGGATGCGTATTCCAGACGGCGCAATGGCGGCAGGAATGGGACGAAACGTTGGGACCCGACCCGGAATCTAAGTCGGCATGACCTTGTTAGCCTCAAAGCGACCCGGGAGGTGTTTTTTGAGACGGAGCCTCGGTTTCGGTCTGGTGATTTCGCTGGCGGCGAGCGTTCTGACGCTGGCAAGCCCTCCACAGCGGGCGACGGCGATTTTCGCCGGGGGATGTTTCTGGTGTGAGGAGACCGCGTTCGAGGGGCTACCGGGCGTGTTCTCGGTCGTCTCCGGATATACAGGCGGACAGAAGAAGAACCCGACCTACGAGGAGGTCTCTTCCGGTTCGACCGGCCACGCGGAATCCGTCGAGGTCACCTACGACCCGTCTCAGATGACCTACGAGAAGCTGCTCGAGGTCTTCTGGCACAACGTCGATCCGACCCAGGCGAACGGGCAGTTCTGCGACCACGGCACGCAGTACCGCTCGGCGATCTTCTACAAGGATGAGGCGCAGCGAAAGGCCGCCGAGGAGTCGAAGCGGCGGGTCGAAGAGATCCCGCGCTTCAAGGGAAAAGTCGTGACGCAGATCGTCGCGGCCTCGACGTTCTATCCGGCCGAGGAGTACCACCAGGACTTCTGGAAGAAAAGCCCTGTACGCTACCAGTCGTACCGTCAAGGGTGCGGCCGCGATGCGCGCCTGAAAGAACTCTGGGGCGACGCGGCGGGAGGACGGCATTGAAGACTTTTCTGATCGCCATGCTGGCTGTTTCCGTATGGACGCCGGCCGCCTCCGGCCAGGAGGTCAAAGGGAAGGGTTGGACCGGAACCTTCCAGAAGCCGCCGGACGCCGAGCTCCACAAGCGGCTCACGCAGGTTCAGTACTACGTTACGCAGAACGCAGGGACCGAGCGGGCTTTCGCCAACGAATACTGGAACAACCACAAGCCAGGCATCTACGTGGACGTGGTTTCCGGAGAGCCGCTCTTCTCCTCGCTCGACAAGTACGATTCCGGGACCGGATGGCCCAGCTACAGCCGGCCGCTGGAGAGCGCAAACGTTCGCCAGGCGTCCAACGGCGCGCCCGGGTTCTTCGGGATCGAAGTGCGCTCGGCGCACGCGAACTCCCATCTGGGCCACGTCTTCAACGACGGCCCCGCGCCCACAGGACTTCGTTACTGCATCAACTCCGCGGCGCTTCGCTTCATCCCGGCGGAGAACCTCGAGCAAGAGGGCTACGGCCAGTACCGGCCCCTCTTCGAGAAATCCTCCAAGCGCTGATCGTCGGGCTCGACATCGGGCCTGAGAGCGGACGTACGAGAGACGTCCGCCCGAGTTCCGGGTTCCGGAGTACGATAGTTCTTCCACTCTGCGGCCGCTCCGCGAAGGAGCCGGAATCGGATGAAGGAGACATGGCCAGGAACACCAGCCGCAACTTCGATTTCATGTCCAAGTGGAGGAGCCGAGCCCGCAAGGCCCTCAATTCGGGCGTGCGCCCGGAGATTTCCGTCGGCGCGGCGCTCGAGGAGAGCTACCGCGAAGGTCTTCAGCGCGCAGCCACCTACTTGCAGGAGAACGGCTTTCCCGAGCTCGCTCAGAAAGTGATCGCGCTGCTGGAGGACCGAACCACTTAGCGCTCCGGCGGTCTTCCTCCGCGGCGTACCGATGAATCCGGTTTTTTGGAATCCGTTTCGATCCCGTTCTGCTCTTCGCGGGGTTCTCCGTTCTGTTCTGAGCCCCGGCGGCGCGCGACTCTTCGCCAACCGGATCCACACAGCGGCGCCTCAGGGCGACCCTTCGTCTGCGTGGACGTTCATATAATCGCCGCCGCCTCCGGAGGTCTGATCCGATGCGACGACGACGCTTCCTTCATGTGTGGAAATTCCTGTTGTCATTCCGAGAGAAGCTCCTGTCATTCCGAGCGACGCGAGGAATCTGCTCGGCGGGAGGCTTCCGGGACAGATCCCTCGTCGCTTCGCTCCTCGGGATGACAGCGGGAGGACGTCCGAGACTCCGAATGGCCGACGGGTTAAGAGCTGCGCTCCTCGGGCTGGGAGTGCTCGCGGCGGCAGCTTCGATGGCCGCCCAGCCCTACGATCCCGGTCTCTTCGCGGGCATGCATTGGCGGCTCGTGGGTCCTTTTCGCGGCGGGCGGGTGCTCGACGCGACAGGGGTGCCGGGCGAGCCCAATCGCTTCTACTTCGGCGGGGTGGGCGGCGGCGTCTGGCGCACCGACAACGCCGGACGTACCTGGGAGCCTGTCTTCGACGATCAACCGATCGCGTCGATCGGCGCGATCGCCGTCGCGCCGTCAAATCCGGACGTTCTCTATGTCGGCTCGGGCGAGGCCGACATGCGTTCGGACATTTCCTACGGCAACGGGATGTACAAATCCTCCGACGGAGCCAGGACCTGGAGGCGCATCGGGCTGGAGGACAGCCGCCAGATCGGACGCATTCTGGTCGATCCGAAGGACGCGAATCTCGTTTTCGTCGCCGCCCTGGGGCACGCCTATGGGCCCAATGCGCAGCGCGGCGTTTTTCGTTCGCGAGACGGCGGAAAGAGCTGGCAGCGGGTTCTTTTCAAAGACGACAACACCGGGGCGATCGATCTGGCGTTCGACCCGAGCAACACGAAGACGATTTTCGCGGCCCTCTGGCAAACGCGCCGCCCGCCCTGGAACGTCTATCCCCCCTCCAACGGCCCGGGCAGCGGTCTCTACCGGTCCGACGACGGCGGCGATAACTGGCGCCCGATCGCGGGCGGCGGATTTCCGTCCGAGAAGCTCGGGCGAATCGGCATCGCCTTCGCTCCGAGCGACCCCCGGCGGGTCTACGCGATCGTGGACGCGAAGGAGGGAGGCCTCTATGCCTCCGGGGACGGTGGCAGCACCTGGAAACGCGCCAGCGACGACAAGCGAATCTGGGAGCGCGGCTGGTACTTCGGCGGCATCACTGTCGACCCGAAGGATCCCGACACCGTCTACGCGTGCGACACCGCGATGTACCGCTCGACGGACGGTGGAAAAACTTTCGTGCCGGTGAAAGGTGCGCCGGGCGGAGACGACTACCACCGTCTCTGGATCGATCCTGCCGACCCGCGCCGCATGATCGTGGCGAGCGATCAAGGCGCGGTGGTGAGTCTCGACCGGGCGAAGACATGGAGCAGCTGGTACAACCAGCCGACCGCGCAGTTCTACCATGTCTCGACGGACAATCGATTTCCTTACTGGATCTACGGCGCGCAGCAGGACTCGGGCGCCGCCGCGACTCCCGAGCGCACGGACTACCGCTCGATCCTTTCGCGCGACTGGAGGCCGATCGCCGTCGGCGGCGAGAACGGCTACATCGCGCCCGATCCTTCGAACCCCGAGATCCTCTACGGCGGCGGCGTCGGACGCTTCGACTGGAAGACCCTCCAGGAGGAGGACGTCGATCCCACGCTCGCTTACCCCGGCGAATACCGGCGGACCTGGACGCTCCCGCTCGCCTTCTCGCCGCGAAATCCGCACTTGCTCTATTACTCCAACCAGTTCCTCTTCCAGACGACGGACGGAGGAAAGCACTGGGAGAAGATCAGCCCCGACCTGACGCGCGAGGATCCGGGCGTCCCGGCCAACCTCGATCCCGTCACGGCCCAGAACTCCGCGGTCCACGGTCCGCGGAAAGGAGTGATCTATGCGATCACTCCGGCGCCGCTTGCCGACGGCCTCCTCTGGTGCGGAACCGATGACGGCCAGATCTGGGTGACGCGGGACGGCGGAAAGAACTGGGAGAACGTCACACCCAGGCAGCTGACCTCCTGGTCGAAGGTCGGGATCCTCGAGGCCTCCCACTTCGACGCTCGGACAGTCTACGCGGCGGTCGATCGGCACCGTTTGGACGATCTCGCGGCGCACATCTACAGGACCCGCGA
>JBKPDV010000215.1:0-12386 GCA_046728075.1 Acidobacteriota bacterium | reverse complement strand
GTCGTCACGAACGAAAAGAAGGACCTGATGCCGAGCTACTTCCTCGCGGAGACGTTGAAGTACCTCTACCTGCTCTTCTCACCGCCGAAGACACTGGACTTCGATCGTGTCGTCTTCAACACGGAGGCCCATCCCCTGCGCCGGACGTGGTAGCTCTTCAGACCGGGGACACGTGCAGGGATCGGTTGCCGGAGTTGTCGCGAGCAAGCTCGAGCTGAACTTTCGTGCCGACGGTGACTCGAGGATCTACGGAGGCCGTGGTCTTTTTGTCGTCGAGGTCGTAGTCGTGTTTCTTACCGTCGCCGGTCAAGACCACGATCTTCTTTCCCGCCGTGTACTCGGTGACCGTGCCAACGACCGTCTCGTTTTCCGACTTCTCTTTCCCCTTTGCTCCGGCTTCCGTTCTCTCGGTCGTGCTGACCAGAGTCGAGCCGTATTGCTTCGTCTCGGTCGTCGTCTTCGAGGTCGTTCCATCGGCATTGGTGCTCTTGGTCTCGATCTTTTGCTCAACCTTCGGCGGCTCGTTCTTGTGGCAGCCCGCCAGAGCGGCAACCAGGAGCATCGTGAACGGGGAGACAAGGCGCGGAAAGCGCATGACGTCACCTCTCGGGGACGAAAAGAGCATTCCGCGTGCCAGGTGCCGGCTTCGAGCCGATTCCCGGCGGCTTGTCGTCAGCGCGGCGTGGGTGTCGCCGCCGGTTTCCGAGTCCCGGTCGCGCGAGATGCCCCGGTCGGATGCCGCTTGACCCATGCCTCGCAGCCCTTCTGACCGGTGAACCCGAGGCCCGCGTACGACTGCCAGCCGTTTTGTGCGCAGTCGGCGGCAGCCAGCGGGCGCTTGGGCGCCGAGGTGATCATCGGGCCGGTCGATCCAACCGGGGCTGGCGTGGGCGTCGTCTGATAGGCCGGCACCCCTTGAGGCGTCGTCGCCGGGATCGAGTAGAGGTTCGAACCGTAACCGGGGGTGGTCGAGGAGGTTCCCGGGCCGGACCCAACTCCGCCGGTGCCAGGTGTGAGAGCGGAGTTGGGAATGGTTCGCGTCGGCGAAACGGCCGGAGTCGCGACGCGAGTCGGAGTCTGGCTGGACGCGAGCAGAGCTAGCCCGAGGCCCAGAGCGAGAGCGAGTGCGGCGCGTGTCATCCTGCTGATCACGAAAACCTCCTTGGCGGCTCAGGCCGCGTATTCACCGCTGCAAGGGCGATACCGAGAAACCGGGCGGCCGCAAGAAGATTCCCTTCCGATCAGAAGGTCAAGAAGGTCGACCGTCGCCCCCTCCCCGCCGGCAGACGGGAACAGCGGAGGCGATTCTGTTACGCAATGCCGATTCCAGCAGCCGGGCCTCAGGCTAAACTTCGGCAGGAGATCATTTGCCCATGAAGAAAGCCACCCTGTGGGTCCTCGCTGCGGGTGCGGCTCTCGCGCTGCTCGGCGTCGGCGCCTTGCCCGGCGGGCACCCGGAAGGCAGCGCTGGTTCCGCCCGGACGCTCAGCGTGCGAGGCGAGGCAGGGCATTCCGTCGAGTACGCGCGCGTCGATCTCCGCGAGCTCGCCGTCCACGCAGCCGCGGCGCCGTTGAACGAGACCGAAGAGCTACAAGAGGAGCCGCCGCTTCGGCCTCTGCGCTTGCCGGTTCCGTCCGGCGTGCCCCTGAGGATCGAGCCCCGCCGCCCTCGAGCCGAGGCGATCGAGTCACCTCGGATCGCTTCTCCCCCGCTCGCGTCGAGCTTCGCCGCGCTTCCCGACAACGGCACCGCCATTCCGCCCGACACCAACGGCGCCGTAGGACCGCAACATCTCGTCACGATCCTGAACACGGAAATGCAGGTGCAGGACCGCTCCGGCAAAGCGCTCGTGACCCTATCGTTCGCGGCGTTCTGGTCCAAGGTCGGCGCCGGCCTCTCGCTCTCCGATCCGAGGGTCCTCTACGATCCTTCGATCGATCGGTGGATCGCCGCGGCCGTGGCCGGGCCACGGACGGCGAACGCCTCGGTCCTCGTAGGCGTCTCGCAGACCGGAGACCCGACGGGCGTCTGGAACCAGTACCGCGTCGACGTGGATTCGGACGACAAGCTCTGGGCGGACTTCCCGTGTCTGGGCTTCAACAAGGATTGGATCGCGATCGAAGTGAACATGTTCACCATCACCGCGTCGGCCGACACGTCGCAGTTCGCACGCGCGCAGGTCTACGTCTTCGACAAGGCGAACCTGGTGGGGGGGGGAACCGACGCCCGCCACACGGTCTTTCCACTCGACCCGGATTTCGGCGGCACCCTGATTCCCGCGATCACCTACGACACGGACCAGCCCGTGCTCTATGTGCTCGAAGACTGGAACGGGGACATGGATGGACGCGGACTTCTCGCTCTCTTCTCCATCAGCGGTCCGGTCGGCTCCGAGGTCTTTCGGCTGATCTCCTTCCCGGGGACGAATGAAATCTGGGACGACTTCCCTTCGGGCTCCGGCGACTTTGCGCCCCAGAAGGGAACGACCACCAAGATCACGACGAACGACGCCAACTTCACACAAGTCGTCTTCCGAAACGGTTTGATCACCGCCGCCCACACGTTGTTTCTGCCGGCCGGCGCGTCGACACGCTCCGCGATCCAATGGTGGCAGTTGACGACCGACGGGTCCGTCGTCTCCCGCGGGCGGCTGGATGACCCGAGCGGAGGAACGTTCTACGCGTTCCCTTCCGTCGCGCCCAATCGCAACAACGATCTCCTGATCGGCTTCTCCACGTTTTCTGCGCAGACATTCGCGTCCGGCGGCTACGTTTTCCGCGCTGCCTCGGACGCGCCGGGGACCCTGCGCGACGCCGCGTTGCTCAAGTCCGGCGAGGCCGTCTATGTGCGCACGGGATCGAGCAAACGAAACCGCTGGGGAGACTACAGCTCGTCGGGCATCGATCCGGTCAACGGGCTCGACCTCTGGACGATTCAGGAATTCGCCGGTTCTGCAGCGAGTCCGACTCTGTCGAACTGGGGAACCTGGTGGGGACGCATCGTGCCCGACGCCACCGCGGCTGTTCCGCTCCCGCTCGCCGCTTTCTCTACCCCGTCGAGCGCGGTCGCCGGCCAGCCCGTGCTCTTTACCGACATGTCTTCGGGCGCGACGCAATGGTTCTGGAACTTCGGCGACGGCTCGACCTCGACCGACCGCAATCCCGTACACGCCTTCGGCTTCAACGGCACGTTGACCGTGACCGAGGCCGCCGTCAATCAGACAGGCGCTACCTATTCCACCCGCAGCATCCAGATCCTCGCGCCGCCAAAGTCTGCCCCCCTGCCGCCCCAGGGCACGCCTCACCGCGCTCGCGCCGTCACGCCACGCTAACGTCGCTCCGCGCCGCGCGAGCGACGCGGCTACGGCCGCCGGCGGTCGGATCAGCGCGCGGGCTCGGGCGTGACGTTGACTAACATGTTCGGCCGCAGGTTGAGAGTCTCGACGGTCATCCTCGAGATCAGGCCGTTCACTCTGTCGGGGAGCGCCTGATCCCCGCGCTCATCGAGAAGGGCCGCCAGGTCTGCGCGCGGACGCAGGCGGACGTAGCGCGGCGTATTGCCGCCCGCGACCATTCGATACCAGAGCGTCTCTCCCCGCAGTTTCGATTGCTCCGCGGCGAGGGCCGCCTCGAAAGCCTTGCCCGCCGCCGGGTTGAGCTCCACCGTCGTGTACTCTGCCCGAAGAGTCGGAGTCGGAACGCCATTCCCGCGCGAGAGGGCCGGCAGGAACTCGTAGACCGCGTTGCCCAGGAATTGAGCGTGCGGCAGGACGTTGACAAGGTTGTCCCGCTCGTCTTCAGCCGGCGAGACCGGATTGCTCAGGCTGGCGGCCGTATGTCCGAACGTCGCGTAGATGAGCCACCGCTGCCGTTCCGTTGATGCCCAGACCGTGTAGCTGTACCAGCGAAACGTGTCCTTGGCCTGCCGGTGCCACTCGAGGTGGCGGATGTACCCGGCCTCCAGGTCGACCGTCTGGCCGTCCAGCGGCCGGAGGATCGCGATGCGTGCGTAAGGACCGGGTGCCTGCTCCGTTTGAGCCGTCGGAGCGGTTTGAGCGGCGAGGAGCGCGGGAAGCACTGCGCCAGCGATAGCGGTCCCAGGCCGACGGTGTTTCATGATGACAGGCACACTACTCGAGGACGGCACGTCGATTTGCGACACACATCCGTCGAAATCCGCCATTCGCGCTCGTTCCGCTTGCGAAACGCGTGGACGCAGCGAGAGAGTGGTGGACGCATGGCTTCCGCGTCCAAGAAATCGAACTTGCGCCGCCTTTCCCCGAGCCGACGGATCATCGTCGTCGTCGTGCCTCCAGTCGATGAGCTCGATCTGGTGGGACCTCTCCAGGTGTTCCGCTCGGTCAACCGCCTTGCGGGCAGAGCCATCTACACGATCGAGGTCGTCACGAACGCGGACCGTCTGACGGTCGAGGGCGAGGGCGGCGTGTTGACTTTCATGGCCCGGCATCACTTCAAAA
Source organism: Acidobacteriota bacterium (assembly GCA_046728075.1). Lineage (GTDB taxonomy): Bacteria > Acidobacteriota > Thermoanaerobaculia > UBA5066 > Gp7-AA6 > JBKPDV01. The sequence goes on along the minus strand of JBKPDV010000215.1, from coordinate 7,908 downwards.
AGGTCGCAGGCGCGTGCGACTCGGTGCTCCTGGTCTGCGGACTGGGCACTCGATCGGTGCGTGACGCGGCGCTGTCTGCCTGGCTGAAGAAGAAGGCGGTCGAGGTGCGGCGCCTCGGCGCGGTGTGCGTCGGCGCTTTCCTGCTCGCGGAGGCCGGGCTGTTGAACGGGCGCCGGGCGACCGCGCATTGGAAGTTCGGCCGCGAGCTGGCGAAGAGATATCCCGGCGTCCGCGTCGAGCACGACCCGCTCTGGGTCAAGGACGGGAACATCTACACGTCGGCGGGCATTTCCGCGAGCATCGATCTCGCGCTCGCCTGGGTCGAGGAAGATTGCGGCGCCGGTCTCGCGCACGAGGCCGCCCGCGAGCTGGTGCTGTTTCTGCGACGGCCGGGCGGACAGCCGCAGCTGAGCGTCTCGCTCGCCTCTCAGGCTTCCGAGATGGCCTCGATCCGTGAACTGCAGATCTGGATTGCCGAGCATCTCGTGTCGAGACTGTCGGTGGAGGACCTCGCGGATCGGATGGCGATGAGCGTTCGAAACTTCGAACGCGTCTTTACTCGAGAGGTCGGCGCGACGCCGTCTCAGTACGTGCTTCAGACGCGGGTGGAGGCGGCGCGCCGCCAGCTCGAACGCACGGATCGAGGCCTCAAGCAGGTGGCCTCGGCCGCGGGATTCGGCAGCGTCGACGTGATGAGGCGCGCGTTCGTCCGTCTGTTGGGGATCTCTCCGCGCCGTTATCGCGAGCTCGCGGAGCAGTCTTAGTCCAGGAGTCGGTGCTTTTGGACTTTGCCGAGGGCGTTGCGAGGGAGCTCGTCGAGAACGCGGACTTCGCGGGGGCGTTTGTAGTCGGCGAGCGAGCGGGCGCAGAAGTCGGAGAGCTCTTCGAGGAGGTCTTCCGGAGAGGGTCGCGCATCCGAGGCCTCGAGGACGACCGCCGCGACGATCCTCTGTCCCCACGTGCGATCCGGCGCGCCGACGACGGCGACGTCTCGGATCCTCGGATGGCGGCGCAGGACGTCTTCCACTTCGCGGGCCGAGATCTTGAAACCCCCGCTTTTGATGAAGTCCACCGATTTGCGTCCGGCAATCGCGAAGTAGCCGTCGCTTTCCCGCCGCGCCATGTCGCCGGTCGCGAACCAGCCGTCGCGAAAGGAAGCGGCCGTGTCCGCCTCGCGGCCCCAGTAGCCGTTCATCAGGCCGTTGCTTTCGACGAAAAGCTCACCCAGCTCGCCGTCGGGCAGATCTCTGCCCTGCTCGTCCACGATGCGCGCCGCGCAGCCGGGCACGGGCAGGCCGACGGTGCCGGGCCGGCGCTCGCCCACATAGGGATTGGAAAGCGTGAAGAGCGTCTCGCTCATGCCGTAGCGCTCCAGGATTGCGTGGCCGGTCTTCTCGCGGAAGAGAGCGAAGTCCGACGGGGGCAGCGGCGCGCTGCCGGAGGTGAAGAGGCGGGCCCTGCCCAGAGACGCCGCGGCTTCGGGATGCGCGTCGAAGTGCTCGAGCAGGCGCACATACATCGTCGGAACTCCCATGAAGACCGTGGCCCCCGCGCCGGCGAAGGCGTCGACGACGCGCGAGGCGTCAAAACGCGGCTCGAGAAGGATCGTCGAGCCGTGCAGCAGAGCTCCCGTGATTCCCAGACACAACCCGTGCACGTGAAAGAGCGGAAGCGGAAGGACGAGGCGGTCTTCCGATGTCGCGCGCCAGAGGCGCGTAACGGAGAGCGTATTCTCCGCGAGCGCCCGATACGCCAGCGCCACACCCTTGCTCTTCCCCGTCGTGCCGGACGTGTAGATCAGGACGGCTGCCTGCCCGTCGGAGGGCTTGCGAGGCTGCGCCGGCGGCCCGGGCCCCGGCGTCGCCGCGTGCGTCTGTCCGATCTCGAGCCAGTGCTTGAGCGCGGGCGGAGGCGCTGAGGAACGAATCTCCTCGAGCACCGCAGAGCCCTCGCCGCCCTTTTGGTAGAGGACGGCGCAGGCGCCGGAGTCCTCGAGGATGTGGCGCATCTCTTCGGAGCGGTAGCGCGTGTTGATCGGCACGTGGATCACACCCGATCGCAAATGGCCCACGAACGCGATGACGGCCTCGGGGCACGTCGGCGCGAGCACCGCGACGCGGTCGCCGGAAGCGACACCGAGCCGGGAGAGGTGATTCGCGTGGGCGCGCGAGAGGGCGTCGAGCTCGCCGAAAGTGTACGAGCGCCCAGGTACTTCCAGCGCCGGGTGGCTCGCCCGGGAGAAGAGCGCATCGAGCAGGCGCGCGGCGGAGTGCCCGGTCTCGCTCACACCGACTTGTAGCCGAGATAGCCGTCGCGCACGCGGTGGTCGTGGAGCAGATCGGAGGAGGGTCCCGACATCGCGACGCGGCCCGTCTCCAGGACGTAGGCCCGATCCGCCAGCGCGAGCGCGTGGGGGACGTTCTGTTCCACCAGCAGGATCGTGACTCCCTGCTCGCGGATTCCCTTCAGGGCGGCGAAGACTTCGCGCACGAGAATCGGCGCAAGCCCCAGGGCCGGCTCGTCTAAGAGCAGTAGCCGGGGCCGCGCCATCAACCCGCGGCCGATGGCGCACATCTGCTGCTCGCCGCCCGACAGGGTGCCCGCCTTTTGGCTCGCCCGGGGCACGAGCTGCGGAAACATCGCGAACACCGCTTCGAGCGTGCTCGTCCGGTGCGCGCGGGCCGCTTTGCTGTACGCTCCCATCTCGAGGTTCTCGCGCACGGTCATGCCGGGCCAGAGCTGGCGCGCCTCGGGGATGAGCACGAGGCCCCGCTCGACGAGCTCGTAGGGCGGGCGGCCCGAAATGCCCTGCCCCTCGAGCAGAATCTGGCCCCGGCGCGGAGAGAGCAGCCCGCTGACCGTCTTCAAGACCGTCGTCTTGCCCGCTCCGTTGGCGCCGATCAGCGTGACGATCTCCCCCGTGCCGACAGTGAACGACACTTCGGCGACGGCCTGGACCGCTCCGTAATAGACGTCGATATTCTGGACTTTCAGCATGGCTACGAAGACAAGGGCGAACGGCGAAGGGCGAACGGCGAAGGGCGAAGGCATATGTCAGTATTGATATAACCTTCCCGGCCGCTCCTCTCCCCCCGTCCCCCCGTCTCCCCGTCACCCCGTCCGTTTCTCACGCGGACTCCGCGATCTCCTCACCCAGATACGCCTTCACCACCTCGGGATTCCTGATCACTTCCCCCGGCGTGCCTTCCGCGATCCTCTCGCCGAAGTTCAGGACCATGATCCGGTCCGAGACGCCCACCACGGCGTGGACATGGTGCTCGATCATGAGAACCGTCACGCCGGACTCACGGACCGAGCGGACGAGCGACATGGCGGCGACGATCTCGGCGGGGTTCAATCCGCCCATGATTTCGTCGAGGCACAGCGCTTCGGGCTCGGTCGCCAGAGCGCGCGCGATCTCCAGCCGCTTCAGTTCTCCGATCGTGAGTGTCCCGGCGAGGACATCGGCCCGGCGCGAGAGGGACGTCAACTCGAGGATCTCGGCGACTCGCCGCTCAGGGTCCGCGCGGCGCCGGCTGCCGGAGCCGAAGTACTCGCCGATCGAGACGTTCTCCTCGACCGTCATCTCCTTGAACGGCCGCACGATCTGATGCGTCCGCACGAGCCCGCGGGCGACGATCCTGTGGTTGGAGAGGCCGTCGATCCGCTCCCCGCGAAACCGGATCGTTCCCGTGGTCGGCGCCGCCGCGCCCACCAGGCAGGAAAAAAGCGTCGTTTTGCCGGCGCCGTTGGGGCCGATGATGCCGAAGATCTCGCCGGACGCCACGTCGAAGTCGATTCCGGCGAGCGCGCGCAGTCCTTCGTAGCGCTTGGTCAAACCGCGGACGGAAAGAACCGGATCAGCGGGCATCGGGCACGGACCTCGGCAGCGAGCGCGACGCGGCCCGCTGCAGGCGACGGAAAACGCCCATGAGCCCCTTCGGCTCGAAGAGCATGACCGCAACGAGAAGGCCTCCATAGAGAAAGAGATTGGAGTCTCGGAGCGCGGGTGTCGAGAGCATCTTGATCTGGAGATACCCGAAGAGGATCGCTCCGAGGACGGGGCCCGCGACGGTTCCGAGCCCTCCGACGATCGGCATCAAGACGATCGACAGGGAAAGACGGAAGTCGAAAACGGAGCCCGGCGAGATGTACTGAAAGTTGATCGCGAAGAGACTGCCGGCGACCGCGACGAGCGCCGCCGACAGCGCGTGAACGAGCAACTTGTATTTCGTGGAGTTCACGCCCAGAGCCTCCGCGGCATCGATGTCCTGACGAATCGCGGCGAGCGCCCGGCCGAAGGCGCTCCCGCGGATCCAGGCCGAGAGAAACACGACTCCGACGGCGAGCGTCACCATGGCCAGATAGTCTCGGGTGAAATCGAAGGAGCCCGGCGGCATCCGAAGGCCGGAGGATCCTCCGGTGAAGGAAACGCCCGCGGCGAAGACACGCACGGCCTCCGAGACTCCGATCGTGGCGATCGTGAAATAGGGTCCTCGCAGTCGAAAGGTTGGCCAGCCCACGAAAACGGAGAACAGCGCGCCGAGCAGCGCCGCGAGAGGAAGGGTCGCCCAGACGTTCACGCCCTTCAACGCCAGGAGCGCGGTCGTGTAGGAGCCGATCCCGAGGAAGGCGGAGTAGCCGATCGAGATCTGGCCGGCGAAGCCTCCGAGGAGGTTCCAGGCAGACGCGAGCGCAACGGCAAAAGCCAGGTTCCAGATGTCATTGGCCGAGCCGCGCTCGAGAACTCTCGGCGCGGCAGCCAGAAGGAGGAGCGCCGTCCCGGCCAGCAGAAGCGCGCGGCCCAGCCGAAACCGCCCGGTCACGCCGCTGCCCTCCGCCTGGCCGCCAGGCGCGAAAACAGCCCGAGGAGGCCCTGCGGAAACGCGACCAGAGCCACCACGAGAAGGGTGAAGGAGAGCGCGTCCTGAAACGACGTGGGGATGCTCGTGTAGGCGCCGACCGCGCTTTCGAGCAGGGCGAGGACGAGCGCCCCCAGGGCCACGCCTGCGACGCTTTCCATGCCCGCGAGCACGATGATGCAGAAGGACTTGAGAAGGAAGCTCCGCCCGAACTCGGGAGTGAAGGCGAAGAGGGTCGCCAGGCCGCTCCCCGCCACGCCGGCAAAGGCGGTCCCGATGCCGAAGGCGACGGCGGAGATGCGGTCCGCGTTGACGCCGGAGATGAGCGCCGCGTCGCGGTTCTGCGTCACCGCGCGGATGGCACGGCCGAGGAAGGTTCCTCGCAGAACGATCTGAAGAAGAAGAAGCGAAAGCGCGCTCACACCGAACACGAGGAGGTTCGGCACGCCGACCCGAACACCGGCGATCTCGACGGACTTCATCGTGTAGAAGGTCAGGATCGACTGCGTGTCGCCGCCCCAGATCGCATAGGCGAGGTTCTGCAGGATGAGCCAGACGCCGAAGAGGAGCAGGAGAGACTCGATCGAGGGACCCGCTCCCGAGCGCGGCAGTCGGCGCACGACGGCGACGTAGAACAGAACCCCGAGGCCGAAAAAGAGCGGAACGACGACGGCGAGCGAGAGGAAGGGATCGAGATGGAAGTGGTTGAAGAGCGTCAGCGTCACGTAGGCGCCCAGCATCAGGATCCCCGCGTGCGCGAGGTTGATGATCCGCATTACCCCGTAAATGACCGCCAGGCCGTATGACATCGTCGCGTAGAGGCCAGCGGCCAATAGCGAATTGATCAGTACTGCGATGAACTCGTGCACGGCCTTCAGCAAGAGTTCCGACAGATGAGAAGCTCCCCCCGTCTCGTGATCACCACTTCCGGCAGACAGCAAGCCTCGCTGAATCTAACTCTTCGGAATCGGCGCCACGGGGTCCCCCGTCTTCGAGGCGACGGGCCATACAATGTCTACCTTGTCCCCCGGCTTGTTCTGCGTGACCACGAAGGGCAGGATCGCCTGCCCGGAGGAGCTGAACTTGAGCTCGCCGCCGGGAAGAATCGAGTCCTTCAGATCGACGGAAGCGAGCGCGGCCCGGATCGCCTCCGGCTTCGTCGAGCCCGCCTTCTGGAGCGCGCTCGTGAGCGCCCGCACCGTCTCGTACGCGCAGGCGTGGTACCACTGCGGATCGCTTCCCGCCGCGGCCTTCCACTTCGCGTTGAAGGCCTTGACCTGCGGATACGGCAGAGAATCCGACCACCAGCCCGACGCGAAGATGTAGTCGGTCGCGGCGCCCAGCGCCTTGCGGCCGGCCGCGTCGGCGCCGCGCGCCCCGTAGGTGACCATCTGATGAGAGAGCCCCATCTGGGTGTAGGCGCGGTGCATCGCGATGTAGTCCTCCAGATGCGCGTCCGCCATGAAGAGATCCGCCTTCGCGCCTTGCACGCGCGTCAGAAGAGGCTTGAAGTCCGGAGCGTTCAGCTCGAAGCTCTCCTCGACTGCGATCGAATACGTGCCGGGATGCGCCTTCAGATAGTCGTGGACCCCCTGGGCGTAGTCCTTGCCGTGCTCGGTGTTTTCCGTGATGAGCGCGATCTTGAGCGGCTTCTTGAGCTTCCCGGCCGCGACCAGAGCGCTCAAGAAATCCATTTGCGTCTCCGACAGCACGTCCACGGGCGAGAGCGTGCCGAACACCCACTTGCTGCGGCCGTAGATGTTGCGCGCACCGGCGCCTCCGGAGATATAGGGAACCCCGTAGCGCTCCGGCACGACGCTCTGCGCCTGCACGAGATGCGAACCGTAGCCGCCGATGATCGCGTCGACCTTCTGCTGCGTGATGAGCTGCTCGACGAGTTGCGCGCTCTTGGCCGCGTCGGAGGTGTCGTCGAGAAGCGTCAGGTCGATCTTCATCTTCTTTCCGCCGACGTCCACGCCGCCGGCATCGTTGATCTCCTTGACGGCGTACTCCGTCGCCTGTTTGTACGCGCCGCCGATCTTGGACTCCTTGCCGGTCACCGGCAGCACCGCGCCGATCTTGACAACGGCGTCCGCGGCCCACGCCGGGCCTGCCAGTCCGGCGCATGTCAACAGAGCCGCAAAGACAGACTTCCACAACTTCATAAGTCCCCCCTCCGCCAAAAAGGGGCGCCGTGCGCGCCCGAAAAAGTGCATAGAGGATATCGCGGGACTCGGCACTCAGGACTCGGGACTCGCCTTTCGCCCTTCGCCCTTCGCCCGGCTCATCCGCAGAGCCATCCGTCGGCGGCGAGTCCGACCAAGAGCGCCGTCACGCAGGACGCCGCGACGCCCCTCCAGCCCCAGGCCTGCCACGCGTAGCCCGGCAGGACCGAGCCGAGGCTGGCCCCGACGTAATAAAACGTGACGTAGAGCGCGCCGGCGCCTCCTTTGGCGCCCTCGGCATTTGCGTTCACAAAGGCGGGAGCCGTCGATTGCACGGTGAACATCCCAACGCACAGCACCACCAGCGAGAGAACGATCAACGGCAGCGAATGGACCAGCGTGCCAAGAACCCCGAGGCAGGCGATCGCAAGGCCAACCGCCATGACCGCCCGCCTGCCCACTCGCCCCGACAGCCGCCCCGAGATGAGCGATGTGAAGACTCCCGCGATGTAGACCAAGTAGACGGAGGAAACGACTGCCGTCGAAAGATGGAACGGAGGCGCGGTCAGATAGTACGGCAGATAGGTGAAGATTCCGATGAAACAGAAGAAGACAGCGCCGCCGATCAGGAAGGCACCGATGAGACGGCGGTTGCGAAAGTGAGCGAACATTCCCCGGTAGGCGTCGCTCAACCGAACGGTGGGATTCCCTTCTCTCCGCGGAAGCCGCCGGGCGATGACGGCCGCGCCGACGAGCGTCAAGAGCCCGAAGAAAACGAAAGGGGCGCGCCAATTGATCCCGGCCGCCAGGAAGCCGGAGAGCACGCGGCCGGTCAGGCCCCCCGCGACGGAGGCCGCGATCCAGCCCCCGACCCTGGGGCC
>JBKPDV010000214.1:0-3546 GCA_046728075.1 Acidobacteriota bacterium | reverse complement strand
GGAGCGGCCCGGACGCCCGAACGAGGAGACGCGGTACGTGCGCGCGGTGAGCACCCGCTTCGACCTAACCCGGATAATTCACGACCCTTGTCCGAGCTTTCCTAACTCGCTACAGGCGATACAGTTCGGTCGCTGTTAAGCTGGGTCGCTGTCTGGGTAAGATCGGCGACAATCTCCCGCAGGCAACGACGTTACGTCGATCACCTAAGGAATTCGTGAATAATCCGGGCTAGTCCGGCTTGCCGTCGCGTCGCTCCCCGAGCCGATCGTCCGCCGCAATCCGACGCTCTCAAACCCGTTCGTCCGGGGGAAGGTGTACGAGCTGGCCTGCGGTGAGCCCCTGTCCTGAACTCGTATCTCGCAACGACTTGCGCATGACGAGCAGGTCGCGGACCTGGCCGAGCATCCGGCCGTCGGCCCGCGCCCGGCGGACATGCTGTGGCAGGTAGTCGCCGTCCATCGGGCAACTGATCCGCCGCTCGGGGAGGAACCCTGCGGCACGGAGGGCATTGTAGCCCAAAAAAGCGTGATCAAGGTAGCCGTACCCGGCCGGAAGGTCTTTCTCGGTCTGGTTCGCCAGGAGCAGGGCGATGTAGCCGCCGGGTCGGAGCATGGCGAAGGCATCGCGGGCGAGCTGGTCGAGGAATTCGACCCAGGCCGCGAGGGGGGCGTTGGCGACGGCGTCGGCGTCGTACTGGCGGGCGAGCATCGTGTGATAGGGCGGGTCGCAGAAAATAAGATCGCATTCGCTCGTTTCGGGCGGAAAGCCACGCCTTACGTCGTGCTCTCGAACGTCTGAACGGACGGGATGGAGATCATACGCGAGGCAGCGGCGTCCCATCGAGGCGCAGACGTCGAGAGTTGTCCCGCCACCCGCCATCGGATCGATGACGAGGGCGTCGGGGGCCGTGAAGTAGTGGAGGGTGTGGGCGACGATGGCCGGGGGGATCGAGCCGGGGTGAGGGATGCCAAAGGCCCGGTCGTGCTTGAACGGCCAGACGTCGTACGGGGTGGGGCGGAAACCCGCACTGAAGCGATCGCGACGGCGCAGGTCTTTGTAGGCGGCGTGGATCGTCTTGGTGCCGGCGTCGACCTGGGCGAGGCTGCTCCGCGCGCGGGGATCGCCCAACTGGGCGGCCCGCCAGACGGCGCGGGCCTGGCGGTAGAGGTCCTTGCCCCCGAGGCCCAGCGCTCGCGCGATGGCCGCATCGGTGCGACCGCGCCGAGCGTCGGAATTCCGACATTCGGACGGTTCGGACTCGGCCTGGAACTGTCGGAGATTGGAGAGACGACGGCGGCAGGCCGTGGCGGCCTGGAGCGATTCCAGGGCGTCGGCCTCGCGCATGAGCTGACTGAAGAACTTGCGGCGTTGGCGGTTGTATTCAAGGACCGCGAGCCGCCGCTCGGATCGGGTGCGCAGAGGGCGGATCTCGCAAGGGACGTCCGGCAACCCCAGGCGGCGGGCGCAGGCGAGCCGCCGGTGCCCCGAGATCACCTCCCAGGCCGACCCCTCGGGAGCGACCACCAGCGGAACCAGGATGCCGTGGACGCGCACGCTCTCGACGAGGTCTTCGGCTTCCTCGTCGGGATCGCCATAAATGGAGAAACTGAAAGAATTTGGTTTTAGTTCGCTGAGGGTGATGCGGCGGGTTTCGGAGGGGGTGACGAGGGTGGGGGCCATGGCTGGGGCGTCCTTGTCCCGAGTGATTGATCGTCAAGCTTCGGCACGAAGCCGCCGATTCTATGGATTTGGAGGGTCAAGCTAGCAGAGGGGCCGCGGGTCTGTCCAGAACGGTTTGAGACGGTCGTTCTGGGATGGACGCCGAAGACGTTGTGTGGACAATGCGGGGCCGCGCGAAGACCAAGGACGGTCTCGCCCCTGCGGGAATGGAATCGAAGTCGGTCGGCAAGGAGGCCGTCGTCATGTCGTCCATGCGGCAAGATCCGTCGCACCGGCCGGGCGGGCGGATGCGCGGTCATTCGCCGGGAGAGGGCACCGGGACGCTGCTGGAGGGGAGCATCCTCTCCATCGTCGTGCCGGCTAAGAACGAGTCGGCGAGCCTGCCGCAACTGGTGGACGAGATTGCCCGCGCGGTCCGGCCACTCTGCGCGAACAATGGCGGCTCGGGGTACCGGCTCGGCGGGTTCGAGATCGTGGTGGTCGATGACGGATCGACCGACGAGACGCCGGCCGTCCTGCGGCAGTTGAACCACGAGTACCCCGAACTGCGGCCAATCACGCTGGCGAGCAACGTCGGGCAGTCGGCGGCGACGGCCGCGGGCTTCCGCGCGGCGCGGGGGGATTGGGTCGCCACGCTCGACGCCGATCTTCAGAACGACCCGGCGGATTTGGCAGCTTTGTGGAACGCCTTGTCGGGGGGGCACGACGCAGCGCTCGGGTGGCGGGCGAAGCGGCGGGACGTCTGGTCGAAGCGGATCATCAGCCGGTGCGCCAACTGGGTGCGCAACCGGGTCCTCGGCCAGTCGATCCGCGACACCGGCTGCTCGGTCCGGATCTTCCCGCGTGAGATGGCCTTGCGGCTGCCGATGTTCCGCGGGTCGCACCGGTTTTTCGGGCCGCTCTTGCTCCGCGAGGGGTGCCGGATCGTCCAGCTTCCGGTGAACCACCGGCCGAGGCCGCACGGGCAGTCGCACTACAACATCTGGAACAGGTCGATCCGGGTCGTCGTGGACCTCTTCGGCATCGCCTGGCTGATGCGCCGGCCGGTCCGGTACGAGGTGGTTTCGACCTCGATGGACGCGCCGCACCTCGCGGCGGGCACGGCCTCGACGCGGCAGGGCGTCGGCCAGGAGGGCTGAACCATGGGGAACCCAACGCTCTGGCTGACGATCGGCTTCCTGGGCCAGGCCATCTTCACCGCGCGGTTCCTGGTCCAGTGGATCGTCTCGGAGAGGAAGCGCGACTCGGTCGTGCCGGTCGCGTTCTGGTGGCTGAGCCTGCTCGGCGGGCTCACCTTGCTCTCGTACGCGACCTATCGCCGTGACCCGGTGATCATCCTCGGGCAAGCGATGGGCCTGGCCATCTATGCGCGGAACTTGATGCTTGTGGGCAAGGCCAAGCGCCGGGCCGCGCGGCGCGCGGCCCGCGCCGCGGGGATGCATCGGGTGGATGCGCCGGAATCGAAGCCAACGCGGGCGTGAAGGGGCCTGATGGTACAACTCAGCGGTCAGGCAACCAATCGTTGGTCCTCGAGGATTCTCAAGCAAAGTGTCCGCATGAGGGCTAGCTCGCGTTGAAACTCTCGATGCGATTCTTGTGTCGGAAGGGCATCGAACAAGTCCGGCAACTGCACACCACGACTTATTATTTCATTCGCAGTTTTATTGCGTAGCCTTTTTACAAGTTACGCAGTTGACAGTTCTGGCAGCCTGGTGAAGGGGGTTGGCGAGGTCGCGCCGGATCGCCTCGCCGACCAGCCCTGACTTGGTTTGAAACCCGCTGATCCCGGTGGTGAAGCCATGCCACGCCAGCCGCAGGACCGCCCGCACCGCCCTCCCGAGGCGGTGGCGCTGCGCCCGCGCCGA